>CAZWXO010000134.1:855-6151 GCA_964637885.1 uncultured bacterium
GGTCAATACCGGACTCGCCGAAGAGGCGAAGATTTCTTGCTACGATGGCCGTCAGCTCAGTGGCCGGCAGATAGCGAATCGTGTTCTGGAGGTGGTAAGCCAATGGAAATAAAAGATTATGCCTCGACGGATGAGATTACATGGTGTCCGGGTTGCGGCAATTTCCCTCTCTTGGCATCCCTAAAACAAGCTTTGGCCGGGCTACAGCTGGCCCCGTCCCAAGTGGTGATCTGTTCAGGGATTGGACAAGCTGCTAAACTGCCGCATTATATCAAGGTCAATTGCTTTAATGGCTTGCATGGACGTGCTCTGCCCCCGGCGCAGGCTATCGCGGCGCTGAGGCCGGATATGAAAGTGATTATTACCAGCGGCGACGGAGATACCTACGGCGAAGGCGGCAATCATTTCATTCATGCCTTGCGACGCAATGCCGACATAGCTCACTTCGTCCACGACAATCAGATTTATGGCTTAACGAAGGGACAAGGCTCGCCGACGACTCAGTTTTGTCAGACTACGACTTTGCAACCCTTTGGCGTTGCATCGATGCCCCTCAATCCCCTGGCGCTGGCTATTTCTCAGGGGGCAGGCTTTGTCGCCCGGGGCTTTGTCGGAAATCAGCCGGAATTAGTCGAATTGATGCAGGCGGCGATCCAATATCCTGGCTACGCTCTGCTCGATATCCTGCAACCGTGCATTTCCTTTAACAAGGTGAATACCTTTGCCTGGTACAAAGAGCGCGTGCGCCCGCTACCAGCGGAGCATAATAAAAATGACCGCCTCCAAGGAATGGAAGCGGCCTGGCAATTTGACGATGCCGGGATTTATACCGGGGTCTTGTATCAAAGGCAAGGAACCATCCCATGGCGACAGCGGTTGAACCAGCCATGCCGCCAAGGAGGCCCCGCGCTGAATCAAGCACTAAAGGCAGGCCCGGATCTGGCTAAAATCTTATTGGATGACGCAAGGCTTTAATGTAAGCACTTAGTTGGTCACTTTGACACCCTTCCAAAATGCAATAAAGTCTTTTAGATGCGCTGCCTTTTCTTTGGGTGCTGGGTAGTACCAGGCAGCGTTTTTCTCTTGCTTGTCGCCGACCTGAACGTGGTAATAGCTGGCTCGCCCTTTCCAGGGGCAGTCGGTATGGTAATCCGAAGGACTGAGGAGGGCGTTATTGACGCTGTCAGGAGGGAAGTAATAATTGCCCTCGACAAATTCAGTCAAGTCGCTTTCGGCGATTGTTTCGCCGTTAAAAACTGCTTTGACCATAAAAACCACTTCCTTTTTTCTAATCATACCATAGAAAAGGACCCTTCGCTTATGGTATATTAAAAAGACATTAGTGGGAAAAGAGGATTATCGATTTGGAGCATTGCTATATTACTCAGTTGAAACCTGGACAAATGGTTGAGCAAGATTTTCTCATTGTCCGCAAGTCTCTCTCGCCTTTTAAAAATGCCAGCAAGGGAAACTATCTCGCCTTGGTATTGGCCGACAAAACAGGTCAAATTCAGGCGCGGATGTGGGAAAATGCCGATGCCTTTCATGAAAAAGCTTCGGAAAACAAGGTCTACTTTATTAAAGGTCGAGTTGAAAAATATAATAACTTTATGCAAATCAAAGTTGACGACCTCTATCCGCTGGAGGACGCTCAGTTTGACGCGGCGACTTATCTGGCAGCATCGACGCGGCCTCTGCCAGAGATGCGGGCTGAATTGCGGACTATTCTAGAAAAGGTTCAGCATCCGGGACTAAAAGAGTTTTTTTGTGAATGGCTCCTCGATAGTGATTTCGCTGCCAGCTACAGCTATTCTCCGGCTGCCAAGCAGATACATCACGCCTACGTGGCGGGCCTGCTGGAACATTCTCTGGAAGTGGCGAAATTTGCTTTGGCGGTGCACGAGCTTTATCCTGAAGCCGACCGGGACATCCTGATTATTGCGGCGCTACTCCACGACATCGGCAAGGTGTCGGAATACGTTTGTGGATTGGGGATCGACATCACCGACCAAGGGCGCTTGATTGGCCATACTGTTATCGGTTACAACATGTTGCAGGAACGGGCGGCCGGGGATGCGAGGGTGCCAGCGGACAAGCTGACTCATATCGGCCATATCCTCTTGTCGCATCACGGTGAGCTGATGTACGGTGCCCCGGTGATGCCTTCGACGCTGGAGGCGGTGATTGTTCACCACGCAGATTTGACTAGTGGGCGCGTTCGTCAATTTACCCGGGCCCTAAACGAATTTGCTCCTGAAGAAGACTGGCTGTTTGAAAAGAACTTGGGCCGGATGATTTATCGGGGTTTTGTCGAAAATGGTTCGGGCGCGACAGAATAGCTTTTGCGGTTTAGTGGCTCGCATTGCAGGTCATTTTCCAGAATGGTTTGTCTTGGTTGGTAATTCTTCATCCTTTTAGGAAGCTCAGATAAACTCTTTGGCACAGGAGGTGTAGTGTGCGAAAAATAAATACATTGAGGAAAAAATTACACCGGGAATACGCAGCGAAACGGCCGGTTTCCCAGCAATTGATTCAAGAAGCTGAGAATTTTATGCCCGGGGGAGATACCCGGACAGCAACTTATTTTCAACCCTTCCCTCACTTTATCGAGCGCGGGCAAGGCTGTTATTTGTGGGATGCCGATGGTAACAAACTGATCGATTTCGTCAATAATTACTCAGCTCTCGTTCATGGGCATTCGTATCCGCCCCTGGCACGGAGCCTGGCTGATCAAGTCAAGAATGGAACGGTTTATGCTGCTCCTGGCAGGCTTGTCAATGAATATGCCAAACTGCTTTGTGATCGCTGTCCCTCTTTTGACTTAATCAGGTTTACCAGCTCTGGTAGTGAAGCTTCGATGCAGGCGGTGCGGTGCGCCAGGGCTTTTTCCGGTCGCTCCCGTATTGTCAAGATGGAGGGGGGCTATCACGGCAACAGTGATATCTTCGAAGCTAGCGTTGATCCGCTACTGCGTAAGGCCGGGCCCCTCGATGCTCCTCGACCGGTCCCCGATTCCCGAGGTGTTCCTGAGGATTCGCTCAAGCAAGTGATTATTGTTCCCTTTAACGATCAAAGGGTGATGAAGCGCGTTTTCGATGATCATCACGATGATATAGCGGCTGTTATAGTGGAGCCGGTGATGGCTTCAGCTGGCATGATCGAGCCAGACAAGGACTATTTGCGTTTTCTGCGGGACATTACTCGCCAGTATCACGCCTTGTTGATTTTTGATGAAGTAACCACCTTTCGCCTCAGCTATGGAGGTGCTCAAGAGTATTATGATGCGCGGCCCGATCTCACCGTTCTCGGGAAGATGATTGGCGGAGGGTTACCCATGGGCGTTTTTGGCGGGCGCAGGGAAATCATGGAAATGTATGACCCGCGGCTGCGGCAGATGTATCATTCCGGGGCGAACAATGCCAATTTGTTGGCTGTTCGGGCAGGGTTGGTGACGATGCAGGGCTTGGATACTTCGGCCATCGATAGCCTTAACTCTCTGGGTGCTTTGTTTCGCGCCCGTTGCCGAGAGGTCTTTGCCGATCTTAAGCTTAATATCCAGGTAATCGGGGCCGGATCTTTGTCTAATATCGTCTTTTCTTCCTTGCCGATTACCGAATATCGGGGGATCGCCACTTCGTACGAAGAATTCAATATTTTACTGAATCTTTCGCTATTAAATAAAGGCGTTTTTGATGCCCCGCGGGGGATGTTTTGTATTTCCACGGCTATGACGGAAAATGAAATCAATTTCGCCATTACTGCCATCAAACGAAGCTTGCATGAGATGTTGCCGGCGATCGAAGAGGAGGCTCCCGAGTTGATAATCCCTTAAAGGGGAAGTGCGTCGACTAGTTGCGGGAATGGTGACCAAGATTTATTCAGCAATTATTCTCTCCTCAGTGACTGTTAAAGTAAAACTCCGGCTGGCCTGATCGCCACCCGGAGTTTTGTTTTTTATAGATTGCCCTGGTCGTAGGGGAGCAATGTCAGCCCTAGGGCATCTTTACCACCAAGACCGAGCAGTGGGCGTGGGCCACCACCCGGTTAGCCACACTCCCCAGGAGAAAGCGCTTGATGCCGGAGAGGCCTTCTGAACCAATCACAATCAGGTCGATGCTGTTTTCCTCGGCAAATTTAACGATTTGGTCCGCCGGGTTGCCAAAGGCAATCGCAGTTTTAAGATCCGTTGTTGCCTTCTTGGCAATTTCTGCTTCGGCGCGTAGGATTTTTTCACCGTCTTTTTTGGCTTGCTCGACGTCTCCCACACTCGCACTCGCCCAAGGCCCGAGGCTGACAGTTTCTTCAGCTTGCAGCTGAACGTTGAGCAGCGTAATCTCAGAGGGAAACTGCTGGACGTATTCGAGTGCTTTTTCCAGCCCGCGTCGCGCGAAATCCGAGCCGTCCGTGGGCACGAGAATCTTTCGCATTGAAACACCTCCCTTGTCTTCACTGCTCAAATTATACTACTTCCAAGCGTCGACTCCAATCATTGGATGCAGCGTTTTTATTCGATGACCAGTACGGCACACTGGCCGATCCTTGCCCAGTCATAGACAAATTTTGCGTGGGAGGTGTAATTGCGCACGCACTTATGGGAAAGCGGGACGGTGCCGATGCTGGCCAGATACTCCCGCATCCCCGGATCGATTCGTTTGGTAATCGCTGGCCGGCTGATGGCCGTTGTCGAGGCGGCGCTACCGGCACCAACCCCCGTAGCTGGCTCGATGGTCTTGGTGACATAGTTGACGGGCACGCCATGAATGTACGCGCCACCAGAAAAGCGGGTAGCGTAGGGTGCGTAGCCTTCAATCTCTTTGGAAACGTCTCCCAGGTATTGAAAACGGCTACGTTTTTCGATGGCCTGAAAAAAGCCCAGGGGTGTCGGCATCCGGTATTTATCGTTGCCACCTGTTGTAGCCAAGCTAAGGGAAATCAAGGTCCAGCTCCCATTAGCCTTCTCAAAAACCGCGATATTTTGACTGCGGCGATCAACAACGACTGCTTGGCTAAGGGTGGCGATGGCATTGCTGCGACTGAGGTACTTGGTGGGCGTCCAGAATTCTTCCGGGTTATCGACCAGGGCGATTTTTGACCAGCTATCAAGTTCTTCGACAACGTTGACGATGCTACCGTCTTCAAGGTAGCGCAATAGCGTTCCCTCCGGCATGTCGTATAAAGGAGCAGCCTGATCGCGGCGGTTGCCAAATTCATCGATGGTTTTGCCCTTGAGGGTCGGCGGGCTGCCTGCCCGGTTTTTGTAATTGTGAACATAAGCAGTCTGCCCCTTGCCGGCGAA
>CAZWXO010000135.1:0-6031 GCA_964637885.1 uncultured bacterium
GCTCATCGGAGCCCTCGCCTGGCGCAGGGGGGCTAGAATAGTGCGAATACTGCAGGTTTGCGCGGTTGGGTTTACGATGGAAAAATTACTGCTACCCCTAATTGATGGATTGGTTAAGGAGGGGCATCAGGTTGAAGGTGTATTTTCACCGGGAGCTGAGCTGGAAAATTTGCGACAGCAGGGCTATGTCATGCATGGCGTCAAGATTAAAAGAGGCCTTGGGCTTTCGAACTGTGTATCTATCTGGCAATTGTATCGATTAATCATAGCGGGCAGGTACGATGTTGTTCATGTGCATACTCCCGTTGCCGCAGTTCTTGGGCGGGTTGCAGCCAAGCTAGCTGGGGTGAAATTAGTCATATATACTGCTCACGGCTTTTATTTTCACGATAATATGACTTCGGTAAAACGATGGATGTGGGAGAGTATCGAGGCATGCTTTTGCAGGCACTTTACCGATTTATTATTTTGTCAAAGTGGCGAAGATGCAGAGTACGCAGTGAAGAATAAATTTCTTGACGCTGCAAAAGTATTCGCAATTGGTAATGGAGTAGATTTAACGAGATTTCCATACCCGACAATTCTCAAGTAGCGCTGGCGATACGGCAGGAATTCGGAATTCGAGATGCGGCTCCCGTGGTAATTTTTATCGGGCGGGCAGTGGCCGAAAAAGGAATTTTTGAGCTTTTAGAGGCCTTTCGTTCTGTAGGAGAAAGGTTGCCGGACGCTGTTCTCTTGATTGTCGGTGATAATTTGGCAGGGGAACGGGATAAAGAAAGTCAGGATAAGCTGCAAAGGCTAATCGAAGGCAATAGTCAGGTTATTTTTGCTGGCAAGCGGGACGATATTCCGGAAATCCTGGCGGGGGGAGATTTATTTGTCTTGCCTTCTTGGCGGGAAGGGATGCCTCGGTCGATTATCGAGGCGATGGCGATGGAACTGCCGGTGGTGGCAACAGATATCCGTGGCTCCCGAGAAGAGGTAGTTGACGGAGGGACCGGGTATTTGGTGAAGCTTGGGGCTATTGACGCCCTTGCAGAGGCGATGATCGATGTGCTCCAGGACCCGGTAAAAGCTCAGGCGATGGGCCGGGCTGGACGGCGGCGAGCCGAGGAGCTGTTTGATGAACGGCGAGTAATTCAGCGACAGATTAGCTTGCTGGAGGAGTTTGGGGCGCGACAGGGGGACGGCAGAGCAATGCACAATCCACAAAGCACAATTAGGAATTGGTGCGACAGGGAAGGTTCGAGACTACTGAAAAAGCCTGATGACTTTTTTCGTTAACAATTAACAATGAATAATTAATAATTTTCGATGCAAAAATAAAACTTTTTGCCCCAATTTCTTTAAAAAATCGAGGAATTATGCTAATAATTCTTACCAAAATTGGTAACTGTTAAATATTAATTGTTAATTGCCGACTTTTTTAGTGGTTTCGCAGTGCGACATGGGGACGGTTCTCGTGTCTCATTTTTTAAGCTTATGAGGGATTAAAGGACGGGGGACGCGGTAATGGATTTGTTGACGAGGATTCAGGAAAAAGAGGCTACGGTCTGTGTGGTGGGCTTAGGCTATGTAGGCTTGCCTTTGGCGATGGAGATGGTGAAAAAAGGTTTTAAGGTAATCGGAATTAACCGGGGGCAAGAAAAAGTGGATCAGTTGCTGGCCGGGAAGTCATATATTATCGATGTTGGCGACGAGGAAGTGGCGGCGGCAGTGGTTGGCGGTCGCTTTCAACCGACGACAGACTATGGGATGATTGCTGAGGCGGACACGGTGAGTATTTGTGTTCCGACACCACTGCGGAAAACCAAGGATCCGGATGTGACTTTTATCACGGCTTCGATGGAGGAAATGAAGCCCTATTTGCATGAAAATATGCTAATTGTCTTGGAGAGCACGACATACCCGGGGACGACAGATGAGCTGGTCCGGGATGAGGTAGAGGCGATGGGCTACAATGTGGGGGAAAATTTCTTTGTTGCCTTCTCCCCGGAGCGGGTTGACCCGGGCAATCAGCGTTATCAGACGGGGAATACGCCAAAGATCATCGGGGGGACTACGCCGCGATGCACGGAGATGGCGGTGGCTCTGTATGGGAATACTGTCGATTCGATTGTACCGGTGTCCTCAACTCGGGCGGCGGAGATGGCGAAGCTTTTGGAGAATACCTTTCGCAGCGTCAATATCGCCTTGGTGAACGAGATGGCTCTCCTGTGTGAGCGGATGGATATCGATATTTGGGAGGTCATCGATGCTGCGGCGACGAAGCCTTTTGGCTTTATGCCTTTTTATCCGGGGCCGGGAATAGGGGGTCACTGTATTCCGCTGGATCCGGCGTATTTATCCTGGAAGGCGAAGACCTTTAATTTCTATCACCGCTTTATCGAGCTGGCTAGCGATATCAACGGGAATATGCCTCGACATGTGGTGGGGAAAATCGGGGAATTGCTAAACAAGCATAAGAAGTGCATTAACGGTTCCCGAGTGTTGATTTTGGGGATGGCTTATAAGAAAGATATCGATGACCTGCGGGAGTCACCGGCGCTGGAGGTCTATTATATGCTGGAGGAAGCGGGGGCCTTGGTGGAGTTCAGCGATGAGCTGGTGGGGAGCTTTTTCCATCGGGGCGGCGGGGCGCGGCAGAGTGTACCGATCATGCCAGAGATGCTGGCGGGCTACGACATTGCCATCCTCACGACCAACCACAGCTATTTTGACTACGATTCTATCGCCGAGCACTCACAGCTGATCTACGACACGAGGAACGCCTTCAAAGAAGTGCGACATGGGGACGGTTCTTCTGTCGCAAAAATTAATAAGCTTTGATGGGTGGGAGAAATTGGCATGGATCAGAATAGAACTATTTTAGTAACTGGGGCGGCCGGAATGACCGGATTTTCCTTGATGGAGCAGCTTTTAGCTTCCGGCTTTATGGGCCAGGTGCGGGCGGTTGTGGAGGCAGATGACGTCGAGGGGCGGCAACGCTTGCAGGGGCTTAGTGAGGAAATCGAGCTGGTCAGCGGCGATTTGAAGGACGCTGGTTTTGTCAAAGAGGCTGTGGCAGACGTATCAGAGGTTATCCACATTGCCTCGATATATCTATCGCCGTTGCTTACGGATGTGGCGAAAGCCAGCGGGGTGGAGAGAATTGTGTATGTCCACACTACGGGAATTTTCTCTAAATATCAGAGTGCCTCGGCAAACTATAGGAGGATTGAAGCTGCAATTGTAGACAGTGGGATGGATTATATTATTTTGCGGCCGACGATGATCTATGGATGCGTAGCGGATAGGAATATTCACAAGCTAATTCGCTATATTAAGAGGCATCGGTTTTTCCCTGTTTTCGGGCGAGGGAAGAATTTGATGCAGCCGATCTTTTATGAGGATTTAGCGAAAGGGATCCTGCGTGCCTGGCAGGCTCCAAGAGATGTTACGCGACGGAAAGAGTACAATTTGTGCGGGAAAGATGCGGTTACTTATGAAACGATGTTGCGTAATATTGCTGAGTTATTGGGTAAAAAATTAGTTTTAGTCCGCGTGCCTTTTTATTTTGCCGTGGCGGCCGCTTGGCTGATGAATCTGGTCTGGAAGAAGGCCCCTGTTTCGGTGGAGCAGGTCTTGCGGATGGGGGAGGACAAGGCTTACCCTTATGAGGACGCGGTGCGAGATCTTGGCTTTGCGCCAAGGGATTTTGCGGATGGAGTGGCGTTACAGATCGCCAAAGAGGATTATTAGTGGTCTAAATAGGCGGGGCATTGTCACATGACATTTTCATGCTGTAGGATGCTACTGGGGCAGAGTGCGCTACTAAAGAACGGGTGCTGAATGCTGACGAGGAGGTGATTGCCGATGAGAGTAGAGCGCTTGCGCCTGGTAAATTGGCGGAATTTTAAGGAGCTTGACGTAAAATTGACGGAGCGGATGTTTATTGTCGGTCCGAATGCGTCTGGCAAGTCAAATTTACTGGACGCTTTGAGATTTTTGCGGGATATTTCGATTGTGGGCGGAGGAATGCAAAAGGCGATCGCTGATCGGGGTGGGATTCCTAAAATTCGCAGTCTATCGGCTCGAAACTATTCGAAAATAGATATTTTGATTGAGTTGATGGATGATAACGGTAAGGATATGTGGACTTATGAGCTTGTCATTGAGCAAGAAGTCCGTGGCAGGCACCGGCCGCTGGTGAGTCGGGAGCGCATCATTCATGAGGGAAAGACCGTGCTGGAGAGACCTGATGTTGATGATTTACGGGATGGAGAAAGGCTTACCCAGACCCATCTTGAGCAAATAAATGCCAACGCTGCTTTTCGGGTTATTTATGATTTTTTGAATTCAATCACTTATTTGCATCTGGTTCCGCAATTATTAAGGTACCCGGAAATGTTTGGTGGACAGCCTGTGGCCCTTGATCCGTACGGCAAGACTTTTCTAGAGAAAATCAGCAAGTCGCCGGTTAAGACAAGGGATGCCCGCCTGAAAAAGATTGAGGGGGCCTTGCAGTTTGCCATTCCCAAGTTTTCAGATTTGAAATTAGTAAAAGATGAGATGGGTTTGCCCCATTTGCAGGCAAATTATGCTCACTGGAGAAGTAAAGGGGCGCATCAACAGGAGAAAGATTTTTCGGACGGGACATTGCGGTTGATAGCTCTGTTGTGGTCTTTGCTGGAAGGTGATTCTCTCCTCTTGGTCGAGGAGCCGGAGTTGTACTTAAATGCGGGGATTGTGCGGAGTTTGCCAGCGGTAATGTATCGCATGCAAAAGATGCGGAAAAGGCAGTTGCTGATTAGCACTCACAGTACGGAGCTGTTGTCCGATAGTGGCATCAGCGCCTCGGAAATCCTGGTTTTGTCAGCGGGTGAAGAAGGAACTATTGCCATTTTGGCGGCTGATGACCCTGAAATTAAAATGCTGATGGAGCAGGGCATGTCAGCTGCCGAGGTTGTTTTTCCGGCGTTTAATTCCGGGAGTATTGTAAACTTTGGTGGTCTTTAATGGGTAATATTTATGTGAATATTGCTTTTGAAGATGCGCTAAGTGAGATTGTTATCCAGCGAATTCTTGTGCATGCCGGGGAAAAAGCGAATCGGAAATTTGTTATCCTTAGACGTTATAGGGGGCGTGGTTTTGGTGGTCTGAAAGCTAAAATCGAGAAATTCAATGCGGCTTCAGTGATTACGCCTTATGTGGTGCTGACCGACCTAGATCAAAACAAATGCCCCGTTGCACTCGTTAAGGAATGGTTGAAATGCGACCTCCATGCTAATATGATTTTCCGCATTGCCGTTCGCGAGGTGGAGGCATGGTTGCTGGCTGACGAGGATAAATTACGGGCCTATTTATCGGTTAATAAGGTTTATCGTGTGGAAAACCCGGACTCAATAGAAGATCCCAAGAATTTCATTTTTCAAATGGTTAGAAAATCGAAATCCAAAGTCATTAAGGACGCAATTTTACCAAAGCCGGGAGGTCATGTTGGCCCTGACTATAATGGTGTTCTTGGAAAATTTGTGCTGGATGAATGGGATGTTGAGAGGGCAACCGAAAGATCCGAGAGCCTGCGGCGCATGGTGAAAGCATTGGTTGCCTTTGGAATGCGCACTTAGCTTTTTTAGAGATTTCGGGGGAAAGGATTCCGCCGTCTATTTTTTAAGTGTGCTAGACTGGGTTAGTGAATAGATTTGGGTCAGCATTTTGCGTATTGGGGGCGGGGCTTTGTTGAAAAGGTTATTTGATTTTGTGGCGGCGATGGTGGGGATTATTCTGCTGTCGCCGATTTTTTGTTTTATTATGTTGTCGGTGAAGCTGGACTCTCCGGGGCCGGTGTTTTTTCGGCAGCGTCGGATGGGCCGGGGGGAGCGGGAATTTCTGATTATTAAGTTTCGGACGATGCGCCGGGATACCCCTCCTGATGTTCCTACACATCTAATGTCGAATGAGGCGATGATTACCCGGGTGGGGCGACTGCTGCGCAAAACCAGCCTGGATGAGCTGCCCCAGCTTCTGAATGGGATAAAGGGGGAAATGA
>CAZWXO010000136.1:0-5931 GCA_964637885.1 uncultured bacterium
GGATTGCCCTGGATATGCTTGCGCCATGCAGCATTATTAGGTGGGAAAGTTGAGATAATAATTGAGGAAAATTACTACGTAATTCTTGATTAATCAAAACGGAGTTTACACATTAATTGTTAACTGTTAAATTTAATGGTTAATCGTTCTCAGTTTCCCTAGTTTCTTTAGTTCCAAATTGTGAATTGTGCTATGTGAATTGTGCATTACCCAACCTTACCCTTCGCCGCCACTGTCTCCTGTATAGTTATCAAAGCGGGTGTACTCTTTTTGAAAGGTCAGCTTGACGCTACCCGTCGCGCCGTTACGAAATTTGGCAATGATCAGCTCGGCGATGTTCAGGTCTTCCGTCTCAGGATTATACATTTCATCCCGATAGATAAAAGCGACGATATCCGCATCCTGCTCCAGCGCTCCCGACTCACGCAGATCGGACAATTGTGGTCGATGATCATTACGGCTCTCCACGGCACGCGACAACTGGGACAAAGCGATAACCGGCACATCCAGCTCCCGGGCCAACATCTTTAGCGACCGGGAAATATCCGAGATTTCCTGCTGACGATTCTCATTGCGCCGACCATGCGACTGCATCAAGCCAATATAATCGATAATTATCATATCAAGGCCATGCCGGGCCTTTAAGCGGCGACACTCAGCCCGGATATCCAGCACCGATACCGCTGGCGTGTCCGAAATATAGACAGGGGCCCGGGCAATTTTGCCGGCGTAGTACGCCAGCCGATCCCATTCCTCCTGATCCAGATTAGCGCTGCGAATCCGGTGCATCGGCACCATTGCTTCCGTCGACAGCATTCGCATCGCCAGCTGCTCTTTGGACATTTCCAATGAAAATATTGCCACGTGGTGCTGATGCTTCATCGCTGCCCGCAAGGCAACATTCAAGCAAAACGAGGTCTTCCCCATCCCTGGACGTGCCGCGACAATGATCATGTCAGAGCGCTGGAAGCCCAACGTCCGACTATCGATGTCGTTGAAGCCACTTGGGATACCCGTAATTCCGCCGTGGCTGGCCGCCATTTTTTCCAACTCGGCAAAAGCGCTATTGATAACCTCCCGCAAGGGAACAAAGCCCCCGCGCTCGTTCTTTTGTGCGATGGAAAAAATCTTGCTTTCGGCCTCGTCGATTATTTCCCGGACATCCTTTTCCGCCGCATATCCCTCGTCAATTATTTCCGAGGCCGACTGGATCAGGCGCCGCAAGAGACTTTTTTCCACGACGATATTCGCATAGCGCTGGACATTGGCGATGGAGGATGTCGGCAAAGCGCTCATCAAATCCACCAGATACGCCGGCCCGCCCATGGTATCCAGCTTATCTCCGACCCGCAAACGCTCCGTCACCGTCACCAAATCGATTGGATCGCCCTTTTCGAACAAATCACTAATCACACCGAAAATAATCCGGTGGTCGCCCTTGTAGAAATCATCTTCCCGAATCAAGGGCAGTGTCTGAGAAACGATATTGCGATCCAGAATCATTCCGCCCAAAAGGGCTTGCTCCGCCTCCTCTGAATAAGGGGGGACCTTGTCTAAGAGCATTTAAATCACCACATTTTTTCCAAAATCTCAGCCATTTTGGCAACACGGATTACTTCCAGCCCCTCCGTGTCCTGGGGAATATCCCCGGTATTATCTTCGGGTAGATAAACGGTTTTCACTCCGGCCTGACGCGCACCGTGGAGCTTCTCCGGAATGCCACCCACCGGACGAATTAGGCCTTGAATCGAGACCTCGCCCGTCAAGGCGATATCTTGCGGCAAGGGCTTGCCCTCGATAGCAGATATCAGCGCCAAAGTGATGGCACTCCCCGCCGAAGGCCCGTCAATCTGCCCACCACCGATGATGTTGACGTGTAAATCATAGTCCTTGGCGTCTTTCCCCGTCAGTGAGCGAATCACTGCCAAGGCATTGAAGACGGAATCCTTAGCCATACTACCAGCCGTATCGTTGAAGCGCAAAGTCCCCTTGCCCGCCTCCCGGGCCAGCTCGTCGTTGGGCCGCACCCCGGCGGAGAGGATGACCAGGAGCCCAAATAACCCAGCACTCCCAGGCCAAAAACACGCCCAATTTCCCGGTTTTCGCTGGCACGACGAATAATCTGGGGGGAAAGCCGGCCCAAGCGAGCCACCTCGCGAATGTCCGCCGCCCCGATCACTACCTTGCCATTGGCTCCAGCTGCCTTACCCCGGTACATTACCATTCCATAGGCATCGGCCATGATGTTGACTGCTTTGCGCCCCTCATCCGTCAAATCGGCAATCGCCTCCGGCACTCCCGCCTCAATTTCGACCTGCAGACGCTTAGCCGCATCTTCGACAATCTTTACGATGTGCGACAGCGTTAGCGGCGCAAAAAAGACCTCGGCTGCCCGAGAACGGATCGCCGGGTTAATTTCCGAAGCGTCCCGGGTCGTCGCCCCGATTAAGACAAAATCCGCTGGGGCTCCCTCTTCAAAAAGTTTTCGGATATATTTCGGCACGTTTGGCTCGGAAGGGTCGTAGTAGGAAGAATCAAAGTTGACCTTCTTGTCCTCCAGGACCTTTAAAAGTTTATTGAGCAACATCGGCTCCAATTCGCCGATTTCATCGATAAACAACACCCCGCCATGCGCCTCGGTGACGAGGCCCGTTTTTGGCTCCGGCACGCCTGTATCCGCCAGATCTCGTCGAGCACCCTGATAAATCGGATCGTGGACCGAACCCAGCAACGGATTTGTCACTTCCCGAGGATCCCAGCGCAATGTAGTTCCATCCACCTCGACAAAAGGTGCATCGCTGGCAAAGGGAGTGTGGCCGAGTTTTCTGGCCTCCATCAAAGCAAGCCGGGCCGCACTAGTCTTGCCGACCCCGGGAGGACCGTATAAAATGACGTGCTGTGGATACGGTGAGCCAATTTTAGAAAGCAAGGCCTGCACCGCGCCCTCTTGGCCGACTATCTCTTCCAAGGCTTGCGGTCGCAAAAGCTCCAGTGCCGAACGTGACAACTTGACTTCATCCAGCTGTTCCAACCGCTCTAATTTTTTTTGAGTGGCAGCGTTCTCGACATCGCCGCCCTCGCGAATCAGTTGCGCCTTGATTTCTTTAATATACTCCTCGTGGCGCTCCTGCATTTTATCGTTAATCCGTCGCTCCAGACGTTCTTCAACGTTGCGGCGGGCGACAATTCCGGCGACCTCATCTTCAACTTCTTCCAAAATGCCGTCTACGCTCTCTAGATCGGGCATCTCATCGATGGTCGGGTCCTCAAAAACCAGGCGTTGTAGCGCCAAGACCCGCCCTACCAGCTTGTCACCGTTAACCAGCTCCAGGGCATCCATTTTACCGGCCCGGATAACCAGATTGTCCCCGCCCCAAATATCCGCCAAGACTGCTAAAATCGCTACTACCCGGCGTTGCGGGGACTCTTCTACCATGGCTCCGTCTGTAGCAGGTTTCGCCTCTTTTTGCTTTAAATAATCCAACATGTCCTTTAACATTCAATATACCCCTTCGATGTGTGTTCACTTTGCTCAAACTACTTGTCCAGGGGTTTTACCACCACGACAAATTCAACAACAACCTCTGCGTGCAGACGGGCTTTGGCCTTGTGTTCACCTAATTCTTTGACCGCTTCGATAAATTCAACCTTGCGCTTATCCACTTGCAAGCCTGCCTCAGCTAAGGCGTCGGCCACATCTTTATTCGTCACCGCGCCATACAGGCGCGACCCCTCCCCCACCTTGGCAAAAAGCTGGACTTGGGTATCCTTTAAGCGCTGTCCAAGCTCCTCGGCCTCGGCTAATTCTTTAGCTTTTTTGCGGGCATCAGCTTCTTTTTTTTGTTTAAGGTTTTCTACGTTGCCCTGACTTGCCTCGCTGGCAAGCTTTTTCGGGAAAAGAAAATTTCTGGCGTAGCCGTCAGATACTTCGACAACGGCACCCTTTTTCCCCTGTCCCTTGACATCCTCCAACAAGATTACTTTCATAACGAATCTCCTCCTGTATAATCATTTTTTTTAGCTTCGTCCATTTTTTCCAGACGAGCCCGATAATCGAAGACACTATCAAAGATGCCAACATAAACCATCAGCTGGAAAACATACGTAAAGAACACGAAAATGCCGACTCCGATGCCAATTTTAATATTTCGCGAGACCTTGCTCCGCTTAAAAAAGTAAGCCGCCAGGGAGACCCCTCCAACCAGAAAAAGATAACCAAAAGCAGTCAGCAAGTTTATTCCAATGGGACGAGCCACATCAATTCCAGCAAAATCTCCGGCGATAGACAGTCCCAGCCCCACCAGGTAGATGTAAACACACCACATCGGGAAACGCCACATCGTAAAAGGTGGCAAAGTGACAATTTCATTGCCCATCCGCCGGAGCACCCAGCTGGCAACAAGAAAATTCATGAAGCTGGAAAAGACTGCCGCTACGACCACCACCGCTGGCAGGATCATCCGCATCAAGTCCGGAAATTGCGCCATCATTTCGTCTAATTGCTCCGCTCCAGCCCCACCTTGCCCACCGGACAACTGCTCAGTCAGCGGACGCATCTGCTCGATAGCCAGCTGCTGCGCTTCGATCATCGCATCGATCGGGTTGACCCCAATGACAAAGCCCGCTAGGTAAAGCGAAGCGATAATCGAGATTGCCGACCCCACGGCGCACCACAAAATCACCTGAGGCGCCGCCAGCTTCAACCGCAAAGTGTAGCCGAGGATGACGCCGATTAATCCAAAACCAGCCATCGTAATCAAGGCGTTAATCGGCCCCGTCAGCATAAAGAGCAACAGTCCGGAAACCACCGTCGCCATGATCCCCGAGCGTAGGCCGTGCCTGAGGACCAGCACGGCAATAGGAACCGGCCAGATAAACTTTAATATTCCGCCTAGGACAGGAATATAAATTCCAGCCAGACAAAGCACCACCGTCAAAGCCGTCAGCATTGCCCCTTCTGTCACTGGACGCAGATTCGTTCCACGTTGCAAGCGCAGCACCACTCTTTCTTTAATTCATCATGCTCAATTAGAATTCCCCAACATAGAGACAAGGTTAATAATGCGAAACCACTGAAAAAGTGGCGATTAACATTAAGATGTAACAGTGATTCTGCTATAAAAACTAAAAAAGCGGGGATTTATTTCTCACAGAAACGCAAAGACACAGAGAAGAGAAAAAATATATCTTGGCGGAGCCTTGCTATGCATGGTTCCGCATAATATGAATTTATTTCCCCTCGGTGAACCCTGAGCCCTGGTGCGAAAAATCGTGTTTTCTTCCAGTTCTTGCAGCAAAAGCAACAATTAATACGAAATTCACCAAATGCGCGATTAAATTGACAATTGATGCTGTTTTTCTCGTACCAACTAAACAAAGCCTAGTGACCGCAAGCGCACCCTTCGCAGGCCGAGGGACGGGCTCCACAAGATGAACCGCACGCAGTCGCCTTGGGCGGTGCGGCAAAAGTTGAGAATTGACGATGGCTGTCACTCTTAGCGCACCCCGGGCATTCTGCCGGAGCATCCATCTCGCGGGCAGGACGAATCAGTTCAAATTTTGTCCCGCAATCTTTGCATATGTATTCATAAATTGGCATTAACTAACCACCTCCGAACCAATATTATATCATAAAATCGGGGTGCGCTGGCATTGCCAACACACCCCATCGATTCACCAGTCAACACCAGTCGCTTTGCTCAGCAGAAGCTAGGAAATCACAACTCCCCGCAACTGAAAATTGGCGATGAACATTTTGGGAGAGAGTTATTAACTCAACTTTCCCACCTTTGTACTATACACAAACCCGGCTCAGACGTGGCCGCTCCATGGAGGGAATAGTCACTGTGAAGATGGACAATTCGCAGAATGGTTGTCTCCAGTTTCCTATGTCCTTGGGGTCGCCAAATACAGACCATCCATGGTCTGCTT
>CAZWXO010000137.1:0-1828 GCA_964637885.1 uncultured bacterium
AGTGTCAAGGGCCATACGGAGGCCGACCTTGTCGAGCTGGCGACGCTGATGTCAGATGTGTTTTTCCTCGACCAGGAAATCGACAAAAACTAATTACTTCCACCAATAGCACCGCCACTACTATTAGAACAACCGCCATTACTACAATTACCACTACCACAGGATTCATCATTGCCGCTACCATCCCCATCGCATCTTCTTTAACCAGCACAAAATTATTCAAAAAAACTTATCAATCATTTTTCTAATTACCCATTTATGTCCACAATGCATGTTAGGATTGAAATAGGGAGGTCGTCATTTGGGATTACCTTTTGTCGCCCGGCAGGAGACCATCGCGCTTCGAATTTATATTAGGATTAGATAGCCGGTTAAGCATACAACTAAATCCTGAATATTGTGTTGCCCAATGTTTTATTGATATTTTCTGCTAGCTGTAAGAACCAGACGGGGAAAGTAATGGTTTATTACGCAGCAGTGGAGAAATGTTCCCCTGCCGGGGAATGCAGTAGGATACTGAATGGCATTAAGCGTATGCGTGGGAATTGCTATAAAGTAAGAGGAGGACATATCATGCTTAGAAAAAGGTTTTGTGGTTTCTGTGTTCTTGTATTGGTAGGATTGCTATTTTCCGCCAGCCCAACTTTGGCGCAGGCCTCGATTTATCTGGATGGACAGGAGCTTGCCGGGGCATCCCCAGTGATGGTGGGGGGCAGAACGATGGTCCCCATGCGGGTGCTTTTTGAAGCGTTGGGGGCAAATGTTCAGTATTTCAGCGCTGAAAAAATAGTGCTGGCGCAGAAAAACGGGGTTAAGGTGTCATTGCAGGCGAACAATCAAAGGGTCAGCATCAACGATGTAGTGCAATATTTGGACGTGTCACCTCAGGTATATCAGGGCAAGCTTTATGTGCCGCTTCGATTCGTCACTGAGGCGCTGGGTGGCAATGCCCGTTGGGACGCTACTTCACAAACAGTTTTCGTCACTACCGGCGCATCGGAAACACAAGAATCAAGAGCACCAGATTCGTTAACGCAATCTGCCGTCGGCAGCACCCAAAATAATATCGAGATGGTCACGATAAAGAGTCGCATAGATGGAAAGATAACTTTAATTGAGAATCATTTAACGGCCTTCAGACGCAAGCTTACTGCGGGGCTTGAAGACGCTACCGGCGCTACTTACGAGCAGCAATTGTCATTAGTGCACCGGCAAATCGAGCAAGGTAAAGCGATGATTAGGCAGGCATGGGCTGTTACCTTGGAGGAATACCGACAGAAGGCCATCGCATCAGGCATGTCGGATGCGGCTTGGAATAGTTTTGTTACCCAGGCTAACGCGGAAATGAATAAAAAGCTGCAAGCCGAGGATGCCAAATATGAGGAATACAAGCGTTCTCTTGACCGGGCCCGCAATCAGGCCTACGAAGGCTCAGGGGCCAACCAGGCCCTAAAGAAAATTGACGATTTGCTTAAGCATATTGTCGTTCTGCGTTCCGAATTAGATAAATACACTTCATCCCGTGAGGAGCTACTTAGGTATGAGCAGACAATCGATGAGATTCTGCGCCTGACGCGTAAGAATTATCCATTGTAAGCAAGCAAAGCAGATCATTTGCGTGCAGTCACGAAAATGATCTGCTTTGGGTTAGGCATTCGCTATTGTGTTTAGGCAGTTTAGGGTGGCAAATGAAAAAGTGGTGCGGTTTTTTTAATTATATTCCCCCTTTTTTAGAAGGCTATCAGTAATGGGTTTAAATATGCAGCTTTACAGCTTTGTTGTTGATAATTGCCAGCATAGAGATGATACTCTAACTCATGGCTATATT
>CAZWXO010000137.1:1838-4158 GCA_964637885.1 uncultured bacterium
AGGGGCAGAGCTGCTTTTGATTTTCCAGATGTGTAAAAGCGACACATTTGAAAGATCGAATATAATTTGCGATGTTAGAATTTTTGATATTAATTATTTCAGTTGCTTGTAAGGCATATGCTTTGTATAATAAATGTAAAAAATGTTCTATAATTTCAATAACTTTTAGAGGGAGCGTATTATGAATTATTTAGTTTTAGCAAGTGTTGTACTAGCTGGGTGGTTGCTTTGTGTCTTTTGGGGCATTTTGTTTTATAAAAGAGTAGGGAATGGGCTACCTGAATATAGTCAATCTCTTGTTGAAAATGCAAACAACATTTTCGTGTACGGCTTGTTAGGAATGTTAGCAGTTTTTCTAAGCGCGATTTTTGGAGGATGGGTCACTTACATTGCTGTTTTGCTTTACGGGTTAGGGAGTGTAATTGTTTTTCTTCGACTAGGAACAGCACTTATAACAACATTGATGCTCATGTTTGATAATAATTACAATGGCATTAAAGATATGGGGAGAGCATTGGATTGGTTGATTTTAATGTCAATGCTAACCGAAGCAGGCATAATGGTATTCTTTGTAATTGAAATTTGGCTCGCAAAAGCATAAAAATAGAGCGGTTTTTAAGGACACATCTTTTTCTTAGTTCATTGCTTCAATCAATTTTTAATTGTGTCGATAGTGGACCTGATTGCAAAAGCAATGGGCAAGAGTATGACCGGGCTTGACGGCGAGGATGTAATAAAAACCTTTGGCGGTAGCCCTGCGTAGCGTTTGGCTATAGCTTGGATGTTAGGGCAGTCTCGCGGGGGCGTGCTGTCAGTGGCAAAGCGGTCGTAGTGTCGCCGTTGGATAAAAAACTTGATCACCAAGTCGGAAACGCTGCTGGGGTTGAAGGCATAGCCAACTGTCTGCAACAGTTGTTCGGTCTGGGCCAGGTCAAGCTCTAGGGCAATCGCCATCGCCAGCACAGTTTTGCGCTGGGGAACGACCTTGTCTTTCACTAGCTTGTGAAAGTGCCGCCGGTCGATCTGGGCTTTATTATAAAAATCGGCATTGGTGGCAGATTCTCTTTCTTTTATTAGCGCCCCTAACAATTCAGAAAACCTCGCTGCTTTTTGTAGCTCTTTTTCCACATATTCTTTGGCTAGCTCGCCGGAGGTGGGGCAGCTTAGGCTGTACTTGTAGCGGTTGGCGCTTTGGCTACTCGCCTTATTACCCAGGGTGGCGGCTTCGCCTTCCTCTATATATCCATTTTCCATAATCAGATTTGCTTTTATGTAAGACTTTAACTCATTAAGCATTTCCTGCATTTTTCGCACCTCATCTGTTTAGTCGCCTGTCAGGAGACCACAAGCGAAAATTTTCACATTACTATTATACTACCGGATAAAATTTGTGCCTAAATTTTTTATTAAATTGCCCTTAGTGTCCGCATCTAGCGCTAATACCAAGGTGTGGCGGCTTGGGGGCCGGTGAGTTCGCGCAGAAGGGGGATTGTAATAAAAATACAGTTATTGAAAGGGAGTGAATTGGCAATCTAGGCATGAACTAGTAGTCAAACTGTAAAGGTGGTATGTAATTATGTTGCTGGAGATGCTTTATTCTGGCTTTGTTGGTTTCTTTACCTTAGCTTTTCTATTCCTGCTCATCTACATCGTGAGACTTCTTTTGTATCTAATTTGTAAGACGAAATAGCCACAGTAGTTCGAGCTTTTTTGATGGCGTTATAGTTTGATGCGATAAATCTAAAGGAGATGTTTTAGATGGAAGATTATGTTTTGGACCCGAACAAGGGAGAATTAAAAAGCGCGTTAAAGGGTGTCAAGGGATGGCTGTTGTTTTTTGTAGTCTCGCTAATATTATTTGTTCCTGCCCGCCTATATAGTAGTCTGAAGGAAAATAACGAAGCGTTTTTAGAATTATATGACATGTTTCCTCTTGCTGAGCCTTTTCAGGCGTTTTTAACTAACATTTACTATATAAATATCTTCCTCAGCATTTTTGCCGGGATTGTGCTTGCTGTCTCGTGGCCACGAGCTGTTATTATAGCAAAAGCATATCTAGTTTTACATTATGCATCAAGGTTGATCGAGGCCATCGGAACATACTATGTTCTCTCTACACCTCTGGCACAATATAGCGATTTTATTGATCAGTCATACACATCACAGTTATCTATGGAAATGCTTGGCTTTGCTGTCGGGGCAGCGATTTATCCGCTTATTTGGTTTGTGTATTTATGCAAATCGAAGCGAGTGGAGGCGACATATTTTGACGGGAAAAATAGGATGGACAGCACACACAATAATTACGAATGATGGTTGC
>CAZWXO010000137.1:4168-5346 GCA_964637885.1 uncultured bacterium
CAATGGCCTGATTTGGTCGGGGAAGAATCCAGACTAACCTACCATAAAAAATGCGTATTGTTGAGCAAGATCCTGGCGAGAAATTTTCTTTGGCAATAGTGTTGCATTTCTGGATAGAATCATTGCCCCGAGTTTGACGGGATTTCCCTGATGCTATTGATGTTTTGCGTATTATAGAGCATGTGGCCGGATTTTATTGCAGAAAACCCTTTGAAATTAATATGATATGGCTGTCTTGGATCGCCGAAATGCACATAATCAGATGAAAATTTTTTTGCACTATGTATATAAAGGAGTTTTGAACATGATTAAAAAACTGTTATTGGGGCTTATGTTAGTTGGATTTTCCATTGTTAGCGGACATGTGGCTGACGCTGCTATTTTTGTGGATGATCAGGAGCTCTTGGAGGCCGTTCCGGTGATGGTGGCTGGCAGGATGTTGGTTCCTATGCGAGTAATTTTTGAGAAAATGGGTGCTAGCGTTAGCTGGGATGGGGCAACTCAAACGATCACTGCTGTCAAAGACAATAAATCAATTATGCTGGTTGTGGGGGCGGCATATATCGCTGTAAATGGCGTGGAATCGACCATTGATGCTTCGCCTGTGATAATCGGCGGTAAGGTTTATGTACCATTGCGTCTTAGCGCTTTGGCTTTTGACGGCGAAGTGAAGTACGATTCGGTTATGCGGGATGTGCGGATCACCACGGGAGCTGGTGCCCCCCGCACCGTTGCAATTATACCAGGCTTGGCCGGCCTCAAGGTTGGTGACGTATTTACTTATGGATCTTATGAGCAGGATGGTAAGGAGTCTACTGGGAAAGAGCCTATTCAGTGGCAGGTGTTAGTGGCGGATAAAACCCAGATAAGGGCTATTTCACTAACGGTGCTGGATTACAAGCCATATCATAACGAGAAAGATTATATAACATGGGAAAAGAGCTCATTGCGGCAGTGGTTGAACAAGGATTTTTATAATGCCGCTTTTTCTGCGGAGGAGCAAAAAGCACTGGCAACGGTTGATGTGCTAAATGCCGGAAAAACCGAGCGTGGTGTAGATCGAGGCAGTAATACTCGTGATAAAATATACATTTTAAGTGTGGAAGAGGCGAGGGCATACTTACCGACAGCTGAATCGCGTATTGCGATGAATACTCCTTTTGCTGAGGGGAGAATTG
>CAZWXO010000137.1:5356-5869 GCA_964637885.1 uncultured bacterium
AAAAAATTCATATTGAAACTGCTCGTGCTAGAGTTGGTGATATCAAAGAACAATATGAAATGGGTTTCTTAACAGATCAAGAAAGACATAGAAAAGTTATTGAAATTTGGGCAAAAGTTAAAGATGATGTTTCATCTATTTCTGATAGTAAATTTAAAAAAGACAGTCCTTTCTATACTATTGTTAAGTCTGTTGGAGTTCGGCCGGTTATTTGCTTGAATAGGTAAAGCTTGAAAAGCACTCATGGTGCTTTGAGGGCCAGTGAAGAAAAATGGAATTGCAGCTATATGATTGATTGGTCAAAGGCCTTGTTACCTTGTGAGGGCTTGACCAGCAATCGTCTTCCTGTAATCTTTTTTGGAAAGTGCAGCGTTAAAGAAGAATAACGGGGACGACTTGGCGATCCCGTAGCTTTGAGTAGCGGATAATCCAACAGGGTATTTGGGTATAACGGGCAACCAACACCTAATCTCGGACTTGACCCGGTGATTTGACCGAGGGTGTGTGTGCTTT
>CAZWXO010000138.1:0-738 GCA_964637885.1 uncultured bacterium
TGAAAAAGCCTGAAGGCTTTTTCGTTAACAATTCACCATAGACGGTGCACAATTCTGGACGCAAAAATAAATTTTCTGCTTAAATTTCTGAAGAAATCGTGGAATTATAACAATAATTCTCACCATTGCTAATCACCTATTTTTTCAGTGAAATCTGACCGTCATCTAGCACAGCGAGAATCCGGGTCAAAGGCCCGGATTCTCGCTGTTTTTCTGTTGATTTTTGTTGTCCCGCTGGCTTACATATCGTAAGCGCATTCACCGTGAATTGTCTCATCCAGGCCACTGATCTCGATTTCGTCCGGCACGCGGACAGGGGTGAAATAGTTGATAAGTTTGAGGATGGCATAGGTGACGACAAAGGCGTAGACGGCGCAGATGGCGGTACCGATGATTTGGACTAACAGTTGGTTGAAATTGCCGTCGACCATCCCGCTGACAGAGTTGATCGATGTTGTGGCGAAGACGCCGATTAGAATCGTGCCCAACATACCGCCGACGCCATGGACGCCCCAGACGTCGAGGGCGTCGTCCCAATCGAGCCGCTCCCTGATCATCACAGCCAGATAACAAACGCAGGCGCTTAGTAGACCAAAAATTGCTGCCGAGGCAGGCGTGATATAGCCGGCTGCCGGTGTGACTGTTGCCAGCCCGGCTACCGCTCCAGTCAGGACGCCGACCATGCTGGGGCGTTTCTCCCGCACCCAGGAAATCACCAGCCAAGTGACCATTGCGACC
>CAZWXO010000138.1:748-3768 GCA_964637885.1 uncultured bacterium
AACCCGCGATATCAGTGTTGACAAAGGCTACGGCGGCAATTCCGTTAGCGGCCAGGGCGCTGCCGGCATTGAAGCCGAACCAGCCAAACCAAAGGAGACCTGTCCCCAGAGCTACAAAAGCGATGTTGTGCGGAGCTAGTTTCTCGCCGCGCATTAGCTTGCGTTTGCCGACAAAAAAGACGGTAGCTAAGGCGGCGATGCCGGCGCTGGTATGGACGACGATGCCTCCGGCAAAGTCGACGACTCC
Organism: uncultured bacterium; assembly: GCA_964637885.1. Taxonomy (GTDB): domain Bacteria; phylum Bacillota; class CAZWXO01; order CAZWXO01; family CAZWXO01; genus CAZWXO01. The sequence goes on from CAZWXO010000138.1 coordinate 996, forward strand.
CATTTTTGCTAAAAATCCACCGCCCCAAATCCAGTGGCAGAAAGGAATATAAATGAGGACACTCCAAAAAACCAGAAAGATCAGGTAACTCTTAAAACTGACCCGATCTGCAAAGGCACCGGTTATTAGGGCTGGGGTGATAATCGCGAACATCTGCTGAAAAGAGAAGAAGACCAGGAAGGGAATCGTTCCCCCATAGGAAGGGTGTGGCTCGGCCCCGACGCCCCGTAAAAAGGCGTAATCCAGGTTGCCGATAATCCCACCGACATCCGGACCAAAGGCCAGGCTAAAGCCAAAGACGAACCAAATAGCCGTCACCACGCCCATGGAAATAAAGGATTGCATCATGATTGTAAGAACATTTTTTCGCCGCACCAGCCCTCCATAAAAGAAAGCTAGCCCCGGGGTCATCAGGCAGACCAAGGCTGCACTGATGAGGACAAACGCCATATCTCCCGAATTAATCATTTTTTCTCGCCTCCACATTGTATTTCCCATGGAAATTGCAATTGGCGTGCCAGTCAAAATAACGCAACGGTGGGGGATGGGCGAGCAAAGACCGCTGAAAAAATCGGTGATTAAAATTAAGATTTAACAGTGAACAATTTTGGATAGAATTATTGGCGTAATTCCTCGATTTTCTAAAGAAATTGTGCAAAAAGTTTTGTTTTTGCATCAAAAATTATTAAATTATCATTGTTAATTGTTAAGGAAAAAAGCCATCAGGCTTTTTTCACTGGTCTCGGACGGTTTTGGGGTAAAGCTATGGTGGCGCATTAGCGGGGTTGCGGTACATGTGGGACGGGAAAGGTCGTCGTAAACTGCGCCATACTGTGCCATTATTGTCCCAGTGGTAGGCGCGGATAGGCCAGTTATGTCCCACTTCCCGACAGGCTGTACCGGGAGAGCTTGCGGTGGAGGGAGCGGCGGCTGATTCCCAAGATCTCTGCTGCCTGGCTGCGGTTGCCTCCGGTTTGCTCCAGGGCCCGGACAATGGCTGCTTGTTCGGCTCCATCAACGACGCAATCCAGATTGTTTATGGAAGCTAAGTCGGGAGGCTGGTGAAATTTATCTGGAAGGTCTTTAAGGTGAATCGTATCCCCCAGGGAAATTACTACGCCACGCTCGATGAGATTGTGTAGTTCGCGGATATTGCCTGGCCAGGGGTAGCCTTGCAGGGCTTGCTCTGTCTCCATTGACAATTTGTGCACGCGGGGATGGTCGCCTTGGAGAGAGAGGAGGAATTCGTAGGCTAAGGGAATGATGTCTTCCGGGCGCTCACGCAGCGGGGGCAGCTCAATTGCGATAACATTTAGTCGGTAAAATAGGTCTTGGCGAAAAGTGCCAGCGGCGACCATCTGTTCAAGGTCACGGTTGGTGGCGGCGATGACCCGGACATCGACGACGATGCTTTTAACTCCGCCCAAGCGCTCAAAGGATTTTTCCTGCAAGACGCGCAGGAGTTTTCCTTGTAGTGGTAAAGGCAATTCGCCAACTTCATCCAGCAAAATGCTGCCCCCGTGAGCAATCTCGAAGCGCCCTGGTTTGCTGCTCACAGCGCCTGTATAAGCGCCTCTTTCATAGCCAAAAAGCTCAGCTTCCAAGAGGTTTTCCGGCAAGGCGGCGCAGTTAACTTTGACAAAGGGTTTGGCTGCGCGAGGGCTGGCATCATGAATGCCCCGGGCAGCTAACTCTTTGCCTGTGCCGGTTTCGCCGCAAAGCAAAATCGAGGCTGTGCTGGCCGCCACACGTTGGACCATTTCGATAACTGGGCGCATCTTGCTGCTGGCGGCGGTGATATATCCGCTGACAGGGGCGGTGGCGCTTGCCCCGGAAGTGGATTCTTCCGCAGCCCTTATTTTAGATCTGCTTCCCGCTCCGGACAGGACCGGAGGGTCATCGGTGGTTGTCAGGGCCTTTTTAACCGCGGCTAAAACTTCCCTGTTGTCAAAGGGTTTCATGATATAGTCCTGGACGCCGATCCGTAATGCGGCAATTGCCGAATCAACCGTGGCAAAGGCGGTCATCAGAATAATCGGCATCTGAGAATCGATTTGGCGCACTTGGGAAACGAGGGCAAGTCCGTCCATCTCCGGCATGCGGATATCGCTAAGCATGATGTCGTAGACGTTTTTTTGCAATTGGCCGAGCGCCTCGGCACCGCTAGCGGCAGCTTCGGCACGATAGCCTTCCCGAGTCAGGATTTTAAGTAATAGTTCGCGGACTCCTTCGTCGTCATCTACGACGAGTATCTCTAATTTGCTCAAATCTCTCTCCTCCTGACTGATGGCAGATAAACGGCAACTGTCGTTCCTTCGCCGGGCTTGCTCGTAAGGTGCAGGTACCCTCCATGCCCCTGCACAATGCCTGCCACAATGGGCAGGCCGAGACCGGTTCGCAGCCATCGTCGCTGATCTTTAGTATAATCAGCTTTTCCTCTTCCAAGGGGAGTAGCTGGATCGCTATTTTCCCTTCGGAGGCGGTGGCTCGGATGGCGTTGGTCAGCAGGTTGTAGAGCAACTGCCGGATTTGGTCATCGTCCCCGCTAAAGGGTGGTAACTGGCAGGGAGAAAATACGATGTGGCGCTGGCCTATGCCTACATCCCGACCCATGAGAGCCAACACTTGCTCGACAAGCTGATTCAGGTCAATTTCTTGCCAGCAGGGCTCTTGGGGGTGGGCAAAGCTAAGCATCCGCGAAAGCATCCGTTCCAAGCGGTCAGCTTCCTTGATAATCCACAGAAGTTCTTCCTTTTGTCCGGAGGATGATTCC
>CAZWXO010000138.1:3854-5025 GCA_964637885.1 uncultured bacterium
AGCCAGCGAGTAGCTTTTTATTTTTTCTGTAATGACGAAGGCCTCGTCGGCTCCCTGCAAGCAGATTAAGGACCAGTCAGCTCCTAGCAACTCTCCCGGCAACGGCAGGCGGATGCCGATCACTTCCCCTTGATGGTAGATTTCTGGCTGCTGGATTGGCTTTTCCCAAGGGATATCTGCGGCTCTAGCCTGCGGTAGGTTTGCTAAAAACAATTTCCCGTCTGGGCTTTGCAGGGCGGCAAAGCCAGCATCACCCAAGGCACCAGAGGCGACGATTCGGGTTACGGCTGTCTGGCTTAGCTTAGCGACGAGTATTTCCTCTGGGTTACCATTGCTCTTTAGAGGGAGGGCAAGATAAAGGGCTAGTACGTCACCGGGCCCTTCGAGGGGAAAAACTTTTGTTTTGTGTTCGCTGGGTGCAACATCCCAAGCAGGGCTCGCTTCCTGCCAACCAAATTCGCCCGAAAAAATCGTTGGTGTTAGCTCTTTTGTTTCAGCGTTCCACCGGCAGATGGCTAAGGCGTCGTAAGCTAGATAAATATCTCGGATACTATCGAGATAGGCCTTTTGGATTTGGGGAGAAGTAGAATTCCCAAGCAGTGAAGAAGTGGCCATGACCTGCAAGTCTCCTTGCCGCTCGAAAATAAAAGCACTCAAATTCTCTAAAGTCAGCTGGGCGGCTCGCTGGAGTTCCTTTTCCTTAGCGTGAAAAATCAATTTGCTGGTGGAAGAAAAAAAGGCGAGGCCCATGGCGAAAAAGATGGCGATCGTTAAGAAAACCACCAAAAACACCAGGCGGGCCCGCCACGTATATTTAAGCGTTGTTTTTTGCCTTACCAATTCACCCTGGAAAGCGACTCCGCCCCGCTGGCCGACATCACCGCCCGCATTCTGGAAATTCTCGGCAAGCTCAAGTCGCCACCAAGGGGTCTCCGAGCTTGCTGTCTTCTTGTTTTATCCTGATTTTGCAGCGATTTTTGAGAGCTGTGGCCGCATTTTTATCAGTTATTCTGCTGCCAAAAAGGGTACGCGGTGGATAGTTACTAAAGTTTTCTTGCCATTGATTTCGCGGTAGTCCTCATAGATTAAATTCTGGCTGTCTAGCTGTTTAATGGTGGAGCTTAGATGCACCATGTGGCCATGTTCAAGTTCGTCCAGTATAAGCTGGCTG
>CAZWXO010000138.1:5035-5867 GCA_964637885.1 uncultured bacterium
GGGAGCCAAATCCAAGGCCCGGCGCAGCCATGTCCGGGCTTCCAGAATTTCGCCTTTGGTGAAATAGCCCGTCCCATCGGTGCAGAGAATCAGCAGATCGTCGACGCGATGAGCTGTGTAGTCAATGGTCGAGCCGTCGTGCACAACAGAATCCATTTTCCAGATCTTAGCTAGGCCTTGGGTAAGGGCGAGGTTGGCCTCCTCTGCCTCGGGGTTGGGCGTAACCACGCTTTGGTAGACAGAGCGGGTCGTGACGGCAACTCCGTCAACTTCCTTGCTTTGCTCAAAAATATGGGTGTTTTCTGTCAGCTCTAGGATGGTGAATTCCATCGTGCCGCTGGCAGTATAAGAATCATTGCCCTGGGTGATAAATTTATCCCCTTCCAAGGTCCAGGTAAAGTCGTCCTGAGCGATTGCATCGCTGTCGTCTTTGTCCACTTCTCCAAAAATATGCAATCCGGTGCCGTCGCTGTTAATGACGATAATGTTGTCGGTGGCCCATTCCGGGACTGGGATGCTCTCTTCATTTTCGTAGAATTCGATTAAGGACCAAATTTTGCTGTAGCCGCCATGGAGTAGAGTTGGGTCGATAGTGGCGGCTTCCTCTTCGGGCTGCCCACCGCAACCGGCGATAAGTCCGGCTGTCAAGACAAACACTAATACCGCTACGAGCCAAAGTTTCTTCATCTGAATTCCTCCTTATGCTTTGTTTTCTGATTATACAGCAAGATGGCCGATAAACAAAAAAGGGATGCTGTCTTCAATCCTTCCTAGGGAGTATAATGGCTGTGGCCATGGTGCCACATAAAATGCGGGCCGAATAAACGTTGGA
>CAZWXO010000139.1:0-809 GCA_964637885.1 uncultured bacterium
AATTCGATTTCAATTGGCTCTTCAACCCCACGGCTTCGCACCTCTTGAAAACCTCGGTTACCACCTTGGCGGGCCAAAGCTACTTGAACATTATCCGTCAATGCATCCTTTAAAAAGCTAAAGACGTTGAACAAGGTGGTCTTCCCCGTCCCATTGGCTCCAACAAAAACCGCCATCTTGGGAATTTTTTCGATCTCAACATCCCTAAAGGCTTTGAAGTTTTTGATCCGAATACTTTCGATGCGCATGATTTTTCCCCCTTGCAAACCTAATCATTTGTTCATCAGTTTCTGGGTAGTTTTGTAGACAGTTTTCTGGGCGGACGCTGGATTCACATAATTCTGATTTTTCAAAGTAACCACAAAAAATTGTTGATCCGAATAAAACACAGGCAATTCTTTGTCATCGTATTCCTTAACGATTTTCTTCAAACCACTTCCACGACGCTCCATGAACTTAAGCCTATGGAAAACATCAGAAATCATAGGGTTTCTCCGCAAAGAAGGTACATGCAATATGTCAATTTCCTGAATCCTTTTCCTATTAAACATACCACCAGGTGAATGCGGATTCGGGGCTGAGGTTTTAGCTTCGATGATTAATATTTCACTCCGCTCGGGAGGTAAGAGTAAAAATTCAGCCATCCGCACCCCATTGTGTATTTTTTTATATGTATTGGATTTTTCAATATGAAAAATATTAGTTTTTTCATAGGGTCCAAAATTCATGCCCGATTCTGTAATAACAACTGCCATTATCCGAGCACCCCATCTACTTCTTCTTGATAGAGTCTAATCGATTCCTTAATT
>CAZWXO010000139.1:819-3156 GCA_964637885.1 uncultured bacterium
CCCCAGGCCTTGGCCTAGGCCGCCGTTTTTGCCTTTAACATCCACTCACACCCCTTTCGGTACAGTTAACAGTTATGGTACCGTTATTTTGTTGCGTCTTGTTGTGACTTTAACCTACGTGCCAACCTTTACCAATTACCCCTTGCCAGTTAACTGTTAGTAATGTAGCCACATCATTACAACATTAACTGTCTTTTGGGCAACGTCCAGCCTGTATACCAAACGATACTGGTGATTAATTCGCCGGGAATAGGCCCCCTTCATATTTCCCTGCAATTGCTTGACAGGGGGTGGCTGCGTAAAAGGATCTTCCTCGATTATATTTAATAAGGTGATGACTTTTTCTTTATGCTCACTTTGCCGAATTAATTCCCAATCCTTGATCGCTCTTTTTGAGAAGACTACTTTCCACTTCGCCAATCCATTTCCACCCCTTCTTCGATGGGCTCAGTTAATGCCTGCCTTATAGTCTCTCTGGCATCCGTATTCTGTGTTAAATACAAAGTTTCCTGAATATCTTCCCAATCCCTCATGCTGACTAAAATTGCCGCCTCCCCCGCAACCTTATTAAGCACCGTCACAGGCTCATTGCTGGTCGCAACGTGCTTAACGACGTTGTAAATATCCTTCCGTAACTCAGATACTGTCATTATCTCCATCGATATCACCCCATCTAAATTTAACGTACTTTGAAACGTACGTCAAGAACTATTGGTGTCTGCTTAGAGCTGGTTTTTTTCTTCTTCTTTGCCCGATCGGTTACTTGTTTTCGTCGGCTTTGCTAATTTAATGCCGGCGGACATTTTATTGCCCTCTTCTTAAACAAAACTATCAACAGCCTTTTCGACCAATTGGTTAAGAGAAATGCCCGATGAAAATGCAGCGATTGCGGCCCGCTTATGTAGTTCAGGATCGATACGGACATTAAAACTGCCTTTATAGATTTTTTGCGGCTCTTTCCCGAGGCGTAAGCACATATCTAAATAATCATCTACCGCATCGGCAAAGGCTTCCTTCAGTTCGTCAATGTCTCGTCCTTCAAAACTGATAACGTCCACAATACCAGCGACAGTACCAAAAAAACAGCTATCTTCATCACTATATTCGATTCGCGCATAATAACCTTTTTGTTCCATCATATTCTTCATCTATATCACCCCAATATTTTTAAGAAAAGCCAATTGGTTGTAAATCGTCTGACTAACTTATTTCTTTCCATTGCTCATTTAAATAAGCTTCAACAGCATCGATGAACAATTCAGCATCCGCTATTTGCTGTTTAGCTTCGTCCGCACTTACCCGAACAAAATAAAACTCGATTAGTTCACGGTTGACGTAGGCATTGACCCGGTTTTTTACCTACTCAACCAGTCGGTTAATCTCGCTAATAGTTTTTTGGGAAAGATTTAAATAGAATCTAGCGGTCTAATCGATAATTCCCTATACTTTCTATAATATCCAAAAATTTAGTCATCGCTTGTGTTCATCAATTCTTTAAGAGCAATGGGAGAAGAAAAATATCCTGCGGTTTTAACTGCATCACATTCACAAAAGCCTGGGTGCTTTTTACTACTCCAGTAGTATTCGTTTGTCAACGATGGCAGCCCCGCATTCTTCAAATCAGAAGCTCTCGCACGGATGCCGAAATTTTTATAGAGTTTAGCATTTAGCTGTTTACGTAACCAGCTGTCAAGCGACTTAAACTGATTTATGTCCGTAACGGCAGAGAAAAATGTCATCCAATTTCTTGGTTTGATAGGTTTCATGCAATTCCAGCAAATATCGACTTTGAGGGCTTTCGTGCCAATTATTTGAGGTGCGATTTTTTCTTCAATTACTTTTCTAATAATCTCTTTTTGTTCACTTATATCTTCGATTTCAAATTCTTCATTAATCTTTTTAATAATGCGATTTTTGAACCTGCTCACATTGCGTGCCCTTATGCGTATTCCTGTTGGGTCGAGTTTAAATCCAACAAAATCAATGCTTTCGTGATTAAGGTCACGAATTGCAGTTTTTGGCTCTTTATGCAATTCTAGTCCCATCTCTAAGAATTTTTCACTTACGAGATTATGAACAACCTGAATAGTGCTCATATTTTTCGCCAAAATAACGAAGTCGTCGGCATATCTGACATACCTGATATCATTTTCTCTTGATATATCTTCGACCAACCACCTATCAAACTCATGCAATACAAGGTTAGATAAAATACCCGAAAGGACGCCTCCTTGGGGGATACCCTTTGCGCGTTTTGTCCGTGGCACTTTTTTACAAAATATGTCTTTACCAGTAATAAGCCCAGCCACAACGCGGTCCGATTTAATAAATCTACGA
>CAZWXO010000139.1:3166-5837 GCA_964637885.1 uncultured bacterium
AAAGTTGCCATTTATGAATTCTTCTCATAAATTGTCTCGATAGTCTGTTCCAAAAGTATATGCGGAATATTATCAAAAAACTTAACAAGATCAGCATCTAAAGCAAAAAAGTAACCATCGCAGATATGCTGAAATAATTGTTTTGCAGCCCCGGGGGCCACATATTTCTTACGGTATGCAAAACTTATATCACCAAGACTCATAAATATTTTTTCTGCCTCGACATCAAGCATCCTATATATAATCCTTTGAACAAGAGTATCTCGGATACATGAAACAGAAATAACTCTAACATCATCATTTAAACGCGCTCGATCAAGGCTATGCCCCTTGGTTTTTGGAATCTCGATTTCCAGCATCGGTGCAAAAAAATACTTACCCCGGCTGATGCGATCAGAAATATTCCTACAATTCCTGTCAAGCTGTTTCTCAAAGGCTTGCCACTTAACACCGTCACTCCCGGGATGGATTTTAACTATACTTGCAAATAACAGCGTTTGCAGGGTCTTCTGCTTTTTATAGTTAACATATTCTTCTTTGAGCTTTTCCTGCGCAAATAAATCATTTAAAAAGACCAGATCACTTTTCATATGTAATATTCCCCCTCGGTCATTAAAAAAAAGAAAAAGGCTACCCTCCCTGTCGTAGCAGAGTTAGAGGATAGCCGTCCAACTGCTTATTCTGTATAAGTATTCCCAACAGAATAAAAATCATCTTCATTATACCCATCAGGGCGCATGCTTAAAAAAAATAATATAACCATGCGGCATTCAACGCGAAGTTGAACAACTGTCGTAATGCTAACAGAAAGCAAGCATTTATTCAATGTTTTTCCATTAAAGAAATCCTGCTTATCTTTTTCGTCGTCTTGGATGGAGTAATCTCCGAAGCACCTTTGTCTCAATTTACCAAATGCGCTCTCGTTTAACTCCAAATGCATACCCGACTTCTTCAAATGCGCGCACAACCATACTCAAGCCCCAAACGCAGGATGATAACCTTTTCTTCTCAGGGTGTTAAGGTTTTGACAGGATCGGAGAATAGCTCTATGAATATTTTATGCGATTTAGCTTAATTGTAATTCGACTCAGGCCTACGATATCAATAAATCATTAAAAGAATCCATTGCATGCTCTAAAAAATCTAGGTAGGGCTAACTAAACGGGCACCAAACACCCGCATCGATATCTAGACAAAGCGCAAATATGACCAAATTTTTGCCCAAACAGCTCTTTGACAAAAAAGACAAATAAAGACCTAAGCCTGTGGTCCAGGTTTTTGACCAGGAAGGCTAGCGCGATGCAGGTTTTGCTTGTCTCCTCGAGGCGTGCTGCTATTTTGTCTAGTAGATATTTTCTTTTCAAGACTCCGTAGCTGCTTTCAACCTGGTTTCGCACGCCGGCATCAATCTTTGCTTGCAGCTTCATCGCTTTTACAAGAGAAATCTGTCTTCGGCCTAGGGGCGGTCCGCTGATGCGGATGCCTTTTTCCTTTAGTGCCTTGATATTGTCCCGGGTGCGGAAGATGGTGTCTGCCATCACTGCTTCGGGATAAACGCCGTATCTTGCTTTGTAGCTTTCCACTGCCTGCAGAAGGTAGGTGCTTTCGTTAAAGGCGTCGAAGCTGATTTTCTCGATGAAGCTGTAACCGTTTACGACGGTGGAGAGTATTTTGGCTCCGAACTCGATTTCCGATCCAGCCTTGCCGCGGACGATGGGACGGACATAAGGCATATGGATGCTGACGATTCTGTCCTTGACGCTGTGGATTTTCTTTAGAAACATTTCCTGCTGCTGGGCGTAGATTGTCTGGATCGTCTGCATGTCCCTCTTTTGTTTTTGACTGAGCAGCTGGCTTCTTTCGGGATGGATGTCTAGATATTCCCTGATGATGCCAAGGTCTCTTTTGACGAAACTTAGTTGTTTCCGAATGGTTTTCCTGACGATTTTCTTGGTCTTCTTGCGTTTTTTATCTAGATTGACGTGAATTTTCTTGGCTTTCAGGCGGTATGTCCTTGGCTTTTTCTTTTTCCCGACATCCGGTCCATGCAGTGTGTCGATGATGTCTTCCAGTTTTTCTCTTGATTCGTTCAGCAATCTGGCGTCTGTTGGATAACGCATGTCGGCGGGAGCACAGGTGGCATCAATGATCATTTCTCCGGCATGGGTCTGCCCTGCTTTTATTTCCGGCCCGGAGGCTTTGGTTGCGACCAAGTCGTTTGCCAGCATGACAAAACTTTCAGGGATCCGCTTGCGGAAGTAGGTCATCTGCGCCTGGCTGAAAGGCCTTTTGTTTTGGTAATACCTGAAGCCGAGAAAATACTGCATGTAGGGATTTTCAGCTATCTGGCTTACTGTTTCCTCGTCGGTGATTCCAAGTTTGGCCTGGATGATCAGTGAGCCCAGGGCTACCCGCAAGGGATATGCCTTCTGGCCTCCTTTTTTCTTGAACAGTCTGGCGTAGTCCTCTTCAAGCTTTGTCCAAGGAATCAAGCCGGATAATTTGACCCAGCGGTTTTCCATGTCCAATGTGACATCAAAGGTGCGGCATTCATCTATGTCAAAATGGGGTTGTCCTGCTGTTTTTCGGTACATTATTTCATCTCCAAGTGCAAGGTTTTTTGACCTGATTTAGTGTTTTTCTTGCACTTATTATACCATGTTTGAGCCGC
>CAZWXO010000140.1:0-5790 GCA_964637885.1 uncultured bacterium
AGAACCGTCCCCATGTCTCACCCCTCCACAAGGCTTGGCAGGATTCTTGCAAAAGTTATTGCTACGCCAGCCGAGATGGTGCACTTATTGCGGGGTTACTGTCTCTTTAAGTATAAAAGGACTTATTTGCAAGTATAAATGCACTTAATTTAGCGGCAAATCTGTTTTTGTCGAGTTACTTTCTTTGGAGGCGCATGCTCACCGGAGCGATAAATCCTTAAAAATTGGGAGGTACAAGATGAAAATCACTCTGAAGGAACAAGAACGTCTACTCATTTTTAACATCGCGGAAATCGCCCGTCGTCGCTGGAAGCGCGACATCAAACTCAACTATGTCGAGGCGACGGCTATTATTTGTGATGAAATGCTGGAGCGGGCCCGCGAGGGCAAGTGCCGTCTCACTGACCTGATGGAGGTCGGGGCCCAGATCATCACCGAAGAGGATGTGATGGAGGGAACACCGGCGCTAATGCCCTCGATCAGCCTTGAGGTCTTGTTGCCGGACGGCAACAAGCTCCTGACCGTTCATGATCCGATTCGTTTAGAAAAGCGCTCTGAGGCTATCCCTAGGGAGCAGCTACTATCGATGCAGTATTAAGTCAGCGAAGGAGGGTTTCACGTGAAGTATAGTATCGGGGAAGTAATTTATCGGGAGGAACCAATTATTATCAATGCCGACCTGACAGCCACGGAGGTGCAGGTCACCAACACCGCCGACCGCTGTATCCAGGTTTGTTCTCATTATCATTTTTTTGAAAGCAATCTCGCTTTAGATTTTGATCGTGAAGCGGCCTTCGGCCATCGGCTGGACATCCCGGCCGGTACGGCTGTCCGCTTTGAACCGGGCGAGACAAAAAAAGTTTCCCTCGTTCCCTATCGCGGCAAGCGCAAAGCAGTCGGTTTCTTAGGTTTAACCATGGGCGACACCACTGACCCTGCGGTTAAAGCGGCAGCTATGGAAAAATTGGCAGCCCTGCGGCAAAAAAAGGAGGGAAAGTAAGATGTCGATGAAACTTAGTCGTGGGGAGTACGGCGATATTTTCGGACCGACAGTGGGGGACAAACTCCATCTGGCGGATACAGATCTGATCATCGAGATTGAAAAAGACTTTGTCAGCGAACAATACGGCGAAGAGACCATGTCCGGTGGCGGCAAGACCGTCCGGGACGGGATGGCCCAGGCTCCAGGCCTGACATCCAAGGACGGAGTTCTGGATGTCTGCTTTTCCAACGTCATTGTGATGGACCCCGTTTTAGGGATCGTCAAAGGAGATATCGGGGTCAAGGACGGCAAAATCGTCGGCATCGGCAAGGCCGGCAACCCGGACACCAAGGATATCACCCCGGGCCTGATTATCGGCGCCGGTACCGAGGTCGTCTCCCTGGAGGGCGGCATGATCGCTACCCCCGGGGGTATCGATGTCCATATCCACTTTGAATCCCCGGACCAGGCATGGGAAGCCCTGAGCAACGGCATCACCACCATGCTGGGGGGCGGCGCCGGTTCCAAGACGTTGGTCATCGAAACGCCGGGCCCGTGGCATCTCCATAGCATGATCGAGGCCCATGAGCAAATACCCGTCAACGCCGGCTTCCTCGGCCGCGGCAATTCCAGCCTGCCGGAGACAATCCGGGAGCAAGCGTTAAACGGGGCGATCGGAATGAAGATTCACGAGGATTACGGCTCGGTCCCGGAGGCGATTCGCGTCTGTCTCGACGTAGCCGACGAGTACGATTTCCAGGTGCAGATTCACTCTGACACCCTTAATGAATCAGGCTTTGTCGAGGATACCATCGCGGCCATCGACGGACGGACGATGCACGCTTATCATACCGAAGGTGCCGGCGGCGGGCATGCCCCCGACATTATGGTGGTCTGCGGCGAAGCAAATATCCTGCCCTCTTCGACCAACCCGACCAATCCCTATACCGTCAACACGGTGGCCGAGCATCTGGATATGATCATGGCGGCCCATCACCTAAACCCCAGGGTGCCGGAGGATGTCGCCTTTGCTGATTCCCGCATCCGGGGGGAAACCATCGCTGCCGAAGACATCCTCCACGACATGGGAGCTATCAGCATGCTCGGCTCAGATTCCCAGGGAATGGGACGTGTCGGTGAATCGATCCTCCGCGCCTGGCAACTAGCCTCAAAAATGAAAAAGCAGCGCGGCCCTCTGCCCGAGGATGCCCCAGGTAATGATAATCAGCGAGTGCTGCGCTATTTAGCGAAATATACCATCAATCCTGCCATCACCTTCGGGATTACCGATTATGTCGGCTCCCTGGAACCGGGCAAGATGGCGGATATTGTCATCTGGGATCCTTGCTTCTTTGGGGCCAAGCCGTCGATGATCTTTAAAAGCGGCGCCATCGTCTACTCGGTAACCGGGGATGTCAATGCCAGCATCGAGTGGTGTCAGCCGATGATGTACCGGCGCCAGTACGCCAGCTACGGCAACAACGTCAACCGCTACAACAAGATTTTTGTTACACAGGCAGCCATTGATGACGGGCTGGGGGAAAAAGTACCGAATTCAGCGATGAAGCTGGTCCCGATCCGTGGCACCCGCCACTTGCGAAAATCCGACATGGTGCGGAACAATACCTGCCCCGAGATCAAAATCGATGCGGAAACCTACAAGGTCTATATCGACGGTGAGCATATCACCTGCGAGCCGCTGGATGAACTGCCCTTGGCGCAGCGGTACTATTTCCGCTAGAATATTTAGATATTAGGATTTAAGGTCATCGGAATCGCTGGCCGCAGCCTGGAAAACCTCCTACAAGGCAGCTGCACCAGCGGCTTTAGGTGGCCTTTCCAGAATGACAATAGCTGAGGAGGTCAACAGAATGCGGATCGAAAAAATCGTCGGCACTATCGCCCAAATTGAGCTCAAAGACCGCGAGCTGGACTACGTTCTCCTGGATCACCTGGATTTAAACAAACCCCATCAGCGGGTTAATTCCCAGGGCGGCCGCGAACTGGCGGTCTCATTGCCCCATGGGGAGCAGCTGTACAAAGGTGCCGTCCTTTACGAGGACGACAGCCTCGTCGTCGCCGTCGATCTACTAGAGGAAGACGTTTACGAAATCAAGCCGGAAGGGATTGTCCAGTGGGCCCGAGTCAGCTTTAATATCGGCAACATGCACCAGCCCGCCTACATTACCCAGCAGGATATCTGCATCCCCTACGATCCCGTAATGGAGCGGATTTTTGCCGCTCTGGATGTTAAGTTCACCCGGACCCGCCGTCAACTGGACGGAGTCCGGGCCAATATCAGCGCCGGAGCCGGCCACAGTCACAGCCATTCCCAGGATGACCACGGCCATCACCACCATGAATAACGACAAGCTTTTTTACTTATTGCAACTAGCCGGAGGGACCTTTCCTACCGGCGGCTTTAGCCAGTCCTGGGGGCTCGAAACCTATGTGGAAGAGGGAATAATCACCGATTCAGTGCAGCTGCAAAGCTTCCTCGTGACTTATCTGCATCAGGTGCTGCAAGATTTCGAAGGTCCGGCTTACTGTCAGGCCCACGATTTGGCGGCGGCTGCGGACGAGACCGGACTACGGCGCCTGGAAGAAGTGCTGTGGGCGATGAAGCTGACCCAGGAAACCCGGGACGCCTCGGTGCGGATGGGCAAAGCCCTGCTACGGATCAGCAGTCAAATCCTCGAGGATCCATTTTTGCACGCTTACTACCGGAATGCCCCGGGGGGACGGATCAGCTATCCCCTAGCCTACGGCCTGTTGGTGGCCCGCTTGCAAATCCCCAAGCAAGACGGACTGCGGGCCTATCTTTTCAGCTCAGTCAATGGCGTGGTGCAAAGCGGCATCAAGCTAATCCCCCTGGGAATCACCCAGGCCCAGCAGCTGCTCGCCTGGCTGCATCCCCTCATGGAAGAGGTGGCAGCTGCCGCCAGCTTGCCGGAAAAAGCCGAGCTGGCCAGCTTTTTCCCGGCCCTGGATATCGCCAGCATGCGTCACGAGGTGCTGCCAACGCGGCTATACATGTCGTAATCCAATTTAGAGGAGGTAATAATCGATGCGTAAACCCATTCGAATCGGGGTCGGTGGCCCCGTAGGCTCCGGCAAAACTTCACTAATCGAAAAACTCTGCCGCCAGTTAAAAGATGAATACGAAATCGCTGTCGTTACCAACGACATCTACACCAAGGAAGACGCCCTGATTCTCACCCGGGCCGCCGTGCTGCCCCCTGAGCGGATTGTCGGCGTCGAGACCGGGGGATGCCCCCATACGGCGGTCCGCGAAGACATCTCCATGAACCTGGACGCCATCGAGAGCCTGACCAACCAGTTTACCAACCTCGATATCGTCTTTGTCGAGAGCGGTGGGGATAATCTGGCCGCCACCTTCAGCCCCGAGCTGGTCGATGGACTGATATTTGTCATCGACGTTGGGGAGGGCGACAAAATCCCCCGCAAGGGTGGTCCCGGCATCACCAAATCGGATTTGCTGGTGATCAACAAAATCGACATCGCCCCTTATGTTCGGTCCAGCCTCGAAATCATGGAACGGGACAGCAAGCTCCAGCGTGGCAACAGGCCTTTTGTCTTTACCAACCTCTTTGATGGAACAGGGCTGCCGGAAATCATCCGCTGGATCAAGCGGGACATGTTGTTTGAAGAATAAAGACGAGGAACAGGAGCAGATACATGAGCGGAGCAGTCGGTAAACTGAATCTCGCCTTTCGTCGGCGGCAAGACGGCCGGACCTACCTGGCCCGGCAGTTTTTTCAGCTGCCGCTGCAGGTCTTCCCGCCCCATTATCAGGACAAAGACGGGACAGCCTTTTTATACTTGTTAAACCCCAGCGGCGGTGTCTTGCAACACGACCGGTTATTTACAGATATCCTTGTGGAAAAAGAAGGCCGGGCGCTAGTCACGACACCGTCTGCCAACCGCTTCTATCGGATGGACGAAGGCTGCGCCAAGGTTACGACCCGCTGCCAGGTGGAAGCCGGCGGCGTCCTGGAATACCTGCCGGAGCACAACGTTCCCTTTGCCCAGTCCACCACCTACCAGGAGACGGAATTTCACCTGGATCAATCGGCGACCCTCATCGCCTTTGACATGGTCAGCTCCGGACGGGCCGAGCGGGGCGAAAGCTTTCTCTACGATCTCTACGCCAACAAAATCAGGCTTTTCCTCGACGGAAAGCTCATCGCCCAGGAGAACAGCCGGCTGCGCCCTGACCAAACCAGCAATTTCGCCACCTCGGTCATGGGCGGCTGGGAATCCTACGGAACAGTTTATATTTACCGCCAGGGTTTGCCCCGGGAGCTGGTGGACGCAGTCCGGCAAGCCGCCGGAGACGCAGGGGAAATCTACGCCGGAGCCAGCCTCCTCGAGCCGGATCTACTAGTCGTCAAGCTCCTGGGAACAGGCGCCACCGTTACCCAGCAAGCCATGCTTCGCGTCTGGGACGCCGCGCGGCTGGCCCTGCTAGGGAAACCCGCCGTCCGCATCCGTAAATACTAGAGGGCGACACGGGGACGTCGCGACGCGGGGACAGTTCGAGACCACTGAAAAAGTCGGCGATTCACAATTAAGTTTAATAATGAACAGTATTGGGCAAAGCTATTGTGCCACTGCTTTAAATGTGAATGACAACGGATTTCTTTACCACCGACGAGCAAGGAGCTATCGTTCTGCACAGCTTCCCGCTACGCTACGGGAGCTCAAGCGCATAGAAATAGGCCGAGTTCTGAAAAAACCGGATAGCTTCTTGTTGACAATTCACGTAAAGAGAAACTTAATTCAGC
>CAZWXO010000141.1:0-1145 GCA_964637885.1 uncultured bacterium
CGGCCTGGCCGAATAAGGAACTCCGTAGCCCTCTCTTTTAAAACTCCGGTGCCCTCTGTGAGAACGTTTTATCCCATCTTTCACGCCAATTACGAAAAGGTTTGATTAATGCTGTCTTCGCCCTCGCAGGTTTTTCCGCAATGCCCATCATCGTCACAGCCCGGGTTCCACTCGCCACCGACCACTGCGTCAAGCTCTGTTTCGGATAATTCTTCATTTACCGTGGCCAGCTCTTCATATGAAAAATCAAAGCCTGCCGCTTTGGCGGCCGCCATTTTTTCAGTCGGGCCTGCTACTCCCGCCAGCTTCGCCACGAGCTCTGGATCATTTTTGTATTTTTTTAGGAATTCCCTTGCATTTTCAAGGCTCATTTGATCATCTCCCTTTTATTTAAAAAGCCACAACTGAAATTATACTCTGCTTCGCAGACCGTGCGGTGACACTTTATCTTTTATTCGGCCCCGCCGAAATCACAACCGGGGTCTGCTTCACACGTCCGTCCGCAATGACCGTCATCTTTGCAGCCTGGATTCCACTCACCCCCGACAACCGCATCAAGCTCCGTTTCGGATAGTTCTTCGTTTACTTTAGCCAGCTCCTCGTGCGTAAAATCAAAACCCTCCGCCTTAGCGACGGCCATTTTTTCCGCAGGAGTCTTAGCCTCCACCAGCTTTGCCGTTAGCGCTACGTCCTTTTGATATTTCCCCATGAATTCCCTTGCACTTTCCAGACTCATTTAAATCATCTCCTTAATTTTTATCCGACATGCCACCGACAAATAGGGCAAATCGGGATGAAAGAAGGCTACGCCTCACGCCACGGGTGACGAAGCTTCAACCACAAGGGATACCGTCTTTCTATATTCGATGCACCGAATAATAAAACCCATAGTCCTTTCTTTTAAAACTTCAAAACCCTGCCCGATTCCTACTGCCAGTATTCAGCCTCTCGGCTGAATACTGGCAGTAAGTCAAATGGACTAGTTCAGCTAATAACCATTTCACAATGGTTAAGTTTCACTCAGTGTGTGAGACGTTCTCCCGTTCCACATTGTGTAACATTGTAAGAGGTCGCTCCTTCTCCGTCGCCCATCTTTTACCCTAACCTCGGGGAAAACACGGCGCTTGATCACAATCTGCTTCGCA
>CAZWXO010000141.1:1155-5743 GCA_964637885.1 uncultured bacterium
CGGGCTTGCGGCTGTTGTCAGCTTCGCCGCCAGCTCTACATTATTTTTATATTTCGCCATAAATTCCCTTGCGCTTTCAATGCTCATGATTTTACCTCCCGCTGGTATCACACTCTGCTTCGCAGTTCACGCCACAATGACCGTCATCGGTGCAATTTGGATGCCACTCGCCGCCGACAACCGCATCCAGCTCATCCTCGGAAAGCTCTTCGTTTACTTTGGCCAGCTCTTCGAAAGAAAAATCAAAGCCCGCAGCTTTGGCGAGCGCCATTTTCTCGTCCGGGCTCTTGGCTCCAGCCAGCTTCGCCGTGAGCTCGCGGTCTTTTTGGAATTTTTCGATAAATTCCCGTGCACTTTCAAGGCTCATTTCGTTACCTCCTAAATTTTTAATAGATTCAATACCGACAAATCGGATTGTCACCAATCTGGGCTATCTGTTATCAATAATACAATCTGCTTCGCAGGTAGCTCCGCAATGGCCTTCGCCATCGCACCACGGACTCCACTCACCCCCGACAACAGTGTCAAGCTCTGCTTCGGATAGTTCCTCGTTTGCCTTGGTCAGCTCCTCGAGTGAGAAACTAAACCCCTCGGCCTTGGCGATGGCCATTTTTTCGGCCGGGCTGGCGGCTGTTGTCAGCTTCGCCGCTAGCTCAGTATCATTTCGATATTTATCCATAAATTCCCTAGCGCTTTCCAGACTCATTTAATCATCTCCTTTATGATTTATCGGTTATTCCGAGCATGCGACTAGGATCTTAAGCACCAAGTGACCCGCCCATGACACAGGGGTCGGAATAATTTTCCCATGTTTTTCCATAATGTTCATCGTTGTTATGATCTGGGTTCCATGCCCCCCTGACAACGAAGTCAAGTTCCGCCTCGGATAGTTCCTCGTACGCCATAATCAGCTCCTCAAACGAAAAATCAAACTCCGCCGCTTGGGCGACGGCCATCTTCCCTGCCAGACTCTCGGCTTCCGCCACTTTAGCAGACATTTCCACATCATGGATTAATTGTTTCATAAATTCCCGCGCGCTCTCCAGACTCATTTGATCATCTCCTTGATTATCCACAATCACACTGCCGCTAGCGGCGGCACAAATAGGGATGAAAGACAAAGCTTAAGCTGAGGCAACGACTCCCCCTAGCGCTAAAGCGCTTTCCCCCTCAAGAGGGTGACTTTTTCTGGCAATTTCAAATTCTGTGAGAGAATTTGCTCCGTCATTGTGCATAGTGAACTGTGCATTGTCTTTTCCCATTCTTTCACGCTATCGTTTTCAAACCACCCGGTTCCGAGCCGTACCTTCAACCCAGCTCTTTATATTTAATGCCACTTCCTCGACCAGCCTCGTCCTCGCTTCCACACTTGCCCAGGCAATATGCGGGGTGATTAAAAGTTTGCCGGTCTGATATGCTTTAAATAGAGGGTCGTCCGGTTCGATCGGTTCTTTTGCCAAAACATCAAGGCCCGCCCCGGCAAGTTTATCGGAAAGCAGTAGCTTTGCCAGATCCGCCTCGTTAACAATGGCACCCCGGGACATATTTAAAAGGAACGCCTCAGGCTTCATTTGGCATAAGGCATCATAATTAAACAAGTCCATGGTTTCAGGGGTAAGGGGAAGATGCAGCGAGAGGATATCCGACGTCTGCAATAGTTCCGCAAATCCTACATTTTGACAATCTAAATCTATATCGTCCGGCTGAAGGTCATAGTAAATAACCTTACAGCCAAGGGCCCTGGCAACCTTGGCCACCCCCCTGCCAATGGTTCCCATGCCGGCTATCCCCCAGGTTTTGCCGTAAAGTTCCGTAAAGGGCGGACCGAAATGGGTAAACGTCGGGCTTGTTTCATAGGAACCGGAGCGAACATAATCATCATAGTAAGGGAGATGCTGTAATAGGTAGAGGAGCATTGCAAAAGTGTGCTGGACGACACTATTTGTTGAATAACCGGCGACGTTGGTAACTGCGATACTATGCTCTTTGCAATATGCCAAATCAACATTGTCTGTGCCCGTTGCCCCGATGCAGATCAGCTTTAAATTGACTGCTTTTGCCAATACTTTTTCGTCCTGTAGCGATTTATTGACAATAACGACGTCACAATCAGTGATACGCGTGGCAACCTCGTCGGCCGTACTGTGCTGATAGATAATTGCTTCCCCAAGTTCGCAGATCGGGTCAAAATTAATGTCCCGACCGTAGGTTTCGGCATCGAGTATGACCAACTTCATGGCAATCCCTCACCTTTCCCGGCAATATTATATCGTCTTCACTTGTCACACCGAAATATCACAGTCATCTTCACATGTAAAACCGCAATGGCCATCACCTTGACAGCCTGGGTTCCATTCACCGCCGACAACGGTATCAAGCTCGGCCTCGGATAGTTCTTCGTTTATCTTGGCCAGTTCCTCAATAGAAAAATCGTAGCCCGCTGCTCTGGCGATAGCCATTTTCTCCGCTGGGCTCCCGGCCCCGGCCAGCTTTGCTGACATTTCCGCATTCTGCTTGTACTTTGCCATAAACTCCCGCGCACTCTCCATACTCATTTAATCATCTCCTTTCCCTTGCTATTCCACGGCGTAATGCAGATAGGCTTTGGCCTTTCTTGCTTCACCTCCGATAAAATCAAGCTTAACGTGGCTGATTGAGCGGAGCAATTTTGGCTGTGTTTTCGGCGTAAAAGGATCGGCGTCCACGAGTAGACGTTTCCCCCCGGGCCAGGCCAGCAGGTCAGGAATCATTTCGCCTTCGCATAACCGGTACTTCGCTAATAGGATGAATAATTCCTCCCAGCCACCGCCATTTTTTTGCATGGCCGGATTTAGCGACCCGGCCATGCTAAACTCCACGCCGATTTTTCCGCCACCCCCCGGGACAAGGTCGAAATCAACGGCGGATATCCCCGGATAAAACCGGGCGAGTTCCTGCCACAAAGGCGTCTGGGCGATTTTTTGAGCCGGCAGCTCAAGTCTCTTAAAAAGGGGGGCAAACCCCGCATGCGCTAGCGCTGTATAGATTTCCCGATTTTTCCTAAAAAGACATAGCCGTAGCGGCATATGCCCCCGCGCCCGCATGTCCCCCAGCTGAAAGGTGTCACAATAAGATGTAGTTTTTTGTAAAAGCTTCGCTGCCTCGGCTAGCCGCAGTGGGTCAAGCCCTGCCGCAAGCTTCGCGAGCTCAGTGAATGATTCTGCTGGAGCGTCACACCGTCCCGGGAAAAAGATACACGGTCCTATTAACTCTGGCCCGCTGGTATCGTATTCCTCCCAATAGTAACTATCACCCTGGGCACGAAAGGCGGCCGAAAAATCGATCCCCCTGCCTGGGAAAAGCTCTGTCTCGAGGCCAAAGGCCTGTGCCGCATCAAGACGCCGCGCCTGCTCCTTTAGCAAATGATTAATCTGGGTAAAGTTATCGGGTTTTGCCCAGTCGAGCGCCCCTGCCATGTGATGCATAAGGCCCCGCCATATTGTCAAAGCGGACAACTGTAATGGATTATTACTCATCCGCAAACCTGCTTTCTTTCAGAGCTAGTCGGGCATAAGCCGTGGCGATTTGCCCGCGGTCAACGCAGTGAAACAGCTGTGTGCCGCCTTCGATTCTTGAGGTGTAATAAAGGACCGGCTCGCCGCCCTGATCTGCCCGGGGTAGATTGCGCTCCAAGTAGGCGCGTGCTGACGATAGTGATGTATGTACCCGCATTAAACCTGAAATTTCCGGAAGGGCAAGGGCTCGCACCGCGGCCGCCGTGTCGATGATGCTGTCATTCCACCCACCGTTTTTTTGCCTGGCAATTATTGCCTCCACTCCGCGTATCATCTTCTGCTGACAATCGCCACCTCTTTTTTTTGCTAAAAGGCGAAGCACCTGCCACGTTGTCACAAACTGACTGGGAAACCATTTGCCCTGCCATAGCCCGTCCGCACCTTGCTGGGTGAGCAGATAAGCAATGCAAGCCTTGGCGATTTCTCCGTAAGCTTCTGAGTCTAGCATGGTAAATAAGAAAGCCGCATGGGCCGTGGCATCGACCGATAGACCCAGCCAGGCTTGGTTGTCACTTTGATTAAGGGTGCGGAAAGCCCCAGCCTTGGAGTCGAAGAATTCCTCGACTAACCGCATGGCTGATGTAAGGCAAAGCGAGCGATAAGCCGGCACGCAGCTTAGTCCTTCCAGCACAAGAAGGGTGTCCTCAGCGGTTGGTCCGTAACCGAACTGATATTCCCACAGCCCTGCAACCTGATTATCCGCTAAATATTCCGCCAAATCATCCGCCCAGGATTCCCGCGGACTGCAACTGGTGGCTGCCTGCAGGACAATTCCGTAAAAAGCTACATTACCATCCGTTTGCTGCTGCAAAAACCTAGCGGGAGGGCGACTGATATCATAGCGCCACACGTTGGTCAGTGGTTGTTTAGCGAAAAAATCGCTGTCCGCAGGCAGTTTCAGATGCCTTTTCAGCATCGCGGCACTGCGGCCGCCCGAGACTACCGCTGCCGTCATCCCATAGGGCATTGGGGCAGCCGCTTCGACCACGGTATATTCCCCCGCTAAAAAAATACCCGGTAGCGGCTGCAATAAT
>CAZWXO010000142.1:0-2008 GCA_964637885.1 uncultured bacterium
ACCCCCGCCGGATGGATAGGTGTCCACGACAATATCTGCCATACTCAGGATCGAAAGAAAATCCTTAACCCTGTTAATAATTTTCACTCGATCAACCAGGTCTGGCGTCAGGAGTCGATCGAGGAACTCCGGCCTTGCCTCGAGTCCGACCGCGACATAATGGACATTGGGATAGGCACGCAAAATTTCCAGTATCGCAACCCACATGTCCTGATTCTGAAACTTGAAGTGCCGACCACAGCTCATTAGCACCTGGTCATTGGGAGCAATTCCAAAACTAGTCTTGGCCTCGTCAGTACCAATTTTTCGTTCTGGTAATTCAACCGCTCCGTTTACCAAAGTGCAATTTGTTGGGCAGTCCATCATTGGGTGCTTAGACCAGGAAATGCTCCAGTCAAAACTCGGCGCGATGTATTGGGGCGGAGGCCCCTGGCACAAACCCACGACCAAAGGCGCCGGCTTTAGCGCCGTGATGTAGAAATGCCGCATATCCGCCAATGCGGCATTAGTCACGAGAATATCCGGCTGTGCCTCATATATCGATTTAGCGAACTCATGCAAACTGTCGATTTCGGAGAATGAATCGGGAGCCAACACAACCTTCCATCCATACGCCTTTATCTTCTTGATGTTTTCGGCAGCCTCCTTGCGCTCGAGAACTAGGGTGGATTGATCGGGAATAAAAAAGATGACATCGAACCTTGAGGCATCGTGGAATCTGGCAAAAATCAGACTGATTTTAACGATAACGGAATTCAAGTCCCGCATTCCAAACATCAGATAGGCCAATCGTATTTTTTTGTCTTGTTGCCTGACAGGTTTGCACGAAGGGAATACATGCGGCGCGGCCAACCTGGTAATACAGTCCAGAACTTCCAAATCGTAATAGTACTCGTCGGCTTTCTTGTGCATGGCATAAGCGTATTGCCATGCGTTAAACCAATCGAGCGCTTCTGGAATGTTATTGGCTCCTGCGCATTTCATGCCTAGCGCTTTATAGGCACCCCTGATCGAGACGATATCGTCCAGCACAAGGTGGATTGCCACAAACAAAGTTAGATATTTCTCGTCCGGCCCGGCGATATCCCAGACTCGACGAATAAACACCAGCGCCTGTTGATTGTCACCTGATTTATGGAAAGCGTCGGCTAGGCAATAATTGACCCACAACCGATCCTGCTTGGACTCCATGCACAAATAGGATATGAGTTCATCAGGGTTAAAGGACGAACCTGCAGAGATTTCACTCAACAACCTGTCGAAAGCCGGCGCATGCATTAATTGCCATTTGTTCAGCGCAGCCAGTTTTAACTTCTTATAGGACAATCGCGAAGCACGCAGTAGCTTTCTGCCCCCGCGATTGACATATCGGTTAAATAGCAGCTTATTTATCAGTGAATTCGACATTCCAATTATCCATTACCCTTACGCGGCCCGACGATCAAATTCATGGCCGAATTCCAGCCAGAAATGTCGCGATCGTTCCATCAGTCCTGTAGTGCCAATTGAATAAACAAGGCTGTACCCATAACGAAGGCCGACGAGATTCTTGAGCGGATATCGTCCAGCAACTCATCCCCGGCTCTTCGCGGCCCATCACCATAGCCAGACATAATCGTCAATGATGATCCACCCGCCATCGACCACAAAGCCCGCCCAAGCCTCAACGTCTGCTTTCGCCGCCTCATAGGCATGGTTCCCATCTATATGAAGAATGGATATATTGCCGCTGTACTCTGTGCATCCAAATTCGCCGGTATTGACCGTGCGGTCTTTCGCATATCGCTCCGCTCCGTCTACGGAGGGCATGCGCAGATAGTTGATGTGGTTGGCATTAAAAGGAAGCAGCCCGATCTGGAATACAGCAAACGCCTCTTCAGCGGAAACCTGCGCCGATACGCTATCGACCATCTTTTCACCCTGAAGCAGATGTTCATCCGCCCATGGGTCGACACATAATAATTTGCCGATTTCAAAACACTGGGCCAATCTTGCCAGAATGAAGGCC
>CAZWXO010000142.1:2143-3838 GCA_964637885.1 uncultured bacterium
GTCATCGCACATCCCGGGAATTAAATCAGCATAACGGCACAATCCTGCCAGTTCAGCATTGGAAGGCAGCGGTCGTGATGCAACCTCCGAGGCGATGGAAAGCTGATTCGCTGCAAAATATTGCGCCTTGGTTATGGCCTGACGGTAACCGCCCAATACCTCGTCAACTGGAGAGCTGTTGGCCAACACAACGCCCGGAGCCAATTTCGCCAGCATTTGATCCAGATGATTCCAGACTACGATGTTAGGCGTATAAATTTCGGCTATATCAAACTCGGCTATGGCCCGTTTCAGCGCCAAGTCAAACGATGAATCCGTAACATATGGCAGATGCGTCCATGCCGGATATTTATCCTGAGACGGGTCATATGCCAGAGATGATGCACCGATGACATCTCTCCCCTCACGCTGGCATTTATGCAAGTACTCGAGAGCGCGAGGCATCCCGGCCGGAAAAATCAATACTGGTTTATTCATCATACAAAAGATCCTTATTTCTCAGTCGCAGCCTTCATAATTTTAATGTGCTAGTTGCTTTTTGATGTTTACCACTGCTCTTCAAAGATTTCCATCCGCACGATTAGATCTAAGTAATGTTTGGGCATTGGACAACTGTGAATAGTATTGCCGAGTTGGATAATGCTTACCAAGAAGCCAACTGTCGGCATCGCATCTTCCCAGACTGAAAAGGCAAGGCGCAAAATCTAGGTCGCAAACTTCGCCAAGCTCTGGCTAGTCGATATTGTCTTACCGACTATTAGCTGGCCTTGCACACCGAAAACAATGAGCCCGCAAAGTCAGGATATTCAAGCCCCATTTTGTATAAGCCATCTTGCTGTAGATCACCAAGAACTCCATCCTCAATTAACTTGTCCATTTGGAAATCTGCAAGTAGCTTCAATAACAGTCCGCCTTGGCTAATCTGTTGCAAACCCGCAACCTTAATATCACGGTCCAACAATACGCGGTCGTAAACACGACGGTGACCATGATTTATATCGTTTTGAGTGAGCGCAAACAAATCGTCAAGCAACCCCATGTGACGAGCCAATTGGCGTGACATGGCACGAGCATTAGGCACAACTAAAAATAGTAAACCATCCTTACTCAGAAGCTCGCGCGCCTGTGAGAGGAACTTAACCGCGTCGTTAACGTGCTCAAGAACATAAGTAGCAAAGATGTAGTCGAATTTTTTCGTCGGCCTATAGTCCTCAAAAAGAGTATGGACAAAATCAACATTACCTACAGCCCTTTGTTTGGCCATTTCAATAAATGTTTTTGAGCCATCTACGACAGTTAGATTGCCTACTATGTCTGCGATCATAGCGGTCATAAACCCATCACAACATCCAAATTCTAATGCGCAACCATCAGGCTTCATGTAAGGTTTGAACGTTCGGATAGCGAGGGCTTTGATAAGTCGATCCTGAGGACTGTCACTTGTGACGTAGGTATGAGTGACGCTTTCAAGGAAGTTCATTTCATTGTTTGGGTTTATCATTAGTTCAAATCTCCGTTTAAAAATTCGGCTTGTTCAATAAGCAATTCGATCATGCTGCAATCAAATGTTGGAATTCCACAGGCATTTGCTACCTCTTGGCGTTCTGCAAAACTATCATCGATAAAGATAGCATCCGCTTCTGTAATACAGGCAGATTTAAGTTCACCACCTTGTAAATGTATGACCCTATCAAA
>CAZWXO010000142.1:3848-5712 GCA_964637885.1 uncultured bacterium
AAATAAGCCATTCAGGCGATATTGTGTTAGCGTATTTGGCAGGTCTTCACGATGTCGCGTTATCAAATTTACAGTCTTTCCGGCATTAATACACTGAAAAATCAATTTCGTTAAATGGGTATTCACATAGCCATTTATCAACAGCGTATCATCCAAGTCGATATAGACCGCACCATATTTTATGTTGTGTTTATAACGATTACACAGCGCACGATCCGTCTCGATCTCGCCCACATTGAACAAAACCGCAAGCGGCAACCGTTCATGCTCAAAAATGCTCATGAGCGGAAAATTCACCCCCATCACCCGGTGAGTTGCCATAGCGCCAGCGATGCGTGGCGCCACTTCCATGAGAGTTAACTCACCCCCATAGGCCCGTTTGAGTTGAAAAAACCAAGTACCGTTTATATTTAATGAGTCATGAATAGCTTCTGCCAAACCTTGTACTTCAGGCAAATTCTCTGTAACCGAATTTACTGATATTCCGTTACGTGTTCTGCATCGTCTACGCGCATGAGCAAACAGCACTCCTTTCTCGCGGTCTGAAAAGCAATCTACCGTATACTCATCACCCGGCAAATACTCGCATATGATCGCATCCTGTACGGCCAAAATTGCAGCAAGGAGCTCCTGATTGTTGCCAACTTTACGCACCCCAAAAGATCCCTGTCCACGATCAGGCTTCACTAGTACGGGGAAGTTTGATACCTCCCCTGCTGTGGCATATATTTTAGGTACGCGAATTACTTTACCGAGGCAACGATAGGTTAGCGATTTGGAGCGTGTAATTTCACAGCACTCCTCATTTGGCGCGATTAGTACGGCAGGAAGAAGCTCGCGATGACGACTTAATGCCACGAGCACATCGTCATAAGCTGGAAATATATAATCAATCGAAAGTCGCTGACACAGCCCAATAAGGCTTTCAAGCCAGCCCACTTCATGAATACTAGGTAATGGATAATATGTCGGGTAAGCAAACTTGGCGTGGTTGGAAACATCCTGACCAGCACCGAATAGCTTAACTTCTTTGCAATACTTCAGTGCATGGTAAATCTCTAATCCGACTTCTGACCCCGCAGGAAATACTAGTACGTTACGTTTTTTCATAGACTTATATCAAAAATGATTGGGCTGCTGCATCAAGCCAAAGAAGGTCTTGGGTTCCAAGGTCATACTGATCAATACAATCATTGAAAAGCTATCAAATTAGTTATTTTTTCTATTTGATCATCTTCCAGTGTCGGGTATATGGGCAGACAAAGTACTTTACTTGCCGCATCAAGTGCTATTGAAAGATTATCGTGTTTCGACGAAGGCAGCCCGCGATACATCGGAAATTCGGAGATCAGCGGATAGAAATAGCGGCGGGGATGGATGCCGTTATCTTTAAGCTTGGCATAAAGCTGATCGCGGCTTAGCGGATATCCCGACTCAACCAAAATTGGAAAATATGCATAGTTTGCAATTTTCTCGCCTGCATCCTGCAGGCAGCGAATTCCTTTCACCTCGCCCAATCTTTCCCGGTATGCCGCATCAATCTCCTTGCGACGCTGGAAAGCCGTATCGATATGCTTTAATTGAAGCAGTCCAAATGCGGCATTTATTTCGCTCATTTTTCCGTTGATGCCGGGGGCCGCGACAGTCACTTCATCCACAATGCCAAAATTCTTCAGATGATCGATTCTCTGCTTGGTCTTTGCATCCGGGCAAACGATGGCGCCGCCCTCGAAGGTGTTAAACACCTTGGTGGCATGGAAACTCAATACTGAGAGATCACCGTGGCGCAATATGCTACCGTCCCGATCTTCGACCCCAAATGCATGGGCGGCGTCGTAAATGATCTTGAGATTGTAGTTGTCGG
>CAZWXO010000143.1:0-1561 GCA_964637885.1 uncultured bacterium
GAAGACACAGTCACTTTACAGCGTTATCATCAAAGCCATGGAATAAGAAGTGTCAATTTTAACAACAAACATTGGGAGCATCATGATCAGATTGAAAAAGTTAAAGCAAAAGTTTTAGCCACGACCCAATTGGGAACTGAAAAAGAAGTAGAGATCACTGCATTCTACTGTTCGAAATGTAACCATTATTTTGTCCGAAAGCAGTATATCGATAGGTTTCCGTATACTTTTAATTTAAAACTGATTGATGAAGAGGGGGCAGCCAATTCCGCTGGTTATCACAAACTTAAGCACGAATCATTGTTGCGTCAGTACGGACATTCCGTAGCCGAAACTGTAGGATTGACTGAATTGCAACGTCGTAAGGTTTGTTATGAATAAATTAAAGTTTACAACTGCCGACGAAATAATTGAATGAATAGATATTAAATTAGACTGGTATGATATTTCTGATGAAATGTTAGAAGATGATGATTTTATGAACGTTGTTAAAGAAAATGGTTTAGAAGTTAGGGTAAATTCATACGGGTATGAGGATAAGAGATGATAGTGGCGACGTTCGTCAAATATCCACACGAATGAAAGGGCACAAGGTCTATTTTTATGTTACGCACTAGAGGACGTTCTTACGAATTGCTCATAAATTATAAGTCGCGGTGGCGTTTTAGCATGTTATCGTCTATCAGATAATCAGGAAATTAATATTTGAATCATTATCCTTATGGAATTTTTATCAGAGAGTATATTTTTTATTGTGCTTCATGCGGGATAATCTGAAAGTGAGCCGTGTGAATCTCTAAAATAAATTGGCTTAAGCAATTTACGCTTATAAACTGTAAATTTAAAAGTATTTTTCCACTAATAAATCTAATTGCTCCATAATATTTGCAAAATCAGCACCCAAATCCAAAGTTTTCACCCCTATACGATTACCGCTCATTAAATATTCACAATCTGGGGTAATCTCTTCGTCCGTTTTTGCATAAAGCAATACACCGCTAACATTGCCTGAATTAGTAGTATCCTTATTTTTTACATAGGTGAATATTTGGTATAGATTGCCCGAATGGAGCGTTTTGTTGCCAAACCGGTTATTTATATGCATGGTCTTATTATAATATTTTGCATCGATAATAAGTGCTTTGCTACCATGTTGAATTGTTACATCTGAGTCCATTTCCGGTAAAAAATCTATAATGCCATCATCAACGTTCCAAGCAATCTGAGCTGCTGAAACGGAATAAGCGGGATAATGTTTGCGATAGTAGTGGCGGATAAACCGCTCATATAAGCTGTGCATTTGTTTGTCATCAACAAACTTGGATAGCTTCTTTGAGCCCTCTTGTTCGCTTAAAAGCATGCCACAGGTAACCAAGTAGCAGATATTAATCAGCAGTTTGTAAGTTGCATTATTACGATGGTATTTAATTTTTGACCACTCGATACGATACGGATTTACTGCATCAACATTTATAAAATAAAATAAAACCTTTTTTAGCGCTTTTTTTTGAGGAGTGCTAACCTCTTGTGAATGCAGTAGTAGCATTGCTGTTGTTTTTAG
>CAZWXO010000143.1:1571-2261 GCA_964637885.1 uncultured bacterium
TAGGATTTGATTTATATAAGCATTTTCTGTATATTCATCAAATTCGCAAACCAGCTGTTTCTTAAGCAAGGTCTGTCGTTTAATAGAGTTGGATACATCTATTTTCCCAGTCGGAGAACTAAGCATATCAATTTTGCTAATATACTCTTTTCCCAACCCACGCTTTATTTGATTTGCTATCCCCTTTGCCAGAATTGCTGCAAACAACTCGGCGG
The DNA here is from genome assembly GCA_964637885.1 of uncultured bacterium. Classification (GTDB taxonomy): domain Bacteria; phylum Bacillota; class CAZWXO01; order CAZWXO01; family CAZWXO01; genus CAZWXO01. The sequence goes on from CAZWXO010000143.1 coordinate 1,787, forward strand.
TATGTTCAAACTTCTCGGCAGCAATATTTTTGTAGCTATCTTCCTGTAATACCGTAAAAGCGTAGGCAAGCATATAGTATATGTTTTGTACCTTAATCATTTACTGCACCGCGTAGTTTTTTAGTCCAATCTTCAATCTTTGCCTGCTCATCAAACCAGTATTCCTTTAATAGCGGCAGTAACTCATATTTCACAACATCAGAAAGCCATTCGTCAGTTACTTCAACTGCAGTACAAAGATAACTATGCCCGATCCTAAAACCTTGGCCAAGAGCCTCATCTTGGCTTATAAAAGTATTTAGGGCTTTGATTTGTTCGACTAAAGCAGTGAACTTTGGGTTAGCTGTTTCTTCAAGTCTTGTTTTAAAAGCCTCGGAATCAAAAGCAGTCTCAAGCTCAAAAAAAGCAAAACGCCGGCGGAGCGCATAATCAAGCATCGCCAGGCTACGGTCTGCTGTATTCATCAGCCCGATCA
>CAZWXO010000143.1:2271-5684 GCA_964637885.1 uncultured bacterium
CATTTTTTGGTACAGAGAAAAGTTCGTCCTTGTATAACAACCTTAATTCTTCGCCACGTTTATCATTTTCGATGAGCATAAATAATTCGCCAAAAATCTTACTAAGGTTACCCCGATTAATTTCATCGATAATAAAGAAGTAGGGGTTTTCAATGTCGTTTTCAGCTTTTTTACAAAACTCGTAGAAAGGTCCGGGCTTTAACTCGAAGCCACTTTCTGTCGGTCGATAACCCATGATTAAGTCTTCGTAGCTGTAACTTTGATGGAATTGCACCATCAATACACGGCTGTTATCCTTTTTACCCATAATGGAATAAGCAAGCCGTTTTGCCGCATAAGTCTTACCAACCCCAGGTGCACCTTGAAGGATGAGATTCTTTTTATACTTTAATAAATTGGTTAGAGTTTCATAGCGACTAACACTTAAAAAAACTTCAGCAAGGAAATCAACATCTGTATAAACATCGCTTAATACTGTTACTTCAGTTGGGATATCGGTAGTGGGATGATTTTTATAAGTTCCATTAATAATTTCTTCTATTACTTTTTCTTGTTCTTTAGTAACACAGAAATTTGTCGCACCGGGGTAGGTTAAAATTTCGAGTCTCTTGGTGCGTTCATCGGCGAGTAGTGTCGATCGTTTAACCCTTTTTTCAATAAGCTTTCGCTCAAGATGAATATTAACACCTAAATACGGTTCACTTTTTGCAATTTCGATATTGTAGGGGTCGCTTAAATCTGGCTCCTGCATTTTCGGATTATCGGTAATTGTACCACTGGCGATAATGCCGCCCTCTGAGCCGGAAAGCCATATGTAGGCTTTGTCACCCTTTTTAATTTGTTTAGTGTATTGGTTGACCGTCCATACGATAGCATCAAGTTCATTGACAGCCTTGACTACATTATAGTATTTAGGATTGCCCTGGAATATCCAGCATGATGGCTCTGCAACCTCATTTAGAAATCTTTGATATAAAATCATTCCATTAGAATAAGCTTTATTTCCTGCTGCAAGATCGACCTCATTAAAATTTGGGGCTTCTAATATGATTTTATAAGCTTCTATAAAATCGTCAGCATTATTATAGAAAAACAAATCAGAATGTACTTGAGGTGACAAGCCTAGGGTCAAGTCCGAAATTGTGTGTAAATTCCCCGGCAAAAACCCTGAATGCCCTGTTGGATTATCTGCGGCCTGCCTCAACCCGTCAATGGTCGATAGGATAAAGTTGCCGGATGCGCAATGCCCATTGACTGCCTGAGGTAGGCCGCAGGCCCGCTGGATAAGGCATTCAAGGTGATTTCATGGCTTGCCGATGTAGGCGATTTGTCCCTTTGTTTTTCTTTGCTCTCTTTGTTCTAGATATTCTTGCATGTCTAGATATTTTTTACCGGAAGTCCAAGCATCATCGATGTCCATGAGCAGGGCTCCGAGTAGGCGAATAGCTGATTCACGGTTGGGAAAGATGCGGATAACTCTTTCCCGGCGCCTGACCTCTTCGTTGAGCCGCTCGCTGCCATTGGTGGTCCGAAGCCTCTTACGGTATTTTTCGGGTAGGTCAAGGACGCTTGTGGCGTCATCAAAGCCTTCGTCTAAGGTTTCCATGGCCTTGGGGGTGATGTCCTGGTATTCCCTAATAAGTTCGTTTTTCAGCAGTCTGGCGCTTTTTAGGTCTGATGCCTGAAAAATTGCCCGGAGCTTGGGTAGAAGCTCTTCTCGCCTGTTTTTGGGTGTGGACGTAATGATGTTCCGCATGAAATGGGTCTGGCATCTTTGCCAGGTTGCTCCTTGAAAGTATTTCCTAGCGGCTTTGACGAGCCCTCCGTGCTGGTCTGAGACGATGAAGTCCGGGGTTTTTAATCCCCTGCTTTTTAGACTTTGAAAAAGCTGACTCCAGCTTTCCTCTGATTCGCTGTCTCCGATGGAAAACCCTAGGATTTCACGGTAGCCTTCCTCGCTTACTCCGGTGGCGATGAGAAAGCTCCGGGGCCTGACTCTGTCGTCTTCCCTTACTTTGATTACCATGGCATCGACAATCAGGAAGGGATGCCATGAGTTAAAGGGACGGTGGCGCCACGCTTCCACGATCGGATCCAGTCTGCGGCATAGATCGGATACGGTGGATTTCTTGAACTCGGTACCGCATAATTCGCTGGTTATGTTTTCTACTTTCCGGGTAGAGACGCCGTTTACGACCATTTCCATCATCGCAAGGATTAGGGCTTGCTCGCTCCTTTGGTAGCGCATGAACATCTCGCTGGAGAATTTTCCGTTTCGAAGCCTGGGTATCTTCAGTGTCAATGTGCCGACCCTTGTCGTTATTTTGTGCGGGTAGCTGCCGTTCCTATAGCCCTGGCGCTCCTCGTTTCTTTCATAGGGATCGGCCATTAATTGCTCGGAGGCTTGAACCTGTAATACCTGGTTTAAAATGCTTTCCAAAAGCTTGCCTAAGCCTTCGTCTTTGCTGTTTTTTAGAAAAAGATGATGCAAATTTTCCGGGTCTAGTGTAATCTGATACTGGGCCATGGGTGATTCCTCCTCGAATTAGGTTTAGTCGCTTTAATTCTAACCGAGGAATCTTCATGGCTCCACCTATTTAGCTAGTGAAACCAATTTACACAATTATATGGGCTTAACTCAAGCCTAGTTTAGCTGTAGAATTTTTCAGTGCATTTGCATATGCATTGATTGTATTCGGTGAATAGGTTTCGCCATTAGATTTTTTCTGTTTTTTCATCCACACCTGAAAGCTCGACTTCATATATGCATCAGTTACTGTTTTTTGGCTCCATTCCTGAGCAAGGGTTGGGTATTCGGTATCTAAAAATGTTTTAAAATATTTCATTGAAGTAAAATAACCAGCAGCTCGTTCCGCGGCGCGTTCTGATTGTTTATGTGTTTCAAGATATTCGCGCAGTTTTTCTTTGGCAGCTAGTAGGGCCTCTTCGCTTGCAACGAACGACCAAAAATTACCTCCAATATCGTTATTGAAAGTGTAAAATGCATCAGAATAGTGCATTAAGATCGTTGCATCTTTCCAATCTACATGTGAATCCTTTAAAAATTGTTTGAATTCTTCCCTAATTTGGTTAACCTCATGAATTGAAACTGTTGCTGTCATTTGTGCAGTCCATCCTTTCTGCATAAAACAGAGTTAATTAATTATTAACTTTTTGAGTTTACTCCATTAAGTTGAGTAGGTCTATAGTATTTTTGCAATATGACCCATTTAATGTCTACTTAAGTTGATATACTTGACATAGAAGACAGAAAGAACAGTGCGATAAGCTGCTCGGAGGGATACTCAGGGACAGTCCCTAAGTATCTGGATGACGCGAAAAGCCATTGCCGAGCTGCTTGAAACTACTATCGCAAACATAAATATTCATATCAAGAATATTTATGATGAAGA
>CAZWXO010000144.1:0-2783 GCA_964637885.1 uncultured bacterium
GGGGCAAAGTTGCGCTCTGGATCCTCGGCATTGACGCGGCACTCCACCGCCCAGCCGCGCAGGCGAATATCCTTTTGGGCCAGGGTCAGCTCCTCCCCGGCAGCAATCCGGATCTGCCACTTGACCAAATCAACCCCCGTCACCATCTCGGTCACCGGATGCTCCACCTGAATCCGGGTATTCATCTCGATGAAATAGTAATTCCCCTGCTGATCCAGCAAAAATTCCACCGTACCTGCCCCTTCGTAAGCTGCCGCCTTGGCAGCCTCCACCGCCGCTTTGCCCAAAGTTTTACGGGTCGCCTCGTCGAGAGCCGGGGAAGGCGCTTCTTCAATCAATTTCTGATGCCGACGCTGCACTGAACAATCCCGCTCACCAAAGTGCAGGCAATGGCCATATCGATCGGCCAAAACCTGCACTTCGACGTGCCGCGGCCGCTCCAAATATTTTTCCACATAAACCCCCGGGTTGCCAAAGGCCTTGGCCGCCTCCATCGAGGCGGTCTCGACGGCTTCCTTGAGTTCTCCAGGGGTATTAGCGATCCGCATCCCCCGACCGCCCCCACCCGCCGTGGCCTTGACAATCACCGGATACCCGGCTGCGGCCGCGATCGCTAAAGCTTCCTCGGGATGCGAAATCAGCCCCTCGCTACCCGGCACCACCGGAACTTTCCCCCGGGTAACAATCTGTTTCGCCGTCGATTTATCCCCCATTGCCCGAATCGCTTCGGCGGAGGGCCCGACAAAAATCAGACCTTTTTCCCGGCAAAGCGCGGCAAACTCCGGGTTTTCCGATAAAAAGCCGTACCCGGGATGAATCCCCTGGGCCCCAAAGGCCAAAGCCGCACTGACTATCTGCCGCATATTCAGGTAACTGCCAGCGGCGGGGGCAGGCCCAATGCACACGGCCTCGTCCGCCAGACGGACATGCCGCGCCTCTCGTTCCGCTTCCGAATAGGCCGCCACCGAGATGATCCCCATCTCCCGGCAGGCCCGGATAATCCGCACGGCGATCTCTCCCCGGTTGGCGATTAGTAATTTATCTAGCATCATCACGGCTCTCCTATGTCTGCTTTTCGATGAGAAAGAGCGGCTGCCCATACTCCACCGGATCGCCATCCTCCACCAGCAGGCTGACAATTTTGCCCCCGGTCTCGGCCTCGATTTCATTCATCAGCTTCATCGCCTCGATGATGCAGAGCTTTTGTCCCTTGGCCACCAAATCCCCTACCTGAGCAAAAGGCTGAGCGTCCGGGGCCGGCTTGGAATAGAAGGTTCCCACCATCGGCGAAGTCACTTGGACCAGTTTATCGACGTGGACACTCTCCTCAGCGGCTGACTTTTCCTTGATATGGGCAGCCACCGGACTGGCCTTGGCCAAACGCTCGGCATCCACGGCGCTAAGGCGTGTCTCCGGTCCAGCCGGAGCATGACGCCGAATCGAAAGATTCATCCCCTCGCTTTCGAGGCTAAGCTCGTCCAGATGGGCCTCTCCCATCAAATGCAGCAGTTCCTTTAACTCCTTCAGATTCATCGACCCCTCCTCCTCGCTTTCTTTTTCCTCGGCAGTCGGCTTGCCCGTGCCCAGCTCCGTACTTGAAATCAGCGTTTCCAGTTCACTTTCGTGGGCCTTCTTCACCCGTGATTCAAAGTATTTAAGCGCCACTGGCCCAAAAAGAGCATAGGACAGGACATCCTCATCGTTTTGCGTTACGTCCGCCAATTCTTCCCGGGCCTTCTCCAGGCGCGGCTCCAACAGATCGGCCGGGCGGCAATCGATAGCAGCCGTATCTCCCAAAATGCTCTGGGCCAGCTTGGCGTCCAGCGGCGCTGGCGGCATGCCGTACATCCCCTGAACATAAGCCTTCACCTCGCTGGGGACCACCTTGTAACGCTCTTTCATTAAAACATTAAGCACCGCCTGGGTCCCGACAATCTGACTCGTCGGAGTCACCAGAGGCGGATAACCGAGATCCGCCCGGACCCGAGGAATCTCCTCCAAGACCTCGTGGAGCCGGTTAAGCGCATTCTGCTGCTCCAGTTGCTTGACAAGGTTGGTGATCATCCCCCCCGGCACCTGATGGTCGAAGACCCGCATGTCATTGATCCGGGTGACGCCCCGGCTATAGCCGTATTTTTTCCGCACATTATCAAAATAGCGGGAGATCTCAAACAAGTCCGCGATATACAAACCCGGATCCCGGGGGGAGCCGTGTAAAAAGCGGACAATCGTCTCTACTGGCGGCTGCGACGGCCCAAAAGCCAGCGCCGCCGAAGCGGTATCAATCCCGTCAACCCCGGCATCGATGGCCTTGAGGTAGGCGACCATCGCCATCCCCCCCACGTAGTGGCTGTGGACATGAATCGGCAAAGTAATCGCTTTTTTCATCGCCTTGACCAGCTCATACGCCTCATAGGGCATCAGCAGGCCGGCCATGTCCTTGATGCAAAGGGAATCCGCCCCCATTTGCGCCAGCTGACAGGCCGTCTCCACGTAATGTTCCCGGGTATGGACAGGGCTGAGGGTGTAGACAACGGTGGCTTGGGCGTGCTTGCCGGCTTTTTTGACAGCGCGAATCGAAGCCTCCAGATTACGCGGATCATTGAGGGCATCGAAAATGCGAAAAATGTCGATACCGTGCTCCGCAGACTTGGCGACAAAGTTCTCGACCACATCGTCGGGGTAATGCTGGTAGCCCACCAGATTTTGCCCGCGCAGCAGCATTTGCAAGGGAGTTTTCTTCAGGTAGCGTTTGAGGAGGCGCAAGCGCTCCCAGGGGTCTT
>CAZWXO010000144.1:2793-5675 GCA_964637885.1 uncultured bacterium
GCAGGAACCGCAGGCAGACATCAAAGGTCGCCCCGCCCCAGACCTCCAAGGAGTAGTAGCCGACATTGTCTAGCTTGTCAGCGATGGGCAGCATGTCCTCGGTCTTCATCCGGGTGGCCCACAGGCTTTGGTGGGCGTCTCGCAAAGTGGTGTCCGTAATTTTTAAAGGAATGGCCATTTTAATACACCCTTTCTCTCATACTCTCATTCACTAAGGTGTTTAGATATTTTGCTGATGTTATCCCACTCCCGCATCGGTGTCAACGATTTTCGAGCATGAATACAATATTTCGTTACGCCTGCAAACTCGCGGTTGCACTGCTAATAATCCTGAAGACCCTGCCCTCGAGGCCGTGGGGGAACTTTGAATCCCAGGTTTTAGCTAGGCGCTGGCAGCCACCAATAAATGCGTGTTTGAAAAACATCGATTTTGATTGAGATAATGAGTATTATAAAAATAACTTGTATTCTTCATAAAAGAGTCTACAATGAGAAGTGGTGTTAATGTGAACATTGGGTCGAAATGATGTAAGCCACATGCGCTGCGCAATCCTCGCTTTAATATCCTACAAAATAGATTGGAGTCGGTAACGGCAGTGGCTTAAGAGATGGGGAAACTCGAAATGCTTTCATTAAGACTGTTCTTTTTTCTTTTTATTACGGGCCTTGAGGCAGCCTTCACGCCTCGCGAGTATAGCTCAGGGCCAGCTGGCACAAGCATCACAAGCGCCAAAGCTCGCTATAGATTTGAATTGTGCGCCTTTATCAAATATCACTCAATAAAAACTTAATTTTCACCTTCTTCTATCACAAAGTTGAAAAGACACAATGACAACCTGCCAAAAAATCTTTCATTGACCAGCTCCGGCAGTTCGATGGAAAAAATGGCCGCCCAAAGAGCAGACGAATTAACTGTAGCCCACAAGGAGCTCGATCTGCAAAAGAAGGAAAAGTCAGCTAGAGCCGCCGAATTTTTGATCGCCATCAAAGAGCTCGCTTTTCAAAACGAAGAAAAAGATAAGCGAGCGGCCGAACTCCTGATCGCCAACAAGGAGCTCGCTTTTCAGAACGAAGAAAAAGATAAGCGAGCAGCCGAGCTCCTAATCGCCAACAAAGAGCTCGCCTTCCAGAACGTAGAAAAAGATAAGCGAGCAGCCGAGCTAATTATCGCTAACAAAGAGCTCGCCTTTCAGAATGAGGAAAAAGCCAATCGCGCCGCTGAGCTCCTAATCGCCAACAAAGAGCTCGCTTTTCAGAACGAAGAAAAAGCCAATCGCGCCGCCGAACTAATCATCGCTAACAAAGAACTGATTTTTCAAACAGGGGAAAAAGCCAATCGCGCCGCCGAGCTAATCATCGCTAACAAAGAGCTCGCCTTTCAAACCGGAGAGAAAGCAGACCGCGCCGCCGAGCTATTAATCGCTGATCAAGAGCTTTTACTTGAAGGTCGAGAAAAAGCGAAGCGTGCTTTACAAACCGATGAGCTCAAGGAGCGCAATTTTGAGCTGGTGATCCAGAAGAAAATCCTAGCCGAAGCGAGCTTGCACAAAAGCACCTTTCTTTCCAACATGAGCCATGAAATTCGCACGCCGATCAATGCCATTGTCGGATTCACCGAACTAGCTCTTAAAACAAACCTGACACCAAAGCAATTTACCTATCTCAATAAAATAAAAACATCTTCTCATACTTTGCTGGGGCTGATCAGCGATGTTTTAGACTTGTCAAAAATTGAGGCAGGCAAGCTAGAGCTGGAAATTGCCCTCTTTAACATCAACGATGTCTTGCAAAACGTGGTAAATCAAATTAGCGCCAAAGCGCAGGAGAAGGGCCTGAAATTATTAGTTTCCATCGATGCAAATGTGCCGACGTACCTGAGCGGCGACTCACTTCGCCTGGAACAAATCCTGAGTAATCTAACGAGCAACGCCGTCAAATTTACTAAAGAAGGAGAAATCCTTATCAGGGTGGAGCTTGCTAAAAACAGCAGCAGCAATACGATGCTGCAATTCTCGGTAAGAGATACGGGCATTGGATTAAGCAAGGAACAAATTAATAAATTGTTTCAGCCATTTACTCAGGCTGACACTTCGACAACGCGCAAGTATGGCGGCACAGGGCTAGGGCTCAGCATTTCGCAAAATTTAGTAAATTTGATGAATGGGGAAATTTGGGTAGAAAGCGTCCTTGGCTCTGGCAGCACATTTCTCTTTACCATCGAAAATAACATTGATGATAAAGAGAGGTTTAATCATTTCAAAAATCTGTTTGGGAAATGGGGAATGAAAGTCCTAGTGGTGACTGATCAGGAGGTTGATCGGAAAGTCATTACTGGCATGCTGGAGGATTTGTCTTTAACAGTTACGGCGAGCTCATCTGGGGAAGAGGCTGTCGCACTGTTTGAAAAGGCCAAGGGCGATCTCATTTATGACCTAGTCATTGTTGACAAAAAGATGCCTGGGATGAGCGGCATCGAAGCTGCAAAGCGGATTAAAAAGATATTCGAATCGGGCAAAGCCCCGGCCATTATTCTGATTACTGCTTATGGCAGTGACGGAGTTCAGAAAAAAACAGAGCAGGCGGGGTCTCTATGTACTGTGCTCTATAAGCCATTCACCCCTTCCTTGCTCTTTAATATGATTGTCGATGTTTGCGGCAAGGATGAATATGAGACAAGTGTCGAACGCCTGAAAATAGCAAATGAACCCGACTATCTGCCAGGATTTAGCGGTGTCCGGATTTTGCTGGTGGAAGACAATGAAATTAACCGCGAGGTGGCTCAAGAGATTTTAAGCGAAGCGGCTTTTATCGTGACTGTTGCCTTTAACGGGAAAGAAGCCGTTGAGAAAGTGGGCCGTGGTCAATTTGACGTGGTGCTGATG
>CAZWXO010000145.1:0-1890 GCA_964637885.1 uncultured bacterium
AACGAGAAAGCCGCGCTGCTGGAAGGCAAGACCGTGCTAGAAAACGAGAAAGCCGCGCTGCTGGAAGGCAAGACCGTGCTAGAAAACGAGAAAGCCGTTTTGCTGGAAGGCAAGACCGTGCTGGAAAGTGAGAAAGCCGCGCTGCTAGGGGAGATAGAAACTTTGAAGCATACAGTTTCGTGGCGTGTGACCGCACCTTTGCGCGAAGTTCGTGCTGCTTTTAAAAAACATTAAGTAAACTGGAGGTGAAGTAACAGTAGTGTTAATGGCAATCAAAAAGCTCTTTCCCCAAGGGACAAAGCGTCGTTTGTTAATGAAGCTGATGTTGCGATTCGCCCAAAATCCAGTGTTATTTTGCCGGCAGATTAACCACGAAAGTCTCGTTAGTTTTTTAAGAAATCTAAAATCAGGGGAAATTGACTTCTTAGAAGGCAAAATAGACTTTCCCTTTTGCATTACGCGCAAGGTACCCGCCGCTCGGCCGTTAATAATTCAAAAGGTGAATTGCTATACCGTTTTAGTGTTCCCTCTTGCCGAAAAACCTCAAATCTCAATAATCATTCCTGCATTCAACAACTGGCAGTATACTTATGGCTGCTTAAAAGCGGTGCTTGAGCACACTGCCGATTTAGCTTATGAGGTGATTATTGGCGATGATGTATCGTCTGATCAAACATCACATGCAGGCGATTACCTTAAAAACGTTCACATAGTTCGTAACGCAGCGAATTTTGGGTTTTTAAAAAATTGTAATAATATTGCCCAATATGCTCGGGGTGATTTCTTGCTCTTCCTGAATAATGATACCAACGTGCAGCCGGGCTGGCTGCAACCTTTGCTTGCTTTGATTACGTCAGATGAAAAAATCGGCATGGTCGGATCTAAACTGGTCTACCCCGACGGAAAGTTGCAAGAGGCAGGAGGTATTGTTTGGAACGATGCCAGCGGCTGGAACTATGGGCGGTTTGATAATCCGGAAAAACCTGAATATAGTTATGTCAAAGAAGTCGATTATATTTCAGGGGCATCATTAATGATAAAAAAATCTTTATGGAACGATATCGGGGGCTTTGACCCTAGATACGCCCCAGCTTACTATGAAGACACCGATTTAGCTTTTGAAGTGCGCAAAAGAGGTTTTAAGGTTTGCTATCAGCCATTGTCTGTTGTCGCCCACTTTGAGGGAATTACCTGCGGCCGGGGGGTAAATGCTGGCATCAAAAAACAACAAGTCATTAATCAGCAAACATTTTTTAAAAAATGGCAAGCAACACTTAGCCAAGAGCATTCCGCACCTGCTGAGGATGTGTGCCACGCCAGGGACCGCAGTCAGGGCAAAACAACAGTTCTAGTAATTGACCATGCCATTCCTCAGTGGGATAACGACGCCGGGAGCCGAGCCACTTTCCAATACCTAAGGTTCCTTTGCGACAGCGGCTATAGTGTTAAATTTTTGCCGGCTAATTACCGAAATACTGAGCCCTACATTACCGTGCTTCAACAAATGGGCATCGAAGTATTATGTAGTGCCTGGCATGTTAAATACCTCGAGGAATGGTTACGCCATCACGCGCAAATGATTGACTACGTTTACTTAAATCGCCCTCATATCGCTATAGAATTCCTCGATCTTATAAAAAAAACAACTCATGCCAAAATAATTTACCAAGGGCACGATTTGCATTATTTAAGGGAAAAACGCGCCTACCAAATCTCAGGTGATAAAAAAGATATAGAAAGCTCACATAAATGGCAGCAAATTGAAGAAAATATTTTCATAAAATAAATACATAATCGTTCTTTAACATTAAGTCTTTTAAGTTTTTTATAGCCCAAAAGGAGGGAAATATGAAAAGCCAAAAGAGGAAAGTATTTAGCAATTTATGGTTA
>CAZWXO010000145.1:1900-2668 GCA_964637885.1 uncultured bacterium
AATCGCCAGAAATCTCCTTCTTTATTATCGGGAGCAATCCGCCCAATAGTCTATATCGCTTTAATTCTGCAAAAATCACAATCGTGGGCTATGTTGATGATGAAGCTTTAGCTAATTTCTATAAACGGACACGGTTGGTTATTGCTCCGCTAAGGTACGGAGCCGGGGTAAAAGGAAAAGTACTTGAAGCCATGTATCATGGTGTTCCAGTACTGACTACCTCTGTCGGCACTGAGGGCATGCCTTCAGGGTGCCCTGCCATAACAGCAGACACGCCGGAAGATTTCACCACCCAATTGGTGCAGTTATATTTTGATTATCCCAGGCTTGAGGAATTATCTCGCCATGGGCAGGCATATATTGGGGAATATTTCTCTTTTGCAAGAGCAAAACAGGTCATTCAAGCTCTATTCCCCCGCTAACCGAGCATGCCGCGCGACGGAATAAATAGGGATGAAAGAGACAGGGCTACGGTTCTCACACTGAGTGAAACTTAACCATTGTGAAATGGTTATTAGTTGAACTAGTCCATGTGACGTATTGCCGGTTCATTCGTGAGAATGATTACTGGCAGTTGGAATCGGGAAGGGCACCGGAGTTTTAAGTACGAGGGTTTCCGTGTTTTCTCTATTCGACCTAGCCGAATAATAAATCCCGTAGCCCGTTCTATTAAAACTCCGGCGCCCTCAATGAGAGCAATTCCTATTCCATCTTGCAAGCTAGGGCTTGAGCCAATCTTCTTTGCCGCATGGCCCTGGGAGGTCGCAT
>CAZWXO010000145.1:2678-4725 GCA_964637885.1 uncultured bacterium
AACTAGCCCATGTGACATATTGCCAGTTCATTCGTGAGAATGATTATTGGCAGTAGGAATCGGGCAGTTCACGAAGGGATTAAGAGAAAGGGGCCGAAGGGCTTATGGTAGGTATCTTCCTTCGGCATAGCCGAAAGAAAAACAGGTTCCCTTCGTCACCCTTCATAGCCCTTAGTGGACTTTGTGCGAACCGTTTCCCAGCCCCCGTCGGACATTTTTACGCTGCAATTTAAAAGAGAAGGAGGTGAAAAAGTGAAAAAGCTAATATCTTCTGCCCTCTTATTACTGGTCTGTGCGATAGGTTTAACAGCATGCGGAAAAGAAGTAGGGGGTACTTTAGATACTGGAGAGATAGTATCAGGTCGATTTGACGATGGGTGGGTTGAAAAAAACTCTGAATTTAACATCAAAACTGGGCCAAAAGGATTAATAGTATTAGAGGGTTATTACCCTAATGAGATAACAGGCAAAAAAACAGGAACGATAACTATTGATCAGGTCGCATTCCCTTTCGAAATTAAAGAAGGTGACTTCTCATTTGAAATGGACACAAAGAAACCAAGCAAAGTTGTCAATATCATTATAAAAAATGATTTTGATTTTCAGCCACCGCAGCCGGACAAGAGGCGCTTGAGCTTTGTGCTTGTAAATTTGTCCGGGGAGTAATCGGTCAATACATTTGAGTCAACTTGTTACTTTAAAATTGGAGCTATCACTATGCTTTTTTTCTAATAATAGTGCCACAAGTAATGTAGTTGGTACTTTTTAAAGGACGACTGTATTAGTATGTAAATAAGTAATGCTAAATTATTCGATGGACAATATTTCATAGATAAGTAGTATACAGTTGCGCAAAAATCTCAAGCTATGAAAACACGTTTGATTTTAATCAATATGATAGAAAGTCATTAAAAAATGATAGCTTCCATTTTGCTTGTTCCGCTAAAGAAAAAATAAAACCGTTTGTTAAAAGTTGCATATTTAAGATGACTCGGTTTTTGTGATAATTGAGAAAGTTGTTGATTTGTATTGGGTAGATTTGTTTTCATAATTGTAAAGAAAATTTATTCTCATTTTCCACTACCTTTAAAATGGAAAACTCATCTTAAGAATCTTTTCTATAAAACGATGGCTCCATTTATCAAAGAAACTGAGGCATATTTTATTTGGAAACAGCAGGGTATTTCAATTCCAGAAGTGATTGTAAATCAAGTTGATAATGGAGACAATTCCGACGGGCAGCAGGATTTTTTAGAACTTGAATTGGATATAAATCAAATTGACAATGAAGACAATCCTAACGAAAGAAACGGTGAGTACTTAACCGAAATTTTTTCAGCATATGATAACAAATCTGAATTTTTTAAGGCAGCAAGTAATTCTCCTTTTGTTCCCCCGAAATGTGGCACAAAATTAATTGCATTTTATCTGCCCCAATATCATCCAATACCGGAGAATGACAAATGGTGGGGTACCGGATTTACTGAATGGACAAATGTCACCAGAGCCCGGCCGCAATTTTTGGGGCACTATCAGCCAAAGTTGCCTGCAGATTTGGGATTTTACGATTTAAGAATGCCAGGCATACAGGTGCAACAGGTTGAGCTTGCTTTAAGATATGGTATTCACGGTTTTTGTTTCTATTTTTATTGGTTCGAAGGGAAAAGATTACTAGAGAAACCTTTGGATGATTTCTGTGGTAACCCAAAGATAGATATGCCTTTTTGTATCTGTTGGGCGAATGAAAATTGGACCCGAAGATGGGATGGCAGTGAAGACGATATTCTAATGGAGCAAATTTATTCGGAAGAAAACGATTATAAAATTATTGTGGAATTGAAAAAGTATGTAGATAATGAAAAGTACATTAGAATTAACGGTAAGCCCTTGATAATTGTTTATCGCCTTGACATTATAACTGATGCTACAGAAATGGCTAAGAGATGGCGCCGATATTGTTCCGAATTTGGACTTGGTGATATTTTTTTGGCATGCGTTCAATGTTTTGGGGTTGCAGATCCCCGAATCTATGGGTTTGATGCCGCTA
>CAZWXO010000145.1:4735-5664 GCA_964637885.1 uncultured bacterium
ATAACAAATGACATAAAATGCGTCAATAAAAACTTTAAGGGGAAAGTCGTCGATTATCAGGATTATGTTGAACAAAAGAGTTATTTATTTGACACTCAATACAAATTATTTAAAACAGTTTCTCCAGCATGGGACAATTCAGCTAGGAAGAATGACAAGGGCTATGTTTTCCATAATTCAACTCCTGCTTTATATCAGGAATGGCTTTTGAATATAATCAAATTCACAAAGCAGCGCGCATCTGAAACGGAAAGGTTTGTGTTTATAAATGCTTGGAATGAATGGGCAGAAGGTGCATATCTTGAACCAGACAAATTTTATGGTTATGCATACTTAGAAGCAACAAAACAAGCAGTTATGGCATCGAATGAAGAATTCAACCTTAGTAAAAAATTAATATATGTATCACACGATGCCTGTTTCAACGGTGCGCAGATATTGTCTTTAAATATCATTAAGGAATTAAAAAAGCGTTTTGGCTATGAAGTTGTTATTATCCTTTTAGGCGGAGGAGCCTTAGAAAAGGAATTTGAAAAACTTTCACGTATTATAAAATTGGAAAATAGTGAAACTGAACTTAGCAGCTTGCTAAAAGAGTTAAAGGATGCAGGATACGAAGTTGCAATTATGAATACACTTGTAAGTTGCAGCCTTGTAAAATTGTTTCGAGATAACGCAATAAAAACCGTAGCTTTAATTCATGAAATGCCTCAGGTCATCTTGGATATGAAACTAAAAAGCAACCTTACCGATATTTTCGAATATGCGGATAGCATTGTCGTTCCGGCAGAATATGTCATAAATAGGGTCGAACAGGCGTTGCGATGCAGTTTCCCCGATGAAAAAACACATATCAAGCCACAAGGTTTATTCTTTAAGAATAAATACAAAGCGGCAAAAGATGAAGCTCGTGGTATTTTACGCAAACA
>CAZWXO010000146.1:0-2900 GCA_964637885.1 uncultured bacterium
AATTTGCTATTGTTATAAGTGCCATTTTTTTGTTCTCCTTGAGAGTTTATTTGCATGGTGTCGTAAAAAACAATTGGCTCATCCCACTGATCTTGTGAAATCGAATGAATTATCAATGGACATGGACCAATACGTAATAATCGGAAAGCTAAAATCAAAAGGTTTACATCATTTTGCACCTGGCCATTTAGCGGATCTTTATTGTCTATTAAATAAGTTTTTAAGTCTATAATTAATGCCCATTCAGCATCCCGGATATGAGTGCGATCAACTATTGAAAGTGACATCGAATCGGAAAGATTCATGTCAAAATTGAAACGTCTTATTTCAAATGGGCAAAATGAAAAATTAAAGCAATCTTCCTCAAAACCTGAAAAATTGTATAAAGGTAAAAAATATTTTTTCATCAGTCTATTTTTTCGTTTTTGCTCAATGATTCCAGTCTATATCATACAAGTGAATGCTTCCAATTCCTATTATACAAAACGCATTTTCGTCTTGTGTTATATTTGTAATTTTGCTGCAATAATCAGTATGGACGGGCATTTCATAAACAAGAATTTCCTTGCGGATCAAATAAAAACGTAACATTTTTTCAAAAAGAATTACAATTATTTCAGAATTACTTGTTAATAAAATTGATTTAACTTCTAGTGCAAATTTCATGCAAAATATTAACTTTTCTTCATTTTCAATATCAAAGACTTTGATTGTCGAACTTTTGCTTGGATTATATATTCGGCATGCCACCGCAATAAATTTTCCACACGTGGAGGTTGAAAGGAGTGTAAAATCTTCACGGCTTCCTGCAACCGTAAATTGTTTGAATTGATTATTAACGGAGCAAATTTGTAAGCCAAGATTGCAACTTAATACCAAAGCCGGCACATTATAGTAAATACTGAAACAAATTTCTAATATATTATCTAGGGGAGTGTCTAATTTTAATTCTGTTCGTTGTTTACTTGAGGTTTCCCAAATTAACACCGAATGGCCTGAATCAGTTTTAGGAGATATACCCGTGACTGCAATCCAAGCACCATCATGTGACATTGCAATTTTACAAGATTCTTTGGACCAAACGCGTTCATATCCATCGGCAGAAATTCAATAATCGAAATGTCAGGTTCATTATAAAATATTTCAAACTGATTCTTAATGTGCCCTGTAAATGCCAGAAAATTACTTCCAATTTTACATATAGTAAATTTGTCTGACTTAGAGTATTTATCCACTTCGTCAAGTAAAACTGTTGTTTTTCTAATTGTGGCATTCCAAAGTAAAATTCTTTCGATTGATTTTCCATTCACATGCGAAGAAAATCCATCATGAACTAGTAATACCTCATGTCCATTTGAGTGAAGTATTCCTCGACCATTAAATCTATCGTAAAGCAAGTCGTCATCAGGCTGATAAGCGCTAATCTGACTCACCAGCCTCACTCCTATCTTTGGATGAATTGCGCCAATCTCACGCCAGAGTCGCTTACCGTCCAGATCCTGAGAATAGCCGGGAATTGATCGCGCCATGCGCAAGTCCGCTAAAGCATTCTTCCGATCTTTTGTCTTCCAGTGTTCTTTAGCAGAAAGAACTAGTTTAGTATAATTTACATTCTGTTCTCGAGATTTTAAATATCCACTATCTTCCAAGTATAAATATGGAGAGTTATTAAACGATAAACATCGAAAAATTGTTAATTTAGAAGTCGCCATTTCACAGACTGCAACATAACCTTTCGAAGGAAATAAGCACCAGCGGTAAAAATATTTTGAGTCAACGTTATCACCCCTAATCAATACGGCCTCCAATGCGTACAATTCGATGTTGTAAATTGAAATCTGACCAATACGACTGCCATTTAAATTAATTTCACTCACTACAAGTAGTAGTTCTTCATGTTTAGCAATCTCAAGATCACTTACCATTCCAAGTTCTTTTCCGACTACTGCGACTTGAACGCCAGAATTTAGATCGATTACGGAAATTCCGGGCTCGTTAGCAATAGAACAAAACATCCTCATTGCTTTTTGATCGACTACTGAAGAAAAAGAATTGACTGCTGTTGCGTATTCAAATTTAGCCAATGTTTTCCCGTCATTCCCATCCCAGACCAAAATATTTAGAGGGGAATGACGTGACGGATTGATTGGCAAACATGCAACAATGATATTTCCTTCGTCTGAAACTGAACTCAAGTGAACTCCGTAAACACCATCCAAGACATCTTGCGTTATGCGGCCTGCATCCAGGTCAATCGTCTGGATTTTTGTGTGTGGAGGAGCAAATATTGCGGTAGGATCTGAGTACGCAATATGAGCAATTAGGTATTTAGGGTTTTGGTTTTCAAAAACCTTAATGACTTTACCTTTTACCTCAATAATAATTCTGTCGGCTTGAGAATTAATACTTGATGCAATTAGCTTTGATGTTGAGCTTGATGGCGCATCCCAAGCGATAATGCGACGTCCTCGATTTAAGACCTTTATCCACTCGACTTTGTTCCCATAATCCAAGATTTTTTCACACGTGCCGTCTTGGTAGTTACAAGTTAAAATGCAATCTCCTAAAACATAAATAAATCCCTCGCACCAAGAAAATTGAATATCACTTATTTGGTTAAAGTTTCTTATTACAATTAGTAGATTGGAATTTAAATTTTCTTTTTCATTCCAATTAATTAATTTACTGGAAATATATTTATAGATTTCATTTTCTTTTGATTTAGTTTTAAGTGAATGAATTGCTTCATCTTTTTTTGTCTCAATTTTCTCACTTAGATCATTCAGTTTTTTAGAATAAAAATCTTGTGTTTCACCATTCTTTACATCTACACATGTATAAATATTATTCTTAAAATCAATATTTTCCCATCTCAATTGTAAAATTTCTTTTTTTCGTCT
>CAZWXO010000146.1:2910-3871 GCA_964637885.1 uncultured bacterium
AGTGAATGAATTGCTTCACGAAAAAATCCAAGTTCAAAATTGATTAGATCTTTCTCAACTAAACTTTTGGTATTTTCATCGCTATCACCAGTAATTGATCCATCTAAGCAATTTTGAAATTCATTTGCAGCTATCAATTTGATCCGCCATTTGAATAAATTATGATTATAAACAATTTGTCGGCTTGATGGATACTTATTGGCTGCTTGCTCAAACAATGCCTTAGCTTCTTCGTTACGGCCGAGGTCAATTAGTGAAATCGCTTTATTATTTAGACTTTCAGGGGAATCTATAACTACAATTGGCTCACTTCGTGCATATTCGATGCGATTATACTCTTCATAAACTTTCTTAACGCCCGTAGCACACACGGCAAGTGTCTTTGGGCGTTTTTCAGGATCAATGCTCAAGCATCTTCGGAGCAGAGGTATCATAGCCTCAGGAATCATTGGGATATGCTCCGTTGCTGATCCATATTCCAAGTATGATTCAAGTGCTTTGTCTGCCGACGCGCCTGAAAGCCAAGTCACACCACCATTAAACATTTCAAGGACGCATACAGCCCAGGACCAAGCGTCCGTGCGCCTATCCAGTTTTTTTCCTGCGCGTTGCTCTGGAGAGCAGTGCGAAGGCGTCATGGGGCCAGCAGTCACTATTAAGGTTTGATTCGAGTTAGTAATTTTTTCTTCGATTGTTGGAAAGCGCTTTCCACCTATTCCGAAGTCCGTTACTTTGAGCGCACCATCCTCCCACATCAGGGCGTTCAGAGACTTCACATCTTGGTGGATTAATCCGGCTTCATGCGCGTGATGGAGTCCTCTCGCGAATTGTATTGATAGATCTAGAATTCTTTCAACAATTGTGCTATCATCACCCTCATAAAGGCGACCGGAGGCAATCCAATCCGCGAGGGTTCCTGCGTCTGCGTATTCGGAGAACACTCTTGGTGTCCCGCCAAGGT
>CAZWXO010000146.1:3881-5606 GCA_964637885.1 uncultured bacterium
TCGGATGAAGTCTGAGATTGATCCAGGTTTCACATTCTTTGACGAACGCCTGTTTTTGCTCTTGTGTAACGAATAGGCCAATTTTCGGTGTTTTGACTGCCATGTGCCGATTCCAAGAACGATTCCAGACCTTGTAAACACGCCCAAATCCTCCTTCGTGGTAAGGCAGAACTCTGGCGTTGCCTTCATACCCCTCCGTTACATTTTGGACTTCGTATAGATCGAGGATAACATCATCAGGCGACCACTCGTAGGGGATTTCTTCGGAATTCGGGTAGTTCATGTTTTCAATTTGATACGGATGGAATGGTTAATTGCGCTACTCGCTTTGATTACGGCTGAGGCGGAAAATCGTCAACCGGGGGTGGGATACCTTCGAACAAGAAGTCGATGGAGCAGAGGACTCGATTGCGCGTTTCATTTTCCGCCCTCCATTTCCACGCGCACGATGTCGGCGAGCTGTTTGGCGGTGGGGAGTTTGCCTTTGAATTCACCGGGGAGCTTCGATTGCAATTGGTAGGCGGCGACGCCGATGGGATTGGTCTTGGTGCGCAGCGCGTATTCGACTTCCACATCGTCCTTTTCGGCGCAGAGGATGATGCCGATGGACTGCTGGTCGTCCGGGCCACGCTCCTGGTCGTTGAGCAGGTTGAGGTAGAAATCCATCTTGCCCGCGAACTCCGGCTCGAAGGGGCCGACTTTGAGGTCGAACGCCACAAGGGCCTTGAGGAAGCGGTGATAGAAGAGGAGGTCGATGAAATACTCCTTTTTCCCAAGGGCGATGCGGTGCTGGCGACCGACGAAGCAAAAGCCGTAGCCGAGTTCGAGCAGGAAGGCTTGCAGGCGGGAAACGAGCCGGTCTTCGAGTTCGCGTTCTTTCACTGCCTTGCCGAGTCCGAGGAAATCGAGGCTGTATGAGCTTTTGAGCATTTCGTCGGCTTGTTCGGCGAAGTGTTCCGGCAGTGCGAGGTCGAAATTGTGGGTTTTCTTTTCGGTGATGGCGCGTTCGTAGGCCCCGGCCTTGATCTGGTTGAGCAGGACGTTGCGCGACCAACCGAAGCGGGCGGTGGCGCGGAGATACCAGAGCCGGGCAGCAGGGTCGCTCACACGGAGCAGCGCATTCGCATGGTGACCCCACGGCACCATGGAAACCATTTCTCTCACAAGTTGTGAGAGTTCTTCCCCAACCGGCACCCGCTTGCCATCTTTTTCCATTTCTCTCACAACCTGTGCGAGGAATTCAGGGTGTGTGTGAAGAATGTACATTTGCTGCATTCTCCATAGATTCTGCGGAGAGAAGCCCTTCGCGCCCGGAAATGCCCGCTGCAAATCTCCGGCAATCATTTCAACAACCGAATCGCCCCAGCCATGCTCCTTCTGCTTTTCGACGATTCCTCGTCCGATGTCCCAGTAGAGAAGGATGGCCTCATGGGTGATGGCGCGAGCGGCGGTGACGCGTGCGGAAACCACCCGGGCCTTCAATTCTTCGATGAATTGCCGATAGTCGGGGCTGATGATGATGGGATCCAGGGATTTTTTCATGGAGTGGGAGGGACAAATAGGTGAAGGCTCATTTGAGACGCTTTACACTGCTGGCAGAGAGCAGGGTCCGCATCTGGGTGATGGCGATGTCGTTGAGGGTTGCGAGGCGTTGGGGTTGTGGCAGGCCTTGGCGGATGAGCACGGAGTTCAGGCTTTCGAGGTTGGTGAGGACGACGAGTTGCT
>CAZWXO010000147.1:0-5553 GCA_964637885.1 uncultured bacterium
TGTGGTAGAAAAGTTTTTAGATGAAAAGTGATTTTTTGTGCACCTGACTTCGGATTAGGGTGTCGGGAGTTTGAGTCTCTCCAGCGCGCCACTTAATAATCCTTATTTCGCCATCGTTGGCGCGGTAGGGATTTTTGCTTTATATGACATATTTCTAGCTAGAATTTCCTACCCAAATATCCTTCCGAAGGCAAAGATGATATAATTAGATATCGATTAAAGAGAAAGTAGGTGCTTGAATTGCCAAGATTGACCAATGAAACAAAAACAACGATTAGGTCAGTTTTAGCATCTAATCGCATGGAAGGATTTAGGCCGACCATTACCTCAACTAAAATGGCGATTCGGATAATGAGATATGACGTCGATGAAAAAGAAGTTGTCGGGCAAATAATTAAACGGCATATAAAAGAATAAATGGGAAAAGATGATTGCGCTCGTTACAAAAACTCGTATAATTCTGTGTATTGCTAGAAGTGAAGGGTTATCAGAATGTTCATTAAAAAACTGGCTAAGCGGAATAATTTTACTGTTGATTGGGCTCGGGTAAATCCACAAGGTATGTTAAATGCGATGATTGCAGGAGTTGTGTGCAATTACGAAAAACTTGATAAAATTATCCATAATTCAATAATCACTTGATTTGTATGAAGGTGTCTACCGCGGTTTTCTTCGGATCAGGGTGTCGGGAGTTCGAATCTCTCTAGGCGCGCCACTTAATAATCCTTATTTCGCTATTGGTAGCGAGGTAGGGATTTTTGCTTTTTTGCGATATTTGTTTTTCAGGTCAGCCACAATAAAATTGCCAATCGCACTGAAGGACGCGATGCTTTCATAATATTCATCAATGTTGACAGTCATAACCTCAGATGATAAGATTTACAAATAATTTGCTGAATTTTTTTCTCCGCTCTAACAAATGAGACCCCCAACCATTCCAAAGCAAATGAGAAATTTTGAGGCTGTCTTATGAAAGATATCATCTTAATATTATATATAGTGTCATCCTTTTCGGGGATTGCGAATATTACGTTGAATAGCATTTCCTTGAAGGTACAGCGTAATGATATAAGCAAAAAGTTGCTTTATTTCAACGTCGCATTCTTTGTTTACCTTGCAGTAAATTTCGGAATTTTCTTTACTAGACTTTTCAATCAAGCAGAATCCATGAGCCATTTGGTATATTCAATATTCGACTTTAGTTATGTAGTATTAATATTTTGCTGGGTTAATTATTCGAATGCGTTATCAGAAAATAAGCATAGCGGGTTTACAAAAAATGTGGCCGTCTCTGCCGGGATTGCCTATATAATCCTATGGGCCTTTGTTTATATTCTATATACAAACGACCTTGATCGTGTCGAAGGGTTGATGGGGCAAACCCTTTCGGTGATTGCTGAGGTAGTCTTGTTTGTCGCCACGCTTGAGTGTGGTGTGCTCTACATTGCCAAATCATTAAGAATCAAAGAGAATAAGCGAAGGATGCTATTGCTCATTTTAAGTATACTGATGCTATTATATTTCATTTGGTTTATAACATATGATTTGGATGTTGTGCTCAGATTCATCGGTCCTTCCGGTTGGTTCATCTATCCGTTTGATGCGGTGATTGTACTCTATTTATTTGTGAATATAGCAATCATATTTTTCGGCTATTCCACATTATGGACCAAAGACGAACAAAGTGTAGTCCAATTTGATCGATTGCCCCTTACCGTTGCAACGCCACTAGTGAAAGAAGCCGCAGCGAAATTTCTATTAACCCCTAGAGAAATTGAAGTGCTTATATTAATGGTTGCAGGAAACAGCAATACAGAGATTACAAAGGAGCTTACAATTTCCATTTATACTTTGAAAAGGCATATCAATAATATTTTCAAAAAAACCAATGCAAAAAACAGGCATGAAATCATATATATTCTTAAGCAAAAAGAGTAACTTGATTCCTAGTTACATTTCCAATAATGAGTTTCCCATATAGCACCTGGTACCATACAAAAGATGGAACCCGGGTGCTATTGTTTTTATTCCGCCTTGGTGTATAAAGGAAAAAACACATTAATCATTAAACTAAGGAGGTTAGTACCATGAAAAAAATGAGGACAATTTCTTCTATCATGTTGGCTATGATGATAATCGTTTTATTGAACGGTTGTGGATCAAATAGCAGTGGCGATGACGCACTGGTTGCAGATACGCAATACGGTCAATTCGCAGGTCAATTAGGCGAAAATGGCGTCATTTCGTTTTTGGGTGTTCCCTACGCCAAGCAGCCGGTGGGAGATTTAAGATGGAAGGAAGCTGTGCCCATGGAACCATCGGACCAACGGTATGAGGCCAATGCCTTTGGCCATACAGCGATTCAACCAATTGACGAGCTTGAGCAGGCATCTCTTACGGAACAAGGCGAAGACTGCTTATCCCTGAATGTGTGGACAAAAGACGTAACGACTCAAAAACCCACGATGGTCTTTATCCATGGTGGTGCGAACGTCAGTGGCGGCTCGGCAGACTCTTTATATAACGGTGAAAATTTCGTAGAGAGTAATGATGTCGTAATGGTTACTTTTAATTACAGGTTAGGCCCATTTGGATTTTTGGATCTGTCAGAAATTGGAGGCGCTGAATATGCCAATTCTAGAAACCTAGGAGTCCTTGACCAACTCGCAGCCTTGAAATGGGTGAAAGAAAACATTTCAAGCTTTGGTGGTGACCCCGACAATACAACAGTATTTGGAGAGTCCGCAGGCAACACCGCTGTCGGATGGGCTATTCCAAAGGGCTATTATTGAAAGCGGCGGCCCGGCGAACTTGAAGGTTGCAGGCAATAAAGATGTGGATGAGACAGTACAAAG
The DNA here is from genome assembly GCA_964637885.1 of uncultured bacterium. GTDB lineage: Bacteria > Bacillota > CAZWXO01 > CAZWXO01 > CAZWXO01 > CAZWXO01. Next base: position 2,856 of record CAZWXO010000147.1, read on the forward strand.
CAAACTAATTGCACAGACGTTCTTGGAAGTCACTGGCAAAACAACCATAGAAGAGTTGAAGGAATTAAGTGCAGAAGAAATCGAAGACTATTCCAACGAGTTGGCGGATGCGCTAGGTGATACGATGGATGTTTCCACCTGGGGCGCCAAAGCCGATGACTATGCTGTGCCCCTGGATGTCTTCCAGGCCATAAAGAATGGTGAGGGTTCAGACGTCGAAGTGCTCATTGGCACCAATGAAGATGAGATGAACTACTTCAAATTATACGATTGGCCAACCATTGAAAGCGATCTTGGCGATGAATATGCGGGAGGCACCATCATGGGCAAAACCATGGGTGAAAACACTGCTGCAGCTGATCGTTACATAGCGTCGCAGGAAGGGAATCCTCAGAAATATACGGATTTCGCCGGGGAGTTCTGGCTCAGACAACCATCCATGATATTTGCTGAACTACAGTCCAAATACAACAATGTGTATATGTATTTTTGGACGTGGGATTCAAAAGTTCCAGGGCTCGGAGCTTGCCATGCAGTTGAGTTACCGTTTGTATTTGGAAATTTGGAAGATGTTAGTGCTATACGTTATGCAGGAACCGAACTACCTGTAGAACTGTCCCAAAAAACCCAGGCAATGTGGACAAATTTTGCGCGTGAAGGCAATCCAAGCATTGAGGGTGAAGTGGCATGGCCCAAATATAATATGGATACGCGTGCCACTATGGTAATCAACGATTCCCCGTTGAAGGTGGTAAATGATCCAAAACCCGAAGGAAGACAATATTTGAGAGATATGTTCTATATTGGCGAATAAGGAACGGCGAAACTTTATAAGGAGAAAGGGTAGAAACCGAAATGGATAATCACTGGCTAGGGTTAAATGCCAAAAAACCAGAAGCTTCAAAGGTATGTGTTTTGGGTATTCCATTTGACGGTGGAACTAGTCTGGGAACGGGCGCCGCTAAGGCGCCCGACCTTATTCGAGAACTAACAGGCGCATATATGTCAGAGACCAATGAAAGCTGGATGCCAATTACAAAAAATCCAGAACTCATTTATGATTTTGGAAACGTTCCCATTTTTGAAAGTTGGGAAATGACATTTATGGTCGCGGAACGGATTGCTTATGAGGTGATACAGTTTGATAAATTCACTTTGATTTTAGGCGGAGATCATTCAGTAACCATACCCATACATAGAGCTTTTGCCAAACACCAATTGACTAAGAATCCAAACGCAAAGATTGGGATTATTCATTTTGATGCACACTTTGATTTATGTGATAATTTTGATGGGCATAAATGGTCACATGCGAATACTGAGAAACGCGCATTGGACGATATCATCTCCCCCAAGGATCTTTTGTTCCTTGGAGTAAGGGTAGCTGAAGCCGAAGAGATACAATTACTAAATGAAAATAAGGATATCTGTGTCATTTCCGCAAGAGAAGTATATTTGTATGGTTACATCAGCGCTTTTGAAAAAATAAAAGAACACTTCAAGGATTATGACGTATTATATTTCACATTGGATATTGATGTCTTAGATCCCGCCTTTGCGCCGGGGACGGGGACGCCTGTTATGGCAGGGATAACAAGCAGGGAATTGCTTGAGTTAGTCCGATTAATCCTGACGGACTTGCCAATTAAAGCTATGGATATAGTAGAAGTATCCCCACCGCTTGATACCAATAATATTACATCCTGGGCAGCTGTCGGAATTATTCATGAAATATTAACGCAAATCAAATAAACGCTTTTGCGCATTGAGCTGGGTACCCAAATAACTCACTTCTAAAGTACTGTGTACCCCATTTCAAGGACAAATAGTATTGCCTATTTGTATTGACAGCTGTGTGCATCATCCCGCGATATTCCCATACTTTCCGCGTAATTCTAAATATCGCCGATTGTATTAAAACATGAGTGATTAGCCAAGTTTGCCGTATGTTTGACGCGGACATGCAAAAATTCAGTGTTTACGCGAAATTCCTCTTGAAGCTTATCCCCAAGGGAAAATTTGAGAAGATAGTCGTCGATGATAAAGTGCTTCTTGATAAATACAAACTAATCAAAGACTTCGAAGGTAATATCGGGGTCAGTGAAACACCGGAAATCGACCCTGCCAAAGGAGGTCTCGGCGGAAAAGACAAGAAGAAAGAGCCACTATCTGTGATTATCGATAAAATCAACGAACGCTTTGGCACCAATTTCTCAGAGATGGATAAAGTTTTAGCCCAGATGGCGCAGGATTTTATGGCCGACGAGCGCCTAGTGGAGCTTGCTAAGAATAATACCCAATCGACTTTCGAAAAGATATTCGAGCAGCAATTCAAGGATGTCGCTGCAGAACGCTACGAGCAAAACGAGGAATTTTTTGTCCGGATGTTTAAAGATGAGGCTTTCATGGGTGAGGTTATCAAGCTGATGCTGCCGGAGGTTTATCGGAAGTTGAAAGTGAAAAATAATGCTCTGCTTAAATCACTTCATTTAGGGGCCCACCAAATTTAATCTCGCGGGCCGTAGTCTGAAGCTGGTTTTTAGTATTTCCAGCCATAATTTTTGCGGGAATTCCCCTTTCGTCTAATACCCAAAATTGCAAGTATAGCCTGTTGAAAAGGAATAAATAATGCCATGCTTGTATCTGTATTGCATTATTTGTGGGGCGGCAGTATGATTATTTGCAATTAGCAAAATGG
>CAZWXO010000148.1:0-5511 GCA_964637885.1 uncultured bacterium
CCAGCGTCGAATTACAACTGGGGCTGCGGCTGGGTACAGTTCCTATGGCAATCAGATTGGGGTTGCGACAGGCTATGTCAACGAATACTATCATCCGGGCTATGTGGCAAAAAGGATGGAGGTCGGGGCGGTAATCGCTGCGGTCCCACAGCACCAAGTGCAGAGGCTGGAGCCACGGCCTGGAGATGTGGTTATCTTGGTCGGGGGACGAACCGGCCGCGATGGAATTGGCGGAGCGACGGGTTCCTCAAAAGAGCATGATGAGAATTCTCTGCTCGGTTCCGGTGCCGAAGTGCAAAAAGGCAACCCAGTCACAGAGCGCAAATTGCAGCGTTTATTCCGTCGCCCCGAGGCGAGCCGCCTGATTCGGCGTTGCAATGATTTTGGAGCGGGCGGAGTTTCCGTCGCTGTCGGCGAGCTGGCTGACGGGCTGGAGGTAGATCTGGACCAAGTGCCCCTAAAGTATCTTGGACTGGGGGGGACAGAAATCGCTTTGTCCGAATCTCAGGAGCGGATGGCCGTTGTCGTCGCTCCTGAGGATGCAGGCGCCTTCATCGCCCTTGCCCAGGCTGAGAACGTCGAGGCTAATATCATCGCAAAAGTCACTGCTAGCCCGCGGCTGGTAATGCGCTGGCGCGGGGATACTATCGTCGATATTTCCAGAAAATTTTTAGATACATCCGGCATTACTGGGCGCACATCAGCTGTAATTCCCAGCATTCAGGATCAAAAAATGCCGCGGCAGAGATATCTGTTGGAAACTGAGGCAGGTAGCTATCCATGGCTGGCCGCGGCTTCGCGGCAGGGTCTGCACGAACGTTTTGATTCGAGCATTGGCAGAGGGACTGTTTTTTCGCCTTTTGGCGGGGTTCGTCAGTTAAGTTTTGAAGAGGGAATGGCTGCGATGGTTCCGGCTGGTTCAGATTGCCGGACTGCCACCCTGATGGCAGCGGGTTTTGATCCGTGGATTTCGGAGTGGAGCCCGTTCCATGGAGCGGCTTGTGCCGTATTGCTGTCAGTGGCTAAAATTGCGGCGATGGGAGGAGACCCTAAGAGTATCAGGCTATCTTTACAGGAATATTTCGGTAAACCAGGCACAGACCCACAGCGCTGGGGGATCCCTCTGGCCGCCATGCTTGGGGCTTGGCGGGCGCAGATGGAGATGGGAATTCCAGCGATTGGCGGGAAGGATTCGATGTCAGGTAGTTTTAATCAGCTTGACGTTCCACCTACCTTGATTTCTTTTGCCGTGACAACAGCTAAGGCATCCGACCTTGTTTCTGTAGCTTTTAAAGAGACGGGCAACCAGGTACTGCTGTTGCCGGTTTTCATCGATGAGGATGGCTTGCCTGATTTTAAAAGAGCCATGGTTCTCTACACCCAGCTGGTTAAGTTGCAACGGGAGGGCGCGGTAATTGCCGCAGCGGTCGTGGATGCTGGCGGAGCTGAGGCGACTATTTTGCGAATGGCCGTCGGAAACAGCATTGGAATGATTATGGAGCCGGATATCGATACAGAACTTTTACGCTTGGTGGTGCCGGGCTCAATTATCGTCGAGCTTGCGGAGTGGGCCGAGTTCGAGGTAGAGCTGACCGCTGCCCTTACTCCGTTTTTACTGGGTTATACGGATGGAAGCCATCATTTAGCGCGCCATGACGGAACAAAATTCGCGCTTTCTGAATTATTAAAAAAACACAAACTGATTCTGGAGGATATATTCCCCGACGAGCTTAAAGATGATCCGGAGGAGGAAGCTTTTGCCCTGCAAATCAAGGAGAGGGCAAAGATGTCGCTATCCAGCGGGGAAGCGGCCTTTGCCAGAAGAGGCATTGCTGCTCCTCGCGTCTTGATTCCTGCTTTCCCTGGAACAAATTGCGAGTACGACACTGCCGAGGCTTTTCGCGTTGCCGGCGGGGATCCACAGATACTCGTCATCCGTAACCAAAGTCTAGCAGAGATCAATGCTAGTTTGCATGAGTTTGCCGCAGCTCTGGCAAAGGCACAGATTCTAATGTTGCCTGGCGGTTTTTCCGCTGGGGATGAACCGGATGGGTCGGGTAAGTTTATTGCGGCCTTTTTACAGAATCCGCTGATAATGGATCAGGTAATGGAGCACATCAGACAGAAAAACCTTGTTTTAGGTATTTGTAACGGGTTCCAGGCTCTGATTAAGGTTGGCTTGCTACCCTATGGCGAGTTTCGGCGACCGGGTCTGGAATCGCCGACATTGACTTTTAACAGGATTGGTCGCCACGTCTCCCGACTGGTACGGGTTCGACCCCTTAGTACGCTGAGTCCCTGGATGCGACATTCCCAGCTGGACACGGTATACACGGTCCCCATTTCTCACGGTGAAGGCAGGCTGTTTTGTGGTCGGGATGAATTACTCGCCATGGCAGAAAGAGGGCAGGTGGTTAGTCAGTATGTCACCCCTAATGCTCATCCCACGATGCATTTCCCCGACAATCCCAACGGTTCGCTGGGGGCCGTCGAGGCATTGTGTAGCCCCGACGGGCTGATTTTGGGGCGGATGGGGCATCCGGAAAGGACCCGCTCCGGACTTTTTCTAAATGTTCCGGGCAATTACAATGACGGCATCTTTAGAGCCGGGATTGATTATTTTAAGTGATATTAGCTGCGGGGCAGAGCGCTATCAAAAAGCGTCCGTCAGCGGGGGTGGGCTATGCCTGTATCCTTCTAGGGATTCCGGAAGCCCGCTTGCGCAGCCTCATTTTAAAGCGCGCTAGTCACGCCGAGCTTGAGTCGGTGATCATGCACAACCTGAATGCGTTGCAGGTCATGCTCGATTATAATTTTCGTCATGGAATCTACTTGTTTCGGATCAGCTCGGATATCATTCCTCTCGCTTCTCATCCGGCAATGGATTTCCCGTGGCAAAAGAGGTTTGCGTCGCGACTGGCGGAGATTGGCGCCCAGGCTAGAGTAGCCGGCATTCGCCTGTCGATGCATCCGGGGCAGTACACCGTACTATCTTCCCCCGACGCTGAAGTTGTCAAGCGCAGCATTGCGGATTTAATCTATCACGCCGACTTTTTAGAACTTTTGGGCATGGATCGGACCAGCCGGATTATACTTCATCTTGGTGGAGCGTATGGGGATAAGGCAAGCGCCACTGAGCGTTTTGCCGCCGCTGTCAAGGATTTACCTCACTCTGTACAGGAACGCCTGACGCTGGAAAATGACGAGCGCACTTATCATATCGCTGATGTCATAGAGGCGGCAAAAGTGACAGGATTGCCGGTTATTTTTGATAACTTGCATCATTGCTTGAATTCTCCGGATCAGAGCAGGACGGGTGCAATGAGCGAAGGTGATTGGATTCGCCGGGCCCGGATTACCTGGAGGGCAGAGCATGGCAAGCAAAAACTGCACTATTCGCAACCGGATTCGACTAAGCGACCCGGGGCCCACTCCTTGACGATCGGGGTTGCCGAGTTCGCGCGCTGGTATCAGGAAAATGCCTTAGATAGCCTGGGAGTAGATGTGATGCTGGAAGTGAAAGATAAGAATTTGTCGGCCATTAAGTGTGGCCAGGTCTTATTGGGGGATGTCCCGGCTGACTCTTTGCTTTCCCAGCAGAATCAGCTGGAGGCGCTCCTGCTTTCCCGGGATGATGCTGCTACGACTGGACCTAATAAGGAGTCCGCCCCGCAGGATTTTTTAGCGTATTGGTCAGGTATTGAAATAATTTTGAATAAATCGAGTACCAGGGATGGATTAAAGAAGGTACTGGATTGGTTTGCGTCGAATTATACCAATTATATGGATAAAAGGCAGAAAATATTCTACCAAAAATTATATCGGGAGGCCGATTCATCAAGCGCATCCGATGAATTAGAAAAGAGGGTCGCAGATTTTATGCGCCGTATTGCGGAGACGTATCGGTTGCCGGAGCTAGCAGCTCAGTATTTCTTGATTTACAGCGCACTTAGGAATAGATAAGGAGTAAGATGTAATGCAGATGCAAGTAGATCCATCTAAATGTCCCCAGGACCACCGTTGTCCGGCAATTAAAGTTTGCCCCGTTCAGGCTATCACCCAGGATGGCCATGCCTTGCCTGTGATTAGTGAAGATGATTGTATTGATTGCGGGGAGTGCATCGATTATTGTCCCCTGGGAGCGTTTGTTCGCATCGATTGAATAAAAGGGAGGATCAGACAATGAACATCTGGCACGACATTGACCCGGCTCGAATTACTCCGGAAGAGTTTATCGCCGTGATTGAAATTTCTGAGGGGAGCAAGAAAAAATATGAACTGGATAAGGCCACGGGCCTGATTATCCTTGACCGCATCCTGCATACCTCGACCCACTACCCGGCTAATTACGGTTTTATTCCGCGCACATTGTCCGAGGATAACGATCCTTTGGATGTTCTCGTGCTTTGCTCGGAAAGCTTGGATCCGATGACGATTGTCAACGTCTATCCAATCGGGATGATCAAGATGATTGACGACGAGGAAGTCGACGAAAAAATCATTGCCATCCCCTTAAAGGACCCATCGCTTAATTGCTACAAAGATATCGGGCAACTGCCCAAGCACGTTTTTGAAGAGATCTCACATTTTTTCGAGGTCTACAAACACTTAGAGCACAAGGTGACCACCGTCCAGGAATCTTTGGATGCCCGCGCTGCCAGGCAGGCGATCGTTCAGGCCATTGATGCCTACCAAAAGAAGTTTGGGCAGGTTGAGCACGTCGACAATTAAACGCCGGCGGTTGACGAGGAGGTTGGCTGATGGAAAATCAGATTACAGTTACCTTTTGGGGAGTACGGGGTTCGCGGCCGGTGCCGGGGAAAGAAACGGTGATTTATGGTGGCAATACTCCCTGTGTCGAAGTCTGTGCCGGAGGCAAGCGCGCTATCTTTGATTCTGGAACCGGTATATGCAACTTGGGCAACAAGATGATGGCCGAAAAAAAACCGGTGGACGCCGCTGTCTTTATCGGGCACACCCACTGGGACCACATCCAGGGTTTCCCTTTTTTCGCACCCAGTTTTGTCGAGGGCAATCGTTTTATGATTTATGGTCAGGGGAAGATGAATCTCACCTTTGCCCAACTGATGCGGGGGCAGATGGAGCATCCGCATTTTCCTGTTTCCCTGGATCAGCTCCAAGGGGATTTTGAGTTCCACGAAATCAAGGCCGGACAGGTCGTCGATCTAGGTGACGGAGTTTCTGTTCGCTCGACTCATCTCAATCACCCCAACGGTTGTTTGGGTTATCGTCTGGATTACAATGGCAAATCTGTTTGCTATATTTCCGATAACGAGCACTATAAGGTGATGGATTCCACCTTGCTGGGCTTTGTTTTTGATGCCGACCTGCTGATTTATGACGCGATGTACACCAATGAAGAGTATGCCGGCGATGGTCCCTATCCCTCCAAAACCGGCTGGGGGCATTCGACATGGGAGGAGGCGGTGGCTTTGGTGCAGGCTGCCGAAATCAAGCAACTTGCTCTTTTTCATCATGCGGTGTATCGCA
>CAZWXO010000149.1:0-4467 GCA_964637885.1 uncultured bacterium
GCCCAGGCGTAAAAGTTATATGGGATAGTCGTAATATAAAATTTGACGCCGTCGCCAGCTGGAACAAGGCCTTGTTCTTCTACCAGGCTGCCGATAAAGATAGCCCATGTCGAGATAGGAATCAGCAGGCAGACAGGGGCAGCTGTCGAGTCGGTGATATAAGCAAGCATTTCTCTGGGGACTTTGTGACGATCTGTGCAGGGAGCCATGCTCGAGCCGACGGTCAGGGCATTGAGGTAATCGTCGACAAAGATCAGGACGCCGAGCACCCATGACCAGAGTAAAACACCCTTTTCTCCTTTGGCTTTGCTGGCAACAAAATTACCGAACGCTGTGGCACCGCCGGCACGTTCGATGACGGCGATGATACTGCCCATCAGGCCGCAAACGATGAAGAGCCAAGCGATACTCTCGTTGAGCATCGTGTCGTAGAGGGCTGTATTCCAGTTCCAGAAGGCATCCATCGTGAATCCGTCGGCCATGATAAAGCCAAGGACAGATCCAAGAACAAGGGATTCCATGATTCGCTTGGTCCAAAAAATATAAAATAGCAAAAATGCAGCTGGGATAATGCAGAGAAGGCCGAAATCTTCGACTTCCTCAGGCATAAATGTGCCAATTAAGAAAAAGCCGATTAGGAGAATTGCCCAGATTAATAATTTCTTTTTGACGTCAATTTTTTCATCATCGCCTAAATTAGTAGGTTCTTTCATACTCATCAAATTCCCTCCAATAATTCGTTTTATCGACTAACCTTTTTCCGCCTTTTTGAGCAGGGACATGCCACATCCTTTGCAGATTTTTTCTTCGGTAAGGATGTTGCCGCAGGAAGTGCAAAACTTGTTATCAGCGTCATCAGTTGTGGTGCTGCAGTGGGGGCACTTTTCTTCTTTGCCAAGGGCAATGCGCAAGAGTTTTCCACAGTTATTGCAATACATATAATTCACCTCCTTTGGATAAAATTTCAATACAGATCAGGGCACGCAACTACTGTGTAGCTCTGATCAAAGTATTTTGAAGAGTAGAGCCGATCGAAGAGAATTTGCTAACTCCAAAAATAATTCTGCCGAGTGGCAAGAATTTCAACGGATATACCTTACTCCAAAACTTGTTTCTCTGTCAAGGCAGGGAAACAAGTTAAAATGGCTCGTCTGCTAGCCAGAGATGGTCTTTGTCAAAATAGCGATCTAGCTTCAGTAAATAATCTGTGCTAAAGCTTTTACGAAAGCGGTTGTTAGTGACATGACCGGCATCCCAGGTGACATCGACGTTGAGCCATTGATTATCGAGGTAGACTTTGTTCCACGCATGGCAATTAGCTTCCTTGGCCGACTGGTTGGTCGGGAGCGAGTAGTCCAAAGTCAGGTCGACATCTTTGTCTTGTCCGGCCACTCCCGAGACGACTTTGGTTTTAACACCAGCCGCGCGGAGTAGGGCGGCATAGAGGTTTGAGTAGCCGGCGCAGACGGCTTGCTTGCGCATTAGGGTGCTAAGAGCATCCTGAGGGGTGTCGCGAAAAGAACCTGTCCTGACACCCTCGGCATCGTAGCTGATATTTGCAGCGACCCATTTATGTACCAAGGTGGCCCTTTCGCGATCATTCTTTGCTTTGGCGGTTATTTCTTGGGCCAGGGCGACGATGATGGGATGGTCACTTTGAACTTCAGTGCTGGGTAACAACCAGTCCAAGCCCCTGTTATCTGTATTAATGATGGAAAACTCGTTGAAGGAGAAATCGTTTTGCTGACTGTCAATGCCCCAAATTTTGATATCGTGCTTGCCAGGCCCAAAGGGCAAGTGGATTCGCGCCCCGCTGGCAGTAGCAGCGTTTAGCTGAAAGATGGCTTCCGGGTGCCGCCCTAGCGGGTCGGAAATCTGAAAATGCAGGATGCTTTCCTCCGGGTAGAAGGGAGTATTTAAATAAAAAGCGCTGTTAGTGGATGTCTTAATATTGTAACCGGAAAGGTTGTTGGTGTTTTCAAAGTATAATTTGGCATGCTCGTAATACTTGGTGCCGTATTGGAGGGTGCTGGTGGTGCGGTAGATGGTTATTTGATATTTGCCAGGTCCGAAACGAGCGAAAATATCCCGGACGAATTGCCCCGCTTTGGGACGGTATAGAAAAATATCTTCGGATAAGTTGCCATTTTTGACCTCGATCCAGACCCAAACGGTGGAATCAGGGACCTTCCCCTGGACTTGGACAACGCGGTCAGATGTTATTCGCGGGCTAACGGTACAACCGTTGGCGCTATACTGTTCGGTGGCTAAGGCCTGTGTCGGAAGGAAGCTCGCTAAGCTGAACAGCGCGAGCAAGGTGGCAGTGATCATGCGTCTGCGATAGGATGTTTCCCAACTAACAATTCTCGTCAATAGAATCACCTCCATCTATATTATAACAAATATCTCGCCAAGATGAAAAAAAATTTCAGAGTATGTTAAATAACGCTTATAATAAGGTTAGTATTTTTTGTGCCAAAGATTAGCTAGAAAAATTCCTGAGCAGGTTGTTTAGGTGAATTGAGAGGAGATAGTTATGCCAAACGAAGCAAAGGGTCGACGCATCCGTACTTTGCGTTCGCCGGAAATGAAGCGGTGTATCGGCTGTTATGCGTGTATGCAGGCCTGCGCCCGCCAGAACTACGCCAGCTTAGCGCCGCAGGAAGCGGCTTTGCGGATCCACACCAAGGGGGGCATGCAAAGTGGAATTGTGGCTGATATCTGTGCCGCCTGTATCGGGCCGGATTGTGCCGAGGCTTGCCCTACAGGGGCGATGGTACCGCGACAGAGTGGGGGAGCAGTTTTCAAGCAAGAGTTGTGTAATAGCTGCGGAGCCTGTTTAAAAGCTTGTCCGATCAATTATTTGCGCTTTTCCCGCTTTGGTTTTCCGATGATGTGTAAGCATTGTGGGGTCTGCGTTGCTTTTTGCCCGCATCAATGTCTGGTTATGGAGGTGGTAGGGAATGAGTGAAGAGCTGCGTATTTTAGAGATTGATTTGACGAAAAAAGAAGCTACCATCATCCAGCGTCAAGATCTGGCAGGTTGGCTTGGCGGGACGGGCCTCGCTGTGGCGTTGTTTGCCGAGACGGCTGGTCCGGAGTTGCCGATTGGGGATCCTGGGCAGCCAATTGTCTTTGCCATCGGTCCGATGACTTTTGTCTATCCCGTTGTCACGAAAACAGTCGCTGTTTTTCGTTCGCCTCTGACTGGTGAATATGGCGAAAGCCACGCCGGGGGGCGTTTGGCGATGGCATTACGACACTGCAATCTAAGTGCGGTGGTTATTAGAGGGGAAAGTACAGGACCAGTCTGGCTGGAAATCAACAATGGCCACGTCACTTTTAAAAACGCCGAACCGTTGTGGGGCTCCGGCTGCAGTCATACGGGAAGAAGACTGCGTGATTTAACCTCAGGGCGTAGCTTTCGCAGCATTATGCGAATTGGACCTGCTGGGGAAAATAGAGTTGCTTTTGCCGGGGTCAATGTCGACACCTTCCGTCATTTTGGGCGGCTCGGCTTGGGGACCTGTTTCGGCTATAAAAAACTCAAAGGCATCGTCGTCACAGGGGATTTGGAGAATGCGGCGGTTGAGATGCCAAAATATCGCCAGGTGTACAATCGTCTCTATCAGAAAACTGTCCGGACTGATTTGATGAAAAAATATCACGATCTCGGGACAGCGGTCAATGTTTTGCCCCTCAACGCCATGAAAGCTTTACCGACACTGAACATGCAATCGGGGAGTTTCGCCGAGGCCGAGGAGATCAGCGGCGAGAAATTCGCTGAAAATCATCTGATTCGCAAATTAGCTTGCTCGGGTTGTCCGATTGGCTGTATTCATATCGCATTGCTGCGGCAAGAATTTGCTGCCGGGCACGAGTATGTTTCCAGCGAAGTGGCCTACGATTACGAATTGATTTTTGCCTTAGGTTCATACCTGGGAATTTCTTCGCCCCCGGAAATCTTAGCATTGATCGACACCTGCGAGCAGTACGGCCTCGATGTGATCGCCAGCGGGATAGTTGCTGGCTGGGCGACTGAGGCGTCGGTCAATGGATTAATCGATTCCCAAGAATTAAAAGTTAACCTATCCTTTGGCGAGATGAGTGGCTATCGGCAGCTATTGGAATACATCAGCCAGCCGCAAACAGAATTGCATCGCGATTTGGGTCGCGGCGTGCGGTTCCTGGGGGCAAAATACGGGGGGGCGGACTATGCCATGCACGTGGCCGGCAACGAGATGCCGGGTTATTTTACTGGCTATGGGTATTTGCTAGGTGTCGGCGCCGGGGCCAGGCATTCTCACCTAGACAATGGTGGTTACGCTTTTGACCAGGAAATGCAAGGAAACGACGATAATCTGCTGGTAGAAAAAATCATCGCCGAGGATAAGCGCCGGGGAATGCTGACTTCCCTGTGTATCTGTCTTTTTGCCCGCAAAATTTATGACGACGATGATATCGTCG
>CAZWXO010000149.1:4477-5465 GCA_964637885.1 uncultured bacterium
AGCACTGGGATACCAGTGGGATGCCGGGGAATTGGTCAACTTGGGGGAACAAATCTTCCGGCAAAAACATCTAATCAGGCAAAGGATGGGGATTACGGGTGACTTGCCAATTTTTCCTCAGCGCTTTTTTCAAACTGAATGTTTGTCAGGGAAGCTTGACCCCAAGCGGATGGAAAATATCTGGATGATCTGGCGGGACAAGACAGGTTTTTAAATCACTGGGGAGTAATTTTCTAGGTGTTTTTGGGGCCCGCTACTACATGTAACGAAGGATGATAGTGTTGCACAAGGAAAAAACGAAAATCGCTGTTAAAAGAGTCGGTAAAAGCGCTCTGCACATGACTGTCAGGTTACTGCAAACCTTTATCGGTTCATGTATCATTTCGATTTCGCTGAATGCGATGATTATTCCTTATGGCTTGATAACCGGAGGGGCCGGCGGTGCGGCGATATTGGGAAATATGGCCTTTGGCCTGCCGGTTCATCTGGGTATTTTGCTCTTCAATATTCCGCTGTTAATCTGGGGTTTTATCGCTTTGCCTTGGCGCTACATGCTGCAGTGCCTGATTGGGGTTGCGGTCATCACGATAACTTTACCGCTCACGGAGCCTTATGTCCCGGCACCCTATCTGGATATCTACATCGCTTCAATATTTTCCGGGGTCCTTTCAGGGATCGGGGGCGGATTGATTCTACGGTCTGGTGCCAGCGCAGGGGGGACCGATATCATCTCCGTCATTCTCAAGCGCAAATGGAACATTTCTGTCGGCGCTTCTGCTTTATCTTTTAACTTGGTAATTATGATTATTGGTTTGTTTTTTTATGATATCCGTTTTATTCTTTACTCGATTGTCTCCATTTATATCGCCTCCAAGACCGCTAATGCGGTGATAGATGGGCTCAATCAAAATAAATCGGTCATGGTTATCTCGGACCACTATGAGTTAATTTCGGCGGTGATTCTAGAAAAGATGGGTCGGGGAGTGAC
>CAZWXO010000150.1:0-5450 GCA_964637885.1 uncultured bacterium
TCAAGTGATTGGGGTGAGCGTTGCAGGAGCAACGCCAGCCAAAGCAGACCATGGATGGTCTGTATTTGGCGACCCCAAGGACATCGGAAACCGAAGGCAGCCATTCTGCGAATTGTCCATCTTCACAGTGACTGTTCCCCTCCCTAGAGCAACCATGTCTACCATGGTGTTGCACGTAGTTAATGGATGGAAAAGCTGAACTAATGATTTAAAACCCAACTTGACCCTTGCCTCAACATAAAAAGTTAAAATAATGCTAAAAATCGTAATATTTTTCGTGTTTTTTAAATAGTTAATAGTATATAATCAATTCATGAATCTGTGTCATGAAGGCGCAGTCTCGTCATCAAATCTACTTTGGTACAATTATAATACTATACGATGAATAAAACCACGAAGGTTTGCGCTGTTGAATGCGGCTGACTTTCGTGTTTTTTTATGCGAAGTCCCTCCCTCGACAAGCAACTATGGAGGCGAGAATAATGAAGATTAAAATTTTATCCTACATGTTAGCCATCACCCTACTAGCCGGACTAGCGGCCGGATGCGGCGCTGGCGAAAGCGATTCGGAACAAGTACGACCTAAAGATGAACTAGTCCTGGCCATCGGCAACGAGCCGGAAGCCGGCTTTGACCCGACCACCGGCTGGGGTCGTTACGGCTCCCCCCTCTTTCAGAGCGCCCTTTTTACCCGGGACAAAGACTTAGCTATAACGAACGACCTGGCCACGGGCTACGAGGTCTCTCCTGACGGCCTGGTCTGGACAGTGACGATCCGGACCGATGCTTTATTCTCCGACGCCGAGCCAGTGACTGCCGCCGACGTTGTCTACACCTACCTGACGGCCAAGGCGAGCGGTTCCGTGGTGGACCTGGATATCCTCGACACAGTCGAAGCCCTAGACGATACGACGATTAAATTTACCCTAAAAAGCCCTCGCTCCACCTTCATCTATAGCCTGGCTAGCATCGGGATTGTTCCCGAGCATGCCCATGGACCGGAATATTCCCAGCATCCGGTAGGTTCAGGACCTTTCCAATTCGTCCAGTGGGATAAAGGCCAGCAGCTGATTGTCGAGCCCAACCCCCACTACTACGGTGCCAAATCGGTCTTTAACAAGATTACCTTCCTCTTTCTCGCCGAAGATGCCGCCCTGGCGGCAGCACAATCAGGCCTGGCCGACGTTGCCTCTGTAGCCGTTTCCATGGGCCAGCAGGAAATCGACGGGATGAAGCTGATTGCCCTAGAATCCGTGGATAACCGCGGCATCATGTTCCCCTACCAAAAAGCGGGCGCCAAAACCGAAGAGGGCTACCCGATCGGCAACGATGTGACTGCCGATAAAGCGATTCGCCACGCCATCAATATCGGCGTCGACCGCAGTGCTTTGGTTGCCGGGGTCTTGAATGGCTTTGGCACTCCAGCCTATAGCGTTTGCGACAAAATGCCCTGGTGGAATCCGGCAACAGTCGTCACCGATGCCGACCTCAGCGCTGCTGAAGCGATCCTCGAAGCGGCTGGATGGACCGATGGCGATGGCGATGGTATCAGGGAAAAAGGTAGTCTCAAGGCTACTTTTACCCTAGTCTATCCCGCCAGTGACGGCCTGCGCCAATCCTTGGCGATTGCTGTGGCCGACTTAGTGAATCCCCTTGGGATTAAGATTGAAGTTGTCGGTAAAAGCTGGGACGAAATTGAAAAGGTGATGCACACCGACGCCGTTTTGTTTGGCTGGGGAAGTCACGATCCCCTGGAGATGTACAACCTGTATAGCAGCAAGTCCATGGGGGTCGAGTACTATAATCCCGGCTACTACGCCAATCCTGTCGTCGATCAAAATATGGAGCAAGCTCTGGCAGAGCTAGATGAGGCTACCGCTAATGCCTTTTGGCAGAAAGCTCAATGGGACGGCAACACCGGCTTTGCCGGTCAGGGTGATGCCCCTTGGGTGTGGCTCGTCAATCTCCAGCACGTCTATTTTGTCCGGGATGGGCTGAACATCGGCGACCAAAAAATTCAGCCCCATGGTCATGGCTGGCCGATTACGGACAATATCGCTGAATGGAAATGGGAAGATTAGAATGCGGCTGCGACTTATCTTAGGGAAATTAATTCGTCTGCTGTCTTTACTGGTGGCGTTGTGCGTTTTTTCCTTTGTGCTAGTGAGCTTTTCCCCGATTGATCCTGTCCGCAGCTACGTCGGCGCGGATATGATGCGGGTCAGCGCCGAACAAAAAGAGGAAATTGCTGCTTACTGGGGGCTGGACCAGCCCCCTCTGCAAAGATTCTTGCATTGGGGAAGCGCCGTCTTACGCGGGGATCTGGGAACATCGATGATATACCGGGTTCCCGTCACTCAGGTTATTAAAGATCGCTTTTACGCTTCGGCCCTGCTGATGGGGGCGGCGTGGATTTTATCCGGCCTCCTGGGCCTTACCCTAGGAATCGTTGCCGGGATCAACCGTGGCAGCTTCATCGACAAAGCGATTAAATGGTATTGCCTGATTCTGGCATCGACCCCGACTTTTTGGATCGGGCTTTTGCTCTTAATCGTTTTCTCAGTCTATTTGGGATGGTTTCCCGTCGGTCTTGGGGTCCCGGCCGGCATGCTGGCCGAGCAAGTTACCTTGGGAGACCGGCTCTATCACATGATCTTGCCGTGTCTCGCTCTCAGCATCATCGGTATTGCCGCCATCGCCCTACACACGCGGCAAAAAACCATCGACGTGATGAACAGCGACTACATTTTGTTTGCCCGGGCCAAGGGTGAAAAAGGCTACAAACTCTTTTTCCGCCACGGTCTGCGCAACATGATTATCCCGGCCCTGACTCTGCAGTTTGCGTCGTTTAGCGAGCTGTTTGGCGGTGCGGTCCTGGCGGAGCAGGTTTTTTCCTACCCGGGACTGGGGCAGGCCACGGTGCAGGCAGGCCTTCGGGGAGATTTGCCGCTGCTGCTCGGTCTGGTGCTAATCAGTGCTGTCTTTGTTTTTACGGGGAATTTTATCGCTGATCTGCTCTATTGCCTGATCGACCCACGGATGAAGGAGGTGGAGCAGCCCGCATGCAGTCACTAACAACCGAGACCCGGTCTTTGCGCCGCATGGCGCCGAGGCTAAACCGTCGGCAAAAGACCTTGATCTTTACGTCCATCGCCGCCCTTTTTTTAGGAAGTATCTTGGTCGGGAGCGCTGTGATGGGGGACGATCGGATCGCGACTAGCCTAATGGAGCGCAATCTGCTCCCTTCCCTGGCTCATCCCTTTGGGACAGATTGGCTAGGGCGGGATATGTTTGTCCGGACGGTTAAGGGCCTTTCCCTCAGCATCCGCGTCGGACTAGTAGCGGCAGGCTCCAGTGTCTTGATTGCCCTGTTGCTGGGGATGGCGGCGGCGACAATGGGTCGCTATGTGGACGCTTTTGTCTCCTGGCTAATCGATTTATTTCTGGGAGTTCCGCATCTGGTCGCCTTGATACTAATTTCTTTTACCTTGGGCGGCGGCGCCCGGGGCGTCATCATTGGCGTGGCCCTGACGCACTGGACAAGCTTGGCGCGGGTCATCCGCGCCGAGATATTGCAACTGCGCACCGCCCACTATATCGGCGCTTCCAGAAATTTTGGCAAATCCCGCTGGTGGATCGCAACCCGGCACATGCTGCCGCACATCCTTCCCCAGCTGTTTGTCGGACTTATTTTGGTTTTTCCCCATGCGATTCTGCATGAGGCATCGATAACGTTTCTTGGCTTCGGTCTGTCACCGCACCAACCGGCCATCGGCATCATTTTATCCGAGTCGATGAAATATCTATCTCAAGGGATGTGGTGGCTAGCTGTCTTCCCCGGACTGGTCTTGGTGGCGATTGTCCGCGCCTTTGATGTCATCGGAGAAAATTTACGTTTAATGATCGATCCGTACAGTGCCCAGGATTAAAAACGAAAGGGTGAGACGATGAAAACTTCAATGTTAACCGTCGAAAATCTATCCGTTTCTTTTACTCAATATCAAAAGGGGCTGCGCCAAACGCAAATTGAAGTAATCAGCGATCTCAACGTCGCGGCTTTTCCAGGGGAAATTCTGGCGATTGTCGGAGCCAGCGGTTCCGGCAAAAGTTTGCTAGCCCATGCTATTTTAGGAATTTTGCCGCAAAACGCCACTGTCACGGGCACGATGCTGTATCAAGGCCAGCCTCTCGATAAGAAACTCCAAGAACGTTTACGCGGCTCCAAGATTGCTCTAATCCCCCAATCGGTTAATTGCCTCAACCCTTTGCTCAAGGTCGGTGCCCAGGTCGGGGAAAAAGGCGCGCTGCAAAACGCGGCTCGGCGGGATATTTTTAAACGCTTCGGATTGCCGGACAACGTCGCCAATCTCTATCCCCACGAGCTATCGGGGGGAATGGCGCGGCGGGTCTTGGTGGCAGCGGCGGTCATCGGCGGGGCACAGCTCATTATCGCTGACGAACCGACGCCGGGCCTCCACCCGGAGGTAGCGATGGACACGCTAATGTATCTGCGTCAGCAGGCAGACGCCGGGGCTGCCGTAGTTTTAATCACCCACGATATTGGCACAGCACTACAAGTAGCGGACCGGGTGTCAGTCTTTTTCGCGGGAACAAATCTCGAATTGGCGCAAAAACACGACTTTATTCAGCGCGGTGAAAAATTGCGCCATCCCTACAGCAAAGCCTTATGGAAAGCGTTGCCTCAAAACGATTTTGCCGCAACCTGCGCCCGCCAGCCTGCTCTACAGGGTCGCAACTCCGGTTGCATCTTTGAAGCGGTGTGCGAGCACAAGACTGCCGAGTGCTGCCAGCACAGGCCCGCAATGCGCGAACTGCGGGAGGGCAAGGTCAGGTGCCATCATGCCACTTGAGGCGCATAACGTCGGCTTTCGCTACGGCAAAGGGAAATGGGTGCTGCGCAATTTTAATTTGACGCTTGCAATGGGAGAAATCGTCGGACTCGTAGGCCCCAGCGGCTGCGGCAAAACGACCTTGGCCAGATTATTGTCAGGCTACGAAAAACCCTGGGAGGGGCGCGTTACCCTTGATGGAGAAGACCTTGCATTTCGCGGCTACAATCCCGTCCAACTAGTCAGCCAGCACCCGGAAAAAGCCGTCAACCCCCGCTGGGTATTGTCCAAAACGCTCAATGAAGGCTGGCATCCCGAAGCCGGCTTGATGGATGCTTTAGGACTTGAGACCAGTTGGCTGCAGCGCTATCCCAACGAACTCTCCGGGGGAGAGCTGCAAAGGTTTTGTGTCGCCCGGGCCCTCGGGCCGCAAACGCGCTACCTGATTGCCGATGAAATGACGACAATGCTCGATGCCATCACCCAGGCACAAATATGGCACGTCGTTCTTGACCAGACGAAAAAGCGCCAGCTGGGGCTGCTCGTCGTAAGTCACGAAGAAAGCCTGATTGCCAAACTATGTGACCGGGTCGTGACTCT
>CAZWXO010000151.1:0-892 GCA_964637885.1 uncultured bacterium
TTGTGCGGAGACGCTGGAAAAGCACCCGGACATTCACCCCAGGCTAACCCGCCTAAAGATGTATTTTAAATTTTCCGAAGAGGCATTGGATGAAGTCGGAGGCAAGACGGTTCATGGGATGATGGAAGGGCCGCAAGATCTCACTGTTTTTTATCTGTTGCCAGACTTTGATTTTAAAACTTTGGTTAAAGCCGAAGATGTGGAAAATGAGGCTGAATACGATGATTGATAATATCTCACCTCGGATTCTCAGAAGACAAAATGCAAAGATAATAGCAGCTGGAGGCCATCATTCTGTGGCAATAAATGAAACTGGGCAAATTATCCAATGGGGAGAGACGGGTAATGTTCCTGAGGAGTTGAAGAATGCGGTCTCCGTCGCTGCTGGGGAATCGTTCTCCATGGCCCTGACAGAAAAAGGAGATGTCTGCGTATGGGGTGTAAACCTAAATTCCATGCTCGAAGTGCCGGCCGGACTGAGCGATGTTGTCGACATTGCCGCCACATTAAATCGGGCCGCTGCGGTGACAAGTGACGGCCGTGTCGTTGTATGGGGCGATGATGAAGGTTATGGTGCAGGCATTGTCCCAGACGATGTCAAAAATATTGTTTCTGTTTCTATTGGACAGGGGCATGTTCTGGCTTTGACCGCGCAACAGAAAGTTCTGGCGTGGTTTTCCGTAGCTGATGAATATTTAGAAGAATATTTTAGATTTCTTTGTGATGGCAAACCGTATGGAAGTGGAGAATGCGATGTGCCGGAGGGGCTGACTTGCGTTGTGAAAATAGCCGCCGGCTGGAACTATTCGGTAGCTCTTACTAAAGACGGGCAGATTTTTGTGTGGGGTGATAATGATGAAGGCGCGCTGGAGGTGCCAGAAGGTCTAAAGGC
>CAZWXO010000151.1:905-1268 GCA_964637885.1 uncultured bacterium
ATCAAGGGGGCTGCGATGTCCCAGCCGATTTAGGCGAAGTTGTGGAAATTGCGGCAAACTATCACTCACTTGCAGTTATGAAAGACGGCTCTGTCAGGGCATGGGGGGACAATTCCAGCGGCCAATGCAATGTTCCAGATGGTCTTAGAGTGCCTGTCAGAGATGGACGACTTGCTGGAAGATATGAGATTCCGATTGAAAATGAGGAGAGGCTCATTGTAATGATGGATTCATTTGATTATGCATCGAAAAATTAAAAGTTGCATCCAACGGATTTGAGCGGGCATAAGAAAAAATAGGCAGTAAGAGCCAGCTTTTTTAAAAAACAGGCATTAAAAAACCAAAGTGATCAATAAAAAAATC
>CAZWXO010000151.1:1278-5431 GCA_964637885.1 uncultured bacterium
TTACCTAAGTTGACCCAAGCAAAAGCTGTAGGAAGCTTAAGGGTGATTTGCGTTCTCTAGTGACTTCTTTGGGTACAGACGCTGTTTCATTAAGCTTTTTGGTCGCAACATACGTTTTTCTTATTCAGGAATTAAATTGTAAAAAATACCTATTTAGTAAATAAAAGACGCCATGAAAAGCCATGGTAAGCCACCCCCAACCTGTGCTATCATGTAATCGGTAAAGGTGTATAACCTCCCGGAAGATATTGATTCTTCCGGGTTTTTTTATGCCTTCCACCCAGCAGGCGGCGGTCCTTATCCTTTCTGCCGCCGCCTGTTATCAATCAATCAGGAGTGAGATTAATGCCGACAAAGCCAGAAAAGCCCTGCAAGCATCCCGGCTGTCCTTTGCTGACAACCGATGAATACTGTGAGTTCCACGTCCGGCTTCATGCCGATGACAGACCCAGCGCCGCCCTGCGTGGTTACGACAGCCGGTGGCAAAAGGCCAGGCGCCGCTTTCTAAAGAGCCATCCCTTTTGCGCCCGCTGTTACAAAGAGGGCAAGCTGGTCCGGGCTGAGGCGGTGGACCACATCACCCCCCATCGGGGCGACCAGCAGCTCTTTTGGGATGAAGCCAACTGGCAGAGCCTGTGCAAGCGCTGCCACAACCGTAAGACCAGGCTGGAAGACCAGCATCCAGAGTACAAATACTAATGGCGGGCCCCAGGGGCGGGTCAAATCTCTACGACTAAAACCCCATTAGGCCGCCGCCCCCTTTCGCGCAAGTTTTCGCGAAATTAGGTAAGGGGGGTAGTAAATAAAACCTTAGAGTTGAGTAATTTCGGGTTTGGAGGTAATCTCTGATTGCGCAATTGTTCAAATAGTCACAAATAAAAAGAAAGCCGTTTTTGTTAACTCACCAGAGGGCACCAATTGCCTTAGGAAGAGTCGACGTTTGGCTTTCTTTAAAGAGAAACTGCTTATGATGGGAGCGCATCTCCATCACCTCCACCGACCTAGAGGGCCGTTTGATGTTAAGTCTGATAAAGTCGGCAGACCCACATCCATTCGCGCTACGACGGTGACAGTTCCTGATGACAATATACCACCGTAAGATACAAACAGCAATCCCATTATGAGCAATATCATTGTTAACAAAGAAAGGAGCTTGACTATGACTGCTTTTGATAAAAAACTAATCATGGACCTACGCGTTAGAGGTGTGGGTTATAAGACCATTGCAGATGTACTCGGTTTATCAAGGGATAGCATTAGGGGCTACTGCAAGCGGAATAATCTCGATGGAGATGCTGAATTAGTGGGGCTAAATGTTGAAGTGCAAAAATATCTCGGCCTTATCTGTACCTGCTGCGCAAAAAAGCTAACCCAGCCTTCCAAAGGGCGAGCAAGGAAATTCTGCTCAGCTGAATGTCGCCGGAAGTGGTGGCAAGAAAATCCCGACAAGCGAGCTAAAAAAGAAAATATGATCCACCAAAACACCTGTCCCCATTGTGGGCAGGTGTTTGAAGTTTACGGCAACAAGCAGCAAAAGTTCTGCAGTCATAACTGCTATATCAAATCAAGATACTGGAGTGAAGAAGATGGAATTTAAAAAACTAGACATCGACCAGCTTATCCCGGCAAGTTACAACCCCAGAAAGAAACTAGCGCCCGGCGACAGCGAATTCGAAAAGATAAAAAACAGCATCAGCGAGTTCGGCTATGTGGATCCGGTCATCGTCAACAAGGACTTCACCGTTATCGGCGGCCACCAGCGCATCGCTGTCCTCAAGACCTTGGGCGTGACAAAAATCGACTGTGTCGTCGTCGACATCGACAAGACCAAGGAAAAAGCCCTGAACATCGCTCTCAATAAAATCAGCGGGGAGTGGAACAAGGAGCTCTTGGTGGACCTCATCAAAGACCTTCAGTCCCTGGATTACGACATCGCCTTTACCGGCTTTGACCCGCCGGAGCTGGAAACTTTGTTCAACCAGGTCCATGACAAGGACATCCAGGAGGATGACTTTGATTTGGAAAAATCCCTGGCTGAAGAAGGCTTCACCCAGGCGGGGGACCTTTGGCTTTTAGGCCGCCACCGCCTATACTGCGGCGACAGCACCCAAGGGGAGGCCTATGACATACTCATGGAAGGCAAGAAGGCCAACCTGGTGGTCACCGACCCGCCCTACAACGTCAGCTACAAAGCCAAGGCCGGAGAGATAAAAAACGACAATCAGCAAGACCAGGATTTCTATAGCTTTCTCCTGGCCGCCTTTAGCAGTATGGCCCGGTGGATGGAAAAGGACGCCTCCATCTATGTCTTTCACGCCGATACGGAAGGCTACAACTTCCGCAAGGCCTTCATCGATGCCGGCTTTTATCTATCCGGGGTGTGCATCTGGGCCAAGCAAAGTCTGGTTTTAGGACGCAGCCCTTACCAGTGGAAGCACGAACCGATCCTTTTTGGCTGGCTAAAGGCCGGCAAACACCAGTGGTACGCCGACCGCAAGCAAAGCACCATTTGGAACTTCGATCGGCCCAGCAAAAGCGACCTGCATCCCACCATGAAGCCGGTGAACCTGTGCGCCTATCCCATCCAGAACAGCAGCATGAGCAACTGCATCGTCCTTGACCCCTTCGGGGGAAGCGGCTCCACCCTGATCGCCTGCGAGCAGACCAACCGGATCTGCCACACCATCGAGCTGGATGAAAAATATGCCGACGCCATCGTCAAACGGTACAGGGGGTTTCAAGGCACCGAGGATTGCTACCTTATACGGGACGGAGCGAAAAAACCCTTAAAAGATGTAGATTTTCCGCAGAATTGACTTGCTATTATCCGCCTTTAGAGTGATATATACACTACCAAAAGAAAGGATGGTGGCAAGCATGGAAATTAAGAAAAACGATTGCTTCGGCATCGGCAAGGAAGTCTACCGGGTGGCGGGAAAATGGCAGGACGCTTATGTCCTGGTCCCGATGCAAGGAGGAGAGGATTGCCTGCTCTACACCCAAGGGGAAATCCAGGAGCTGCTGGAAGAAAAAAAGCTGCATGCGCTGACCCCGAAAGCGGCACCGGAAAAGGCCGCCTTTGGCCGCAAGCTTTTAAGCCTTGAGGAGCTAAAAGATTTTGCCGCGGACAAACCTAAGGGCCAAGGGGTAGCCTACACCATTAATAAAGAGGTGGTGATGACGGAGGAAGAATACAAAGCCTTCGCTGAAAACTTCCTCCTAGACCAGCCCTGGATTACCCCAATGGACGGTGGCAACGACGGAGAAGGACACATCAGCTGCATTCGGGTCAGCTGCCCGGGCCAGCCTTCCATCCTGGTCAACTCCGAAGGCTACAGCTACGCACGTTACACGGCCTTAGCTTAAGAAATACTTGCTAATACAAGGCTTTAGAGTGATATATGTGGTACCAAAAAACACAGGAGGTGCCAAGCATGGACAGAAAGGAAATCCTAAAAAATCTGGAAGAGAAACTCGGAGTCAAGGGAAAATACTTAGGCCCGCCAAGCTTTGCCTACCAGCTGGAAAAAGACGGGACAGTCTACACCTTGGATAGAGAGGGGAAACTGACGGAAACCTCTCCTGGCCTTGAGCTGGAGCTTTCCCTTCCTCTGACGGGACACACCGGCATTAGCCTGGTGAACCTCTTGGCCATTATCTACGCCAAGCAGGAGCTCTTGAAGCTGGCCTTTGGTCTGCCGGAGAATTTGGTGACGGAAACCCTGGTGCAAAAACTCCAAGGCTCCCCCGTTGCCAGCCGGGAGGACTTTGCCACCATCTACACCCAAGAGGAGGCGCCGGGTATCCGGGTTGATTTGGCCGGGGAAACCCTGACCTTTAACTTGGGGCAAGCAAGCCCCGACAAGGCCCAGGCCGCCAGCCAGCTTTTTGCCCTGGTTAACGCCATGGCCTTAAAACAAAAATATGCCTCCCCCAAACAGCCGGCCGCTGACAACCCCAAGTACGCCCTCAGGACCTGGCTTTTGCGCCTGGGGATGATTGGCCCGGAGTTTAAAGAGGCAAGGAAATATCTCTTGGCAGAGATTCCCGGCAACGGAGCCTTCCGCCGCCAGGAGGCAAGCCATGGATAAATTCTTCACCCAACAAACCTGCGACAGGTGCGGAGGCAGCCTTAAAGAAGGGCGCATCATGT
>CAZWXO010000152.1:0-3686 GCA_964637885.1 uncultured bacterium
CAAAGAAGTTGCAAGGCGATGTGACACTTGTTATTTATCGAATAACAAGCGTCCGCCCAGCAACTTATGAGATTGCGACAAGGACATCAGTTATGGATTTCATGATTATTTCATGTAAATAATACTGTATTACTGGATGGATATAGGCATGATGTGAATAAATTTTTTCCTTAGCCGCATAAATAGTTACATCACAATCAGAAAATAATTTCAGCTAATTATTCAATATATTATTATTTATCAAGAAGTTCATCAACATGATATTTTGGAATCTTTTGCTTGTGCCATTTTAAATAACCTACCACACCCTTAACCGGAGCCTGATTGGGTTTGAAAACGTGCGTGTTCTATTAATCAAAACATCTTCTCTTGGCGACGTCATTCACGCCTTGCCAGCAATCTCAGATGCTATGCACGCAATAATTGGCATACGCTTCGACTGGGTTGTTGAAGAGACTTTTCAAGAAATCCCAAGCTGGCATCCTGCAGTCGAACGTGTAATCCCCGTTGCATTGCGTCGGTGGAGAAATAATCCACTTCAGGCCATCCGATCAGGGGAATGGCGAGACTTCAAAAACGCCTTGTGCAATCAATCGTATGATCTGGTGCTAGACAGCCAAGGCCTGCTCAAATCAGCCTGGCTCGCAAGCAAAGCTAAAGGACTGCTCGCCGGATATGACAAACATAGCGCTCGCGAACCCCTTGCCACATGGTTTTATCAGCAAACCTATGCCGTCGCCCAAGATCAACATGCCATAACACGACAAAGGGAGCTGTTTGCACAGGCGCTGAGTTACAACAAACCGGATTCGGCTCCGGATAGCGGGCTCAACCTGAGTTGGGTGCCAGATATAGTCCATCCGTATATCGTTTTGTTGCATGGCACCACCTGGCCTTCAAAAGAATGGCCAGAGCAAAACTGGATCGATCTGGCAAAACTAGTGAAAAACTATGGCTATGAAGTAAAAGTGGCTTGGGGTAACAACTTGGAAAAGGAACGCGCAGAGCGAATTGCCGAGGCCAGTGGCGCGATGGTTTTGGACAGTTTGCCTCTAGGTAAAATGGCAGAAGAACTAGCCAAAGCGAGCTACACAATCGGGGTTGACTCTGGGCTAGCACACATGGCGGCGGCAATAGGCATTCCCAGCATCTCTCTATATGGCCCGACAAATGCAAACAGAACAGGGGCGCTGGGGCCAAGGCAAATTAACCTACAAGGAAATGCACAATGCGTGCCGTGTTTTAATAAGAAATGTATGGTAGAAATGAATAATGGAAACCAGCCGTGTTGGATAACACTCGATGCCAATAGGGTATGGAAAGAATTGAACTGGGGCTCCAGAAAGCTATAATTAGAGAAGGATATGTTGATATGTTGGTGACTGTTATTGTCTCAGTATATAAAGATGCAAATGCGCTACAGTGTCTACTTTATGGTTTGGAGCGCCAAACTGTCGATGGTTTTGAAGTGATTATTGCTGAGGATGGTGACAATACTGAATTATCGGGCTACCTAAAAAACCATGTAACGAATAAATATACTATGGTTCACCTAACCCAGGAGGATATAGGTTTTCGCAAAACAATGGCGGTAAACAGGGCGATTGCCATATCAAAGGGTGACTACCTAGTATTTCTTGATGGCGACTGTATACCGCATAATAGTTTGATTGAAAATCACATTAAAAGCGCTGGCAGAGGTTATTATTGTGCAGGTAGAAAAATGCACCTTGGGAAGACGTGGTCGGAGACTGTCAGATTAAATCCAAGTGAAATAAGCAAGATTCAAACATGGACTTCGCTTTTTTATAATGCATGGAGCTTACATAAAGACCACGTTCGTAATTTTGAGATTGGCGCTCCATCAAGTTTTTTTCATGAAATTTTTAAAGAAAAAAAACTAAGCTTGGTTGGTTGTAATTTCTCAATTTTCAAAAACGACATTTTGTTGGTGAATGGGTATGATGAGGATCTTCCGGGTATTGGTGGCGAGGATGATGATTTGGGCATAAGACTGGAGGCGTTAAACATAAAAAGCAGGAATGTCAAGTTTAAATCAATATGCTATCACCTTCATCATGAATCAAGAAGAATTGATTGGGGTCTTAATAAGAAAATCAGCCAAGAAAAGCACTTGAGAGCAGAGTATTTCGCTAGGAACGGAGTTGATGGACATTATTCAGAATTTAAAATAAATAATGACTAAATTAAAAAAACATCTGGACATTGGCTGTGGTGACAGGCCTCGAAACCCATATAATTATGAAGTAGCCTGTGGTATTGATGTAATGCCTGCCAGTGCGTTGGGCGACGAAGTGGAGTTTGAGTATAGGCAGGCTGATGTGGTTGCCGATGGAATTCCATATGGTGATAGCGAATTTGATAGCGTGAGTGCGTATGATTTCTTGGAGCATGTGCCTCGTGTTGCTGTCAACCACACCGGCAATATGCGCTCGCCTTTCATTCTTTTAATGAATGAGGTATACAGGGTTTTAAAGAATGAGGGCATATTCGTGGCAAGCACACCTGCCTATCCTTCACCAAAGGCTTTCCAAGACCCAACCCATGTCAACTTTATTACGCTAGGCACCCACGAATATTTCTTAAGCCCAGATCCCTATGCTACACGTTATGGATTTAATGGACGATTTGCTTGCATATATGCAGGTTGGGATTCGGAGAAGAATGCTAGGAACCCTACTCAAAGCAAAATCAGTAAACTTTACCGAAATATTAGATGCCGCATGAAGGGCGATTTATCACATGTAACTTGGATATTGCGCGCTATTAAATAAAGGGTGCCTCAAAAACCCTACCTAATCACTCAACCGATAAAACTCTCGCATCCTAAAACCTGACCGCTAAAAATACAGGAAAATCTATTCGCGCCTCAGTCAAAAAAATCCGACTCAGTCCATTTTTTGAATAGGGAATTCTGAAAATGGGCGGTTTTCGAGATGCGCAGCATTATGATGCAGCCCACGCCACAAACGCTGCACAGTGCTCATTCAAGCACAGTGTGAAGCGACGCATGCAGAACACACGAGCAGATGTTAAGGATTCTAGTACTGTATGTTTACATTCAATCAACCCACCCCATCAGCTCTCAAGCTTGAAACTGCGCTGATTTTTTTATTGGGAATGGTGATATTTTTATCCAAGCCTATGATTTACCTAACTATACTGCTGCTGTTTGTACTGACGGCGGTACGCTTGGCCAAATCTCCCCCTTACCGGCATGAAATGTTTGGTAGCCGTATATTTTGGGCTAGTGTGGCAGTGTTTGTATTGGGGGTTTTAGCTGCGGCCATAGGCTCTGACTACACTGAGGATTTAGGTTGGATGGCAAAGAAAACGCTGCCATTGATGATGATTGTGCCTCTATTATTGGCCTTTAGCCAGAAGACTAATCGTACAGCAGCTTTGACAGGTGTTGTGCTGGGCTTTTGGATCGCTTTCGTATTAACTGGCAACATACACTACTGGAGTTGGAGTGGTGAGCGCTGGAGTGGTGCGACATGGCTAGTTGATACTTGGGGGGTGTTATGTGCCATGCTCATCCTCTTGTTGACGCCATTGGTTTTTTTAACAACCCAAAACTGGCAATGGCGAGTGGTACTCATTGCCACCATTTTGGGCGCGTTAGTGATGCTAATTTTCAATGGCGCTCGTGGTCCTTTTGTAGG
>CAZWXO010000152.1:3696-5427 GCA_964637885.1 uncultured bacterium
AAAGCCTTTTTAATTATTGCTGCATTGACTATTTTTTCTTTTTTTTCTGTAAGCCAGCTAATTCCACAACAAACCGCTGCAGTTAAAGACAGTTACGCCTCTATAGTTGATTTCGAGAACAATCCCTCTAGCTATGTTCGTTTGGCTCTTTGGGAAGTAGGGGCTGCATTGATAAAAAAACAATTGGTTGATGGGGATAAAGAATTTTTTTGGGGCAACGGGCACACTGGCAAAGGTGAACTGGCCAACGATTTTTATTACAACTACTTTATTGATCATGCCGTTATCAGCCCGGATAAATTATTAAAATTAAACTGGAAAATAAATGATTTGCATAATATGTATTTGGAATCAATATTCCAGAACGGCATTTTGTGGACAATTGGTAGTTTGGTGATTTTGCTATGGCTAGGCATTGGCCCGTTATGGCGCAGGAAAGGGCTTACAAAAACCTGGGCCGCTGTTCCCTCGCTGATTGGCTTTTTGGTGTTTGGAATTACCTACACATTACTGCCCCACTTTGCCTTTTTGTTTTTGATCTTTTTTTTGGCGCTGGGGCGCGGATTTGAGCTTGACAACGTTGGTGACGAGTCTCTGAGATGAAAACAGCTTCAGTTGTTTTGGCGTTTTACAATGACCTGCCGTTGCTGCGATCAGTGCTTGACGCATTGCAGAACCAATACACAGGCCAGTTTGAAGTATTGATTGCCGACGACGGCTCAAAGCCCGAAGTGGTGTCACAGCTCAGAGACTTGCTGCCCAAATACAGCTTTGAAAGTGTGCACTTGTGGCACCCAGATGATGGCTTCCGCAAGACCGTCATCATGAACCGAGCAGTGGTAGAAGCCAAAACCAACCATTTGATTTTTTTGGATGCTGATTGTGTTCCGCAACGCCATTTTGTGGATGATCATTTGTACAACTTAGCTCCAGGTATATGTCAAGCGGGCCGGCGGATCGATGTCTTCCATGAGGGTTTGCAATCACTAGGTAATACGCAGCCGGCGCAGTTGTTTAGCCGCCACTGGCTGAGATTTTTGGTGTGGAGCTTGCAAGGGAAAGCTCGGAATGTTGAAAAGGGGCTACGACCACCCTATGCGCTGGCACGACGCCTGCCAACTGGAAGAGCATGGTCATTGGTAGGGTGCAATTTTTCTGTGTGCAAGCAAGACTTGTTGGCAGTAAATGGCTTTGACGAACGGGCCGATCTGCACTGGGGTGCCGAGGACTCCGACATTGACCGCCGCTTGCGTAAAGCCGGTGTGCGCATTGCGAACCTGCGCTACCGTGCAGCAGCAATCCATTTTGACTCGTCATACTTTAAGCGCGGCCCCAAAAAAACAAATGAAGCAAAAGGTTTGAATGTTTTTGAGCAAGCGCAAGCGGAAAACTGTATTTGGACACGGTATGGCATTGTGAAAGAAGATCGCCCCGACCCGGTGCTCTACAACCACTAAAGCTTTAGCGCTCTTCGCTCGCCTACAAATCGCCCACATCGTTTTTAAAGAACTGACTGACGGCTCAACAGATGGAATAACCGATAGCATGAACACTGCTCGTTGGAAAACATAAAACCGAGGGAAGGTCCGTCTGCCCCCCGTCCTGATTACTTCTAAAGTGTGATGCATTATGAATATCCTCATGGCCCTTTCTCAGCTTGAGATCACTGGCGCAGAGGTCTACGCGACCGAACTTGGCAACGCATTGACGGTGCGCGGACATCAGGTTCAC
>CAZWXO010000153.1:0-5319 GCA_964637885.1 uncultured bacterium
TCGTAAGTCACGAAGAAAGCCTGATTGCCAAACTATGTGACCGGGTCGTGACTCTTTAGTGCAAAAATTCAGTGCTCTGCGACTAGACAACTTCATTTTAAATGTGATATAAAAGAGCTGGCATTTTAAAAAAAGAAGGGGTATAAAACTATGAGAAAAATAGCACTGACAATTGTTACATTGATGCTTTGCACCGCGGCTTTGGTCGGCTGTGGCAGCGATCCAGTCGCCGACGACCTGATTAATTACATCAACAACGAAGTTCCTGTTTTAGGAGAAATGGAAAGTGAAGCAGGCGCTGCCTATGAAGCAGTGGCGGGAGAAAACTACACAGACGATGCCACGATGGCTGCCGCTCTTAGCGACGTCGTCATCCCCACTTCCGATGAATTGGTGGAAGCTGCGAATGCCCTAACCCCCGCCACCGAAGAAGTTGCCGCCCTACATGAAATCTTCATCTCCGCTGTCACAGAGCGGAATGCCGCTTTTAAAATGTTGTTGGCAGCGCTTGAGGAAGGCGATGCTGCTAAAGTTGATGAGTTTAATGCCATGATGGAAAATGCAGATGCCATCGTCGATGAATTCAGTGCGGCAGTGGATGCCTTGGCTACAGAACACGGCGTCGAGTAGGAGTAAGGTAGCGCAAAACTAGCTTCGATTATTGATTTATAAAAAAGAGGCATCCTCGGCTTAATGAGGGTGCCTCTCTTAATTATCTGCGGCTGTCTCTTTTTCTAGTCCCTTAGCCCCCAATTGGAAAATGGATGACAAATTGGGCTCCTTCGTTGCTGGAAATTTCCAGGGTTCCGTTGATTTGCTCGACCAACATCTCCACCAGCTGCATCCCGAAGCCACCTGCCGAATCTGGCGAGATTGCCGGTGGCAGTCCTTGGCCATCGTCCCTCACCCGAAAAACTATCTGATCCCCATCCGTCTTGGCCTCTGCCAGAATTCTGCCTCGCGTCCGCCCAATAAAAGCGTGCTTAAACGCATTGGTTAAAAGTTCGTTGAGAATGATCCCCAAGGGAGCGAGCAGCTTAGGCCCAAGCACGATATCAGCAAAATCGTGCTCGACTGAGACCGGGATTGCCCGGGGGATAATCCGATCTATTTCATCGATCAGAGCTGGGAAATAATCTTTAATCGAAACAGCTGTTAAATTCTCTGCATGGTACAACCTGTCATAGAGCACCAGCATGCTCTGCACCCGTCCCGCCGCATCCTGGAGAATTTTGGCGGTTGCCGGATCAGTCTGCTCAATGGCTTGTAAGACGAGTAAAGCATGGATCACATTCATATTATTTTTGACGCGATGATGAACTTCCCGCAAGATAATTTCTTTTTCCCGTAGCAATTTTTGAACGCTGATTTCTGCCTCTTTGCGCCGGGTTATATCCTGAAAGGAACCACGTACAGTGACAATTTTTTCGTTTTCACGGACCGCTTTACCCACAGCATGCACCCAGCGTTTATTGCCCTTATGAGTAATGACTTCCCATTCCTGATCGTAGGGGATTCCCTCTTCGATAACGCGCTTGATACCCGCGACCGCCATGGGACGGTAGGCTGGGTCAATGAAGTCGACTCCCTGGGGAACCACCGGCTCCCCCCTGGACATGTCGATCTCAAGAATACGGAAAGTTTCGTCGGTCCAGGTCTGATGCATCGTCGCCACATCAAACTCCCAACCCCCGATTTTACCGGTAGCTTCAGTCTCGCGCAGCAAAGCGGCCTTTTTCGCCAGCTTTTCCTCGGACTCCCGTAGCTGGGTGATATCCGTTCCCACCCCGGTAAAGTAGGCCTGACCTTCGTGCTCGAACAAAACACCGTTTGACCGAATCAAGAGTTTTTCTCCGCTTTTTGTCAGGAGGTGCGCCTCGACTTCGCCGCTACCGGTGCGAAAAACCGTTTCAGCTGCGGCTTTGACCCGCTGAAAATCCTCGGCGTTATACCAGTCGACAAGGTTCATCTGCGCCAGCTCTTCCGCTGCGTAGCCGGTCATCGTCTCATGTTTTTTGTTCCACCGAACCAGATTGCCGGCCTGGTCATAGACATAGAGATAGCCGGGGATACTCTCAAATACAGCTTCGATGAAAGCCTTTTCCGTGCGCAAGGCCGCTTCTTTTTCCAGCAAAGCCTTGTTAGAGTCCATCAGTTCCTCCAGAGTTGCGGTCAGCTCCTGGTTAGTAGCTTCCAGCTCCTCCGTGGTCGCCTTTAGTTCCTCATTCATCGCCTCTAGCTCTTCAGAGGTCGCCGTCAGTTCCTCGGCGTTGGCCTGAGCATGTTCGTCCCGCTCCTTGTGTTTGGTGACGTCGTGATAATTAAAGAGGATGCCTTTAATTGCAGGGTTGTCCAGGCAATTCTGCGCCGTGATCTCCACCCATTTGTACGACCCGTCCTTGCAGCGGTTGCGGAAGATATCGCTCCGGACATCTCCCGGCGTCTCCATTAAAATTTTATACGTCTGCTGCATCCGCGGCAAGTCATCCGGATGCACCGTGGCCCAGCCATCGTGGCCGACGACCTCATCACTCTTCCAGCCGAACCATTTCTCCATATTCGGGCTTTCGTACCGCATAATGCCGTCGACTCCGACGATCCCAACAACATCAAAAACGTTGGCGAGCATTGCGCTCTGCATCG
The DNA here is from genome assembly GCA_964637885.1 of uncultured bacterium. Classification (GTDB taxonomy): domain Bacteria; phylum Bacillota; class CAZWXO01; order CAZWXO01; family CAZWXO01; genus CAZWXO01. The sequence continues at coordinate 2,644 of CAZWXO010000153.1, forward strand.
CCTCGTTGGCAGCCAGTTTTTCGTGGGCTTCGTAAAGCTTGAAAGCCATTTTAATCGAGGCATCGAGGACAGTGAAGCTAGAGTTTTTTACGACGTAGCCATAAGAAGAGATTGCTTCTGTCTTCCGGACAATCTCCGTTTCGATATGAGAAGAGAGAAAAAGAATCGGAAGCTGACGCCGGAGCAGAATTTCCCGGGCGGCCTGGGTGCCGTCAATGCCGTCGCCTAGATCGATATCCATCAGGACCAGGTCGACGCTAGATTCCGGGCAGCAAGCCATCTCAATACCGTCTTCACCACAAACAGCGTGGAGAACGCGGTAGCCTTCTTTTTCCAGCTGCATCTTCTCCAGCTTGGCCGTCATCTGATCATCTTCCACCAGCAAAATCGTCCGCTCCATCTTTTTTTCCAACAAACCTGACCCCCTTTTTTTTCGAGGCTTATCAAATACGCATTATGCTCCTGGTCAGTAAACTTGCCCATCTATTTCCCCAAACATCCTTCCGGGCAAGAGCTGTGTCAAAGCCATTGCCTGCCTTAATCGTTGGCCAAGACCACCAATCGATCTTCAGGGGCAAAGACCACCGAAGCATCCTTGGCCGGGCTGATCTTAACCCCAAATGCATCACAGGTGCCTGGGACCGGGCACTCGATTTTATAGCCGATAGCCAGTTCTCCGCGGCTGGCCGCCACCTGCGTTACGGTATGGAAATTAACCGGAACACCGGTCTTAACATAGTTAACAATCGGCTTTAGATAAATTTCCGATCCATCAGCATCAAAAATCTCAGCAAAAACAGCGTTTAATTTTCGATTGCCGGAGATTTGGGCAATTAGCAAGCTAACCAGCTTGTTACTGACAATGAAATCGTTAACCTTGGCCACCTTGGCCAGCTCGCTGTTTTTGATATCCAGCATTTCACTGACGATGGAGAATTTGCGGCCGGTTTTTCGGGAAATATCCCGCAGATGCAGTAGCGTGACCAAAGTCCGGGCATCAGAAGTTTGAGTGTCGACATCTTCTTCACAGATGACGATCAGATGAGCATAGTCCTTTTCCATCTCACTGTCGAGAAGAGTGCGATCGGTCGTATCGCCACGGGTAAAACTGATTGCAGCATTTAATTCTCGATCCTGGGTCATCGCTGCAAGGCATTCGGCGGCTTCGTCCTGCATCGAAATTACATTGATCGTCGAGCCCTTGGCCAGATAGTTGCTCAGCTCTTCGATGACTCTTTCAACCTGCCAGCTCCACCCCAGGATAAGTGTGTTTTCGGGCTTTTCCTCAGCTGTCCCGCCGCTGAAACTGACAATTAAGTCCTGTTGTAGCGGGGCCGTCGTCGGATTAATTTTTATTTTGCTGTCGTCTTCCGCAATGATGATCAACTGATCGTCTTGCTGCAAAACATAATCCATCAGCGGATTAACCTTAACCTCATTGCCCGAGGATATACCAATGACAGTATCTTCGTTATACAGTGACAAGATGTCGTGGAATTTCTTGCCTGCCAAACTGGCTTCGCTATAGAAATATATTTCCACTCCATCAAAATCCAAGAGCTCGGTATAAACGGAAGAAAGCCCCGGTTGTAGACATGTCTGTGCCATTACCCGAGCGATCAGGTCTCCCGTCAAAATAAATTCTGCCTCGCCCTGACCGACAATCTCTGCCACCTGCAGATTCTGTGGGTCCTTAATTTGAGCGACAATATTATATTTGTCCGCTTTGCGCTGCGGGTTATTTGTGATTGCCAGGACACTTTTTATAACGTCGACATCCGGATTAGAAGCCTCGTCCGGCATGACGACGATAATAACCGCCGCGGCATTGAAATTGGTAATCGCCAGATCATGCATATCCATCGGGCTACCTTGACGGCAGACGATACGGATGTTCTTTTGCACCGGCAGGCGCTGTTTAATCGCTTCCTCCATCTCGACTTTATCCTTCTCACCCATAATCGTGATGCAGTGATATTTCTCCTCTTGCCGTGCAATCATAATTTCACTGGCGATGGTGAAAACCTGCTCGGACCAGCCGAGGATGACTGTATGATTTTTTTCGACAACCCGACTTTTTCCTTTCCGGAGCTGATCCAGCTTGCTTTCCAGGCCAGCCGTTAAAATACCGATCAAGGCGCTAAAAATAAAGATGCCAAACACTGTTACCAGCGACATCATCACTAGAAATCCAAGGGAACCGGCGTCCCCACCCAATGTCCCGGCATCGATGGCACGCATCAGACTCATCCAGACAATCGTCAGGTAAGACGCGCTACTCTCCCCGCTCTCTGCGGGCAAGAAATTAAAAACCCAGACAACCAGCGAGATCAAAGCAATCGCAATCGCGGTTACCCCTGCCAGCCCAGCAATCAGCGCCGGAGTCCCTTTAGCCATAAAGTTATCAAACCAGTAACGGAAGCGATCCCTGGAAGAATGGCTCGACATGATGAAACACCCTCTCAAAATTAAATTTGCTTATAGGTAAGAGCAGGGATAGCCGACTCTAACCGTTCTTAATTGTATCACCATTTATCTTTGCCGCATACTAAATGCGCAACATTTGGTGTGAGACACGGGTGAGACACGGGGACGGTTCTTCTGTCGCACTTTTGCAGCGAAGTGCGACAGAAGAAGAACGAAATCGCTTCGCGATAGCAAGAACCCTTTACCGCC
>CAZWXO010000154.1:0-5311 GCA_964637885.1 uncultured bacterium
AGGCCCTTGATCAGCGAGGCTCCGGATATGCCTTCGGGAGTATAGCACCGTGGCACAGAATGTCCGCCAAATATGTCGACTCGGTTCATATATTTGACGCCCAAAACGTCCCGGGACCATAAAAACGCGTCCTTGGCATTCCCTGCCACAATATCGACGAGCTCGGGGTAGTTGAGCCCTTGTCCCGCGGCAAGCATATCCTTGACCAGCAAAGCGACAGAGTCATCGATACCGCAGTCTTCTTGATAGGATGTACCCGGAGCGGCTATTCCCCCGTCGCTGATAATAGAATTGCCACCGGGAGCCTTCATTTTTTCCAAGATAATCACAGATGCGCCGGCTTCGGCCGCTGCAATCGCTGCTGCGAGGCCGGCAAAGCCAGCCCCGATTACGATAACATCCACCGAGGTACTTTCACTATTATTGTTCTGCTCGGCTATTTCCAATTCTTCAACCACCTTGCGCTTAAGTGTTTTCCCGCTGTGTCCTTGGGATAATTGCAGCTGCAAAAAGTGCCCACATCTTCTTGTCCATCTGGGTCACAGGCGCTTAGAAGACATGGGCACTTTCATCGTCCAGAAATTGGATCTTTGAGAAATAATTTAACCAAGATTCGCTTTTTCCATATATGCTTGGAGCTCTTTTTCTACCAAGGGGTCCAGCAATGATTCCGGTGACTTTGCCAGCCTTGCTTTATACATCGAATTGGCGCGCACTAAGATATCCTGGCTATCCCTGCTATTCCACTCGGCAAAATTTGACCAATCCGAAATACTCGGCGAAAACAAATTCCTACATTCTTTAAAAACGCTAGGATGGGGCAGAAAACTACCCCCATGCTCTACATCTTTAATAATTCCAACCGCCAAGGCTTCCTCTGACAGATCCAGCGGACGACTTTTAAGATACATCGCGCGCTGAACCAGCTCTTCGTCGATGATTATCTTCTCCATAGAAATGGTCATTAACGCGTCCAAGATCCCGATGCCATGAGCGACGATATCCGCCCCCGCCAAGACTGTCATAAGCAACCCTTGCATCGTTTCGTAGCCGGCTTGTACGTCGACCGCTTTGGAACTCGTCGGCCCACATAACACCCGTGCCGGAAGTTGGTAAAGCTCGCGCACTAATTGGATATTTGTTACTAAATGCAGCAAACCATCGGGGATACTCCCGGCATAGGCGGCCGTTTTCATGTCGCCAAAAGAGGACGAAGGGGCGCAGATAACGGGATTGCCCGGGTTTATTGCTTGAGTCAAGGTGATCAAAGCCAGCGTTTCCGCGTTGACCAGCACCGTCATCCCGATGTGGCTGATCGGAGCGCTCACGCCTCCAATGGCCATCGGTGCGGCTATCACAATTTGATTACGCGTTACGTATTCGATTAAAGTATCGAGCTGATCCTCGCCAATAACCAGCGGAGAAATAGTATTAATTGACAATCCCATCACATGATGATTTTTTAGCAATCCTTCTTCACCGAAGGCTATCTCAACCATCTCCAGCATCTGTGCGGCACCTTTGCCACCGCACACATGGCCATGGATCGGCTTGTCGGTGTGTTTCAGGATTTGATACTGCATTTGCATGTGTTTCGTGGTCGTCTCCAAGTCACTGGTGTCCACCGGGGTAAACCCGACGATATCGACAACCTTACTTGACTGATAAAGTTTTTGAATATTGATAAAATCAGCAAGCGTTCCCGGCCTGCGCCCATTATCCATATCCTGAATATTGACGCATCCACCCCCGGCCTGGACATGAACGCCCTCGCCAATAACGATAGAATTGCTTTCCTTCCGACCCCTCCATTTGATTGTGCGAGGACAAAGAGCTAAAGCGTCCTCGACCATTTTCCGTGAAAAATAGACAGTTTCACCGTCAACCTTAGCTCCAGCCCGCTTCACAATCTCCAAAGCTGTTTTGCTTTTTAAAACTATGCCTTTTTCTTGAAGGGTTTTAATTGAGGCATCGTGGATAAGGTTTAAATCTTCTCTGTCCAAGATTCTTAAATCTGATAGATTCCTTGTCTTCATTTCATACCCCTTCATTCGCCGCTATTAGTGCATCAAATTCAGCACTGTCTCTATTGTCGCCAGACTTAACCATTATACGCTTGCATGTAGATTTCCATCATTTGTTCTTGGGTTGGTACACGTGGATTTCCATGCGTGTTATCATTTTCAAGAGCTATCTTCGCCATGGCAGGAATCTTACTCTGATCATGAGCTTCCTTGTTCAGCGAAGTCGGCAAACCGACAGATTTTGCAAGCCTCTGCATTGCGATGACTGCCCTGTCAGCTGCGTCAAAAGCACCCAAGCCGTCCACATTCTCTCCCATCGCCTTTGCGACATCAATCATCCTGTCGACACAGGCCATCGTGTTGAAGCGCATGACCGGTCCGGCCATAATCGCCAGCGTCTCTCCGTGTGCCAATCCAAATTTTGAAGTCAACTGAAGCCCGGAGGAGTGAATTAAGGCACAGCCTGTGTTCATCGCCATTCCGGATTCCATCGCGCCTAGCAGCATTTGCTCCCGCGCTTCCATGTCGTTACCATTAGCGACTGCCCGACCCAAATATTTAAAAATTCTTCGTAGGGCCGAGATGGCGTACATATCTGTTTGAGGCATTTTGTAGCGATGATAGTATGCTTCTAACCCGTGAATCAGCGCATCGTACCCGGTGGCAGCGGTAAGGCTCGGGGGCATGCTCACCGTAAGTTCCGGGTCTAATAAAGCAACCTTTGGCATACACATCCAGCCGCCGCAAAAGCCTTTGTAATTTTCGGCAGTATTGGTAACAACGGTCCAAGCCCCGACTTCACTGCCTGTTCCCGCGGTTGTAGGAATCATGATCATCGGAGGCGTTGCATTTTTATTAGGTGTATCGTAGGGATCGGTAACATAATTTAAAACGAAGTTATCCCGAATCGAACCGGGATTAGTCGCGACAATACCGATAGATTTGGCCGTATCCAGGCTACTTCCGCCACCGACACCGACGATTACATCGCATTTTTCTTCCCGATAGATTTTATTGCCTCGGTCTATTTGGGTATCAGTCGGATTCTCATCGCTGTCAGTATAAAGATAATATTCGATATTTTTCTTTTTGAGCGAATCAGTAATCACCTGAAAAGATTCCAGTCCCGCCACAATTACATCAGTTACCAAGAATACTTTCTTTCCGCCAAGCTGCTCAACGTAAGCGCCAGTATCACCAGCTACCCCTCTTCCAAATACTGTTCTTTCCGGACCTGCAAACAAATTGCCTTTAAATCCCATTGTCTTTTCCTCCTTTAATAATTTTTTTATTAGCCTTTAATGATGGACATTAATTCAGAAATGTCGGGTGCTTTTTCGATATTGGCGATGATTTCTACGACCTTCTTCGCGTTCTGTTCACTGAGAACGTTGGTTGCCTGATTAAGAAATTTGTTTTCGATTTCCTTAGCGGTCAATGGGTTTCGTGGGTCTCCGGAAGGTATCCGTACCTCTTCGTGATAGATTTTACCTTGGGTTGTCCGAATCTCGACCCGGGCGGAAAGTTCATTTTCCTCAGAATATAAACGATCCAGTGCTTGGTCCAAATTAACCTTGACTTTTTTAGAGAAAGCAGTGATTTCCGGGTCTTTAAGCTTCGCTTCGGTATACCAATTCGGCCCTGTCTGGTGGCCCATCATCACCATCGTAGCGGTGTAGGGGATGCAGAACTGTGCATCTACGACACTGACAGGTTCATACACTTCCTGAGACTTGAGCCAACAAAACGAATTAATGACTATTTCATCAACATCTTGATAACTCATATTATTATTTTGCTTGATTAGCTTAATGCAATCCAGCGCCGGATGCATCCACCGGCAACACGAGTACGGTTTAATGGCCATATTGTTCACAACAATGTATTCATTGCCTAGTCCGGCAGTCATCTTCTCATAGTCACATTGATCCGAGCCGGCCATAATCCAAAAACCGTTTTTACCGTCTAAAATGTACCGATTTCCGATAAAACCATTTTCAGCTAGTATCGCTGCAAGGGTACCGGTCCATGAAGGCCATCCAGTTGGTTCTTTGACCCAATGAATTGGCCGCTCGCTAATATCCCATCCCCATTTCTGCGTGTTTGGTAGCGGTGCGGTCGCTCCTGCAATGCCAAAGGCATTAAAAATCTGGTCTTCGGATAGTTTCATTGCCTTGGAAGCGGCCACTACGGCGCCAAATGTCTGCCAAGTACCCACTCCCCAAACTTCCTGCAGCCTTTGATACGTTGGTTGAATAGCGAGCCCGATTCGGTTGCCTACTTCGTACCCGGTAATTATTGCTGTCAGAATCTCCGCGCCGGAGATCCCCTTCCACTCGCCGGCCGCTAAAGCCGCTGACATAATTGTCGAGCCAGGATGTCCAATTCCATGAGATAAATAGGTGTCATCAAAATCAATCGCGTTAGCGTTGGTGCCATTGACAAATGCGGCCTGGATGCATGGCACCTTTACTCCGCCCCCAATGATAGTCGCTTCAGGGGCACCTCCCATAGCTGAAAAAGGCTTAATGACTGAATTGCCGATCGGCGACTTGCAGCCGCCTAAAGCGCAACCGATATGATCCATCAAAAGCACTTTTGCTCGCTCGATTACGTTTGCCGGGAAATGTTCGAATTTTGTCTGAGCCGTGTATTCAACTAACACCTTTGTAATCCAATCTGCCACTTTAATACCGACCTTTCTATAGAAAAATTGCCCATTCGTCAACTTCCTCACGCCTAGAAAACATATCTCGTGGGGAGCAAGTTGCAGTGCTCCCCCGGTTGATATGTTTTAAAAATGAGAGGCTGCCCTTCCCTTTGCAAGTAAATTGCCAACATAAAATCCCGCTTGTGCTCTGCCATTTGAAGGTTTTGTTATCTGAAAGATGCATTTTGGCGAATCCTTTTCGCTTAAAAATTTCAAATTCACTTCAAAAAAAGCACAAGTCAGCTCGAGATATTTGCCTAGGCCAATTGTGAACTGAAAATATTCTACTAAAAAACGTGATAAGCGCTGCAAATATTTCTTCGGCAAATAGATTTTAGCTTGATCCACTTCAAAAATCAGCGTGGCATAAATGTTGCAATTTTTATTCATCAATCGAGATTAATGGGATGTTTAAGCGCTTAGTTTTTACTCAAATTTGTAAACTAGAATAATTTTATTGGAAGGGGTTGATAACAGGTTCGTTTTTTTCGGACTTGTAAATTTCCTGGTTCATAATCTAACGGTGAGAGGAGAATGAACAAAAATGGGGAAAATGATTGTTGTTGACCCAGGCAAA
>CAZWXO010000155.1:0-5293 GCA_964637885.1 uncultured bacterium
CAGGGCGCACACTGATGCTGATAATCTCCTCGGCAAAAACAGCCCCCCGATAATACACCCGATTATTCGCCGCATCGTAGCTAAAAGCATAATCACCGGGAGACGGATAGGCTGGGTAGTAGATAAGCCCTGTCCCTGGAGGCGGCATCGTCAGGTCTGTCGAGCTGGTCTCTGCTTGAATAGCCGATCCGGTAATGCCTGACCCTAAATCTACCTCGACATCCCTAATCTCCTCATATTGGCTGCCCTCCCAGGTCATCCGCTGGGCAAGCTTGCGCAATTCGAGGGATTCAACCTGGTCATCGCTATGAGTTTGGATAAACTTAAAATTGTAATTGAGAAATCCGTAAATAACAACCATAAATAAACCTAATAGACCCAAGGCCATCATTAGTTCGATGAGGGTAAAGCCCTCGTTTTTTTTAATTGCATAACGTCGGCACTTTGTTTTTATCGGTTGCATCGCATCTCCTTAATGGACAGGGACGACTAAAGTATAATTATCCGGGTCAACGGAGGCAAACGCCTCCCCTTTGACGGCCACAGTAATGGCGCAAGTACTCACTGTCGCTGGAGCAACCGGGGAAGCAAAAGCCAAACGATAGGCATAAGTTTCACTGCCGCTCCCCGGCGGCCACAAGACCGTCGCTGTGTAGCTCCCGGAATGCGGCTGCTCCTCGCCAGCATAAATCCGGGCGGCCACATATTCGGCGACCTCGGCTTGTCGGACCACCTCATCGCTCTCGCGTTTTTGCAAGCTGCCAAAATTAAAAACTTCGACTATAAAGAAAGCCAGCACACCAAAAATCGCCAAGGCGACCATGACTTCGATCAAAGTCAACCCCGAACTGGTTTGTCCCGGATGCCGGCGATATGCCATCGCAAATTTTGCTGCGTTTTTAATCATAAGCGCAATCCCATCCTTCGTACTGCATCCATCTGCCACCCCGTCACTGACCTCCCACATACTGGAACATCGTCAGCATCGGAATCATAACCGCTAAAATAATGATACTGACGATTCCTCCGACAACGACCAACATCATCGGCTCCACCAGCGCCACGAGACGGGCAAACCCGATGTCGCTTTCAGTTTCGTAAAAATCCGCCATTTCCGACAGGATGATGTCCAGCTCTCCCGTGCTCTCCCCCATCGTCACCATCTGAATCGCGAGGCCGTCAAAATAACCTGAGCGTCCTAAATTAGATCCGAGTGGCTCCCCCCGACGCACCCCGTCAATGGCATTGGTGACAGCCCGCTGCGCCAGGGCATTGCCCACATTCCGCCGGACAAATTCCAGCCCATCCAAGAGGGGATAGCCATTGTGAACCAGAATATAAGAAGTCCGGGCCAATCGCATCGTCGCCACAGAGCGCATCGTCCGCCCTAAAATCGGGATATGGTTGATAACTGTATCCCGGAACATCGCTCCCTTAGCGGTGCGAAACCAACGCAAAATAGCAAAAAAAGCAACTAGTGCGACGACAATGACCCCGACAAAATACTGCTTTAGAAAATCGCCAATGGCAATCACAATCCGCGTCAATAACGGCAGCTCACCGCCACCTTCCGAAACCAGCGTCGCGATCTGCGGCAAGAGCATCGTGAAAAAGAAAGTCAACAACCCCGCCGCGACAAGCAGCATGATGACAGGATAGACGGCCGCCGACTGCAATTTTTGCTTGATGCGGTGCTCCCGGTCGTAATACGCCGCCATCCCCTTAAGAATCGAGTCCAAGGTGCCCGTGGATTCCCCAGTGGCAACCATTGAGGCCAGCATATCCGGAATCAGCGAGTGCCTCGCATGCATCGTCTCCGCCAAGGTCGACCCTGTTTGCAACTGCTTTAGCATCCGCTGCGTTTCCTCGCGCATCCCTCGGTTGGGCGTCATGTCGGCTAAAATCTGCATCCCACTCAGGATATTGACCCCCGAGGCGATGGCAACCGACAACTGCCGACAAAACTGGGCCAAGGCACTGACCTTGACTTTCTTTGGCTTAAGAAAGCCAATGTTAATTTGCGTGTTTAGGCCAAGCCCCGGCCCCGAGCTGGCTGCCTTCCCCTCGAGAATCTCGATTGGCAATAAGTTGCGGTCCCGTAAAAAACGCCGAGCTAGAGCCATATCATCGGCGACAATCGTTGACCGGACTTGTTGGCCTGCTTCGTCGATAGCCCGGTAAGCGTATTCTGGCAAGCTGCTTCAACCCCTTTTAGCTGCAAAAATCTCCAATCATGCCCTGACGCAGAAACTGCCACAGGCACAATTATCACATAGGGTGACTTCGTGAATTTAATTGGTATAGGTCGCCCGAAGCATTTCTTCCACCGTGGTCAAGCCGTCCAGCACTTTGCGGACTGCGTCCTGCTTCAGAAAATTCATTCCTTGGCTAAGGGCCTCATCGGCAATTTCGTCCGTTGAAGCCTGCTTGTCAATTAAATAGCGCATCTTTTTATTTACTTCCATAATTTCAAAAGCGCCGACTCGACCTTTATAGCCCGTCCCCTTGCAGTACTCGCAGCCTTTGCCACGCCACAGGGTCTGCTCCTGCCAGTCCGGGACATCCAGCAAGAGTTTCTCCCGCTCATCAGCCAGATAGCTTTCCTTGCACTCATCACAAATGCGGCGCACCAGACGCTGGGCCACCACTCCGGCCAGAGCTGAGGAGATCAAGTAAGGCTCGACCCCCATGTCAACCAGGCGAGCTATCGCCGAGGGCGCATTGTTCGTATGCAACGTCGACAAAACAAGATGCCCGGTCAGAGCCGCTCTGACAGCAATATCCGCCGTCTCGCTGTCACGGATTTCCCCGACCATGATGATGTCGGGGTCCTGCCGCAAGAAAGCCCGCAAACCAGTGGCATAATCCAGCCCCGCTCGAATATTTATCTGCGACTGGTTGATCCCTTTAATGTCGTATTCAACTGGATCTTCGATGGTCATGATGTTTTTGTGATTGTCGTTTAGTTCTGACAGCATCGAGTAGAGACTGGTCGTTTTTCCGCTCCCGGTGGGACCGGTAACGAGGATTATCCCGTAGGGATACGCCAGCATCCGGTCGAAACGGGCTGCATCGTCAGGGTAGAGCCCTAAATTAATCTTGCCAATCGAAAAGCTCAAGCGGTCGAGAATCCGCATCACGACTTTTTCCCCATGGCTGGTTGGCATCGTGGAAACACGGACATCCACGTCCCTTCCATCAATCTGATGCAGAATCCGACCATCCTGGGGAACGCGTTTTTCGGCGATATTTAGACCTGCCATGACCTTGATCCGGGAGACCACTGTCCCGTGGGAGCGGATATCGGTCTCCAGGGCCTGCTGCAAAACCCCGTCAATCCGAATCCGGATCCGCATCCGGTCATGAGCGGCCTCGATATGAATATCGCTGGCACCGCTACGGATGGCGCTTTCAAAGACGCTATTGACCAAGCGGACAACGGGGGCGGCATTGACGTCCATTTCCCCGCCAATATCCTCGATGCCGTCAAGGATATTCTGCCGAGACTGGGCAAAATCACTAGCAGCCTTGTTGACCATCACCTGGGAAAAAATTCGGTTTAAATACACCTCGATATCGTCGGCACTGGCCAGCACCGCCCGCACCGGCATATGGACCATCAGACGAACATCCTGGATCGCTGCCTGGTTAAGTGGGTCGGCCATCGCCAAGACCAGCTCGCCATTGGCGATATGCACCGGCAAGACGATGTGCCGCCGTGCCAGATTTTCCGGAATCAGATGCACGCTCTTCGGGTCCAAGGTGACAGTTTTTAAGTTGATGCTGCCGATACCTAGATGCGTCTCCAAGGCGTGGACCAGCTGCTTCTGCGTAATAAAATGGCTATCAATCAGGACTTCGCCCAGACGCTTGCCCGTCGATTTTTGTTCATCCAAAGCGGACTGGAGCTGCTGCTCGCTGATGACGCCATCTTGAACGAGGACATCGCCTAGGCGGATTTTTTTGTCGGTGACGGCCATGCTTTTGCACTCCTTCTTCAATGCACAATTCACTTTCAATCAATGCACAATTCACAATTCACAGTGCACAATTAGGAACTGGGAATTGGGGATTTGGAATTGGGATTGGGATTGGGATTTTGTCGGCATGATGCTTTCTTCGTCTAATAAAACTATTATACGCCAAAAACTTCATCAACAAGTTCCTTACAATATTATACTTAAATCGACAAGTGAAAGATATTAAAATACACTCGGTCCCATGGATGAGTAATCGCTGTAAGACAAACATGGGAGAAAGAGCATTGTTTATCACTATGCAGTCACCCACCCTTAATTAAAAAAGGCCTCCCGCAAGGGAGGCCGGGAATACCTAGGAAAATTTAGTTGACTTGATGGATTTCCGAACGGAAACCAGAGCCGTCGTAGCCCCATACATCACATTGGATGGCAGAGCCAGATACATAAGCTACCCAGCAAACAGTCCCCTTTTTAACCTTTTCAGCAGTACCACCTACAGGAGTTCCAGTTGAAGTAGAAACATGCGTGTTATAGCCACGCGCTGCAACTTCTAAAGTTGCGCCTGTAGCGGGAACGGCTCCAAGTTCAACAACCTCTGACTGAGTAAAAGGATTTTTAACATTACCATTCAGTTTATCCACCATAGCTTGATCAAACGTTGCCAAATTGGTTGAATTATACTTCGGCAACAAATTAGTAGCCGTTGCCTCAACAACGCGGATGTTAGTCTCCACCCCGGCATCCTTAGCGGACTGTTTCATGAAGGCAGCCTTGGGAATTAGAACGAGAGCCAAAATGGCGATGATCGCAATGACCATCATCAGTTCAACCAGGGTAAAACCTTTGGAATTCAATATTTTTTTCATGGAAAATTCCTCCTTTTTTTCGTTAACTAAGCAATACATCTTCTCTATATATATTCGACGCTGCCCCCTAAGATTCCTTCCCGTTTTCCCATCTTTTTAATGAAAACAGTTCGTCACCTGGGCAAGGTCGGTTCTGCCAAAAACCACTTCAAACACCATTAATCCACGAGAATCAACTCGGAACTAGCGCATTTGCGGCCATTTTTATCCATGTAATAAATTTGAATGGGGTCATAGACTCCAGCAGCACTTGCAGTGCTGTCAACCCAGACAACAACCGTACCAGCCAAATTAGCCACCTGCCCAATGCTATTATAGCTATAACCAGAATTATTTGTAATATAGATGTATGGCTTTGCTTCACTAGCCCCCAATGCGCCTTCCCCAACATATACCATCTTGCTTTTACTGTAAGGATTCCGGAAATTCGTATCATTAGCAGCCGAT
>CAZWXO010000156.1:0-5250 GCA_964637885.1 uncultured bacterium
CGCGAAAGTTTTGAATCGTCTCCTCCGGGGAAAGGACTTCTTCCTCGGCGGTAGGGTAACGGCAGAGGTCAATATCGTAGCCCCGGTCGATGAGCTCTTGCAGGGTGAAGCATTTAGCTTTGTAGGTGTCGGTTTCGGCATCCTTGATATCCTGGCGGCTTTGCCACCAGGTGACGCAATCGTCAAAGTGCTCTACCTTCATGGGCTTAGTTTTAGAAAAATGCTTGTAGCCTGTGGGCATATCGACCCGGTAAAACCAGATATTATCTGTCTTTTTGCTTTTATCGAAAAAGAGGATATTAGTAGTTATCGAGGTATACGGAGCAAAGACGCTGGAGGGCATCCGCACAATAGTATGAAGATTAAATTCTTCAAACATCTTTTTCTGAATGGCAACCTTGGCGTTGTCGGTGCCAAAGAGAAATCCATCGGGGATGATGACAGCGGCCCGGCCGTTTTCGTTGAGGCGGTACATAATGACAGACATGAAGAGGTCCGCTGTTTCGCTGCTGCGCAGGTCCGCCGGAAAATTGATCTTGACCCCTTCGCTCTCGGTGCCCCCATAGGGAGGGTTCATCAAAACGATGTCAAACTTATCCGAGGGCTTGTATTCCCGGACATTGCGCTCTAGGGAATTGCCGTGATAGATTTTAGGGCTGTCGATATCGTGAAGAAGCATATTGGTAATGCAAAGCAAATAAGGCAACGGTTTTTTCTCGATGCCAAAGATGCTGTGGTTATATAGTTCCCTGTCCTCGATGGTTTTGACCTGTGGCTCCAGTAGCTTGAGGGTCGAAGTGAGAAAGCCCCCGGTCCCGGTGGCAAAATCTGCCACAGTTTCCCCTAGCTTGGGGTCAATCATCTTGACCATGAAATCGGTGACGGCCCGAGGCGTATAAAACTCTCCGGCATTACCCGCGCTTTGCAGACTTTTTAAAATGCTTTCGTAGATTTCGCCAAAGGCGTGACGCTCGTCATAGGCATCAAACTCGATGGTGTCTATTTCATTGATGACCTTACGGAGCAGGATGCCATCTTTCATGTATTGATTGCTGTCTTCAAAGACGGCCTTGACAATGGATTTTTTCATCGGGGTGGTTTCGGTAATTTTCAGTTCTTTGAGGGTGGGAAAAAGCTTGATATTGACGAAGTCCAGCAGGGCTTGCCCGGTTAGAGCATTGCCGTCCTTGTGGTCAACAGCCCAGCTCCGCCAGCGGAGCTCTTCGGGAATGATGGACTCATAGGTGTCATCGTGGAATTCCCAGTCTTCTTCCTTGGCATCGTACACCTTAAGAAAGAGAAAACAGGTAAGCTGCTCAATGCGCTGGGCATCACCATTGATGCCGCTGTCTCCCCGCATGATGTTTTGAATGGTTTTGACAAAGCTTCCTAAACTCATTTTGCTTCATTCTCCTTTTTCTTATGCTGCTTCGTAAATGGCCCGCTCTAGTTCCTTGACTGCCTGGATATAACCATCCTTGCCGCCGAAGAGTTTGGCTATTTTGACAGGACTGCCCAGCCGGTCAAAGGGGGCATTGTCGAGGATGCGTGTATCTTCCAGCTGACTGATGCCTTCGTTCATGTATTTATCCAGCAGAGCGGACAGCACTTCCTGACAAACCTCGGAATACTTGTAGAGGTAGCCTTTTTTCTTGACTTGGTTGACCCTTTCCCTTTTGGTCAAAGGCTTTTTATCGTAGGCTATATGCAAAATCAAATCAAAATCATCCAAATCCTTGCCAGACTCATCCTTGAGGGCATCGAGGAGAACGCCCTGCTCTTGCAGCTCTTCAATGATGGCTTGTTTTTTATCGGCGTTGTTCCAAGCCTTTATAAATTCATCTAAGGTGGCGTATTCGTCGAGAATATTGCGCTTGCTATAATCCTTGATGCTTTCGGTGATGAGCTTGCCGTCTTTGTCATAATACTGGACGCGCTCACTTAAGATGCGAACATCGACCCCCCGAACCCGGTACGTGGTTGGAGTATTACTAAAACCAGGGGGATAAAAAGCAATGGTATTATCGGAATATGGTTGCTCCAAGGGGTCATCTGTGCTATCCACCTTCTCTGGCAAATCTGGCAACTCCGGCGCTGATGGGTCCCATATATCACCGCCGTCTCCGGCGTCAATAATTACTACTGGGTCACCGTCAAAGGCCGGATCGGCAAAAAGACGGCAGGCATCGCGAAAATCCATGATGGTAAAGTATTCTTTGCCATAATCCGGATAGAGCCGAGTGCCCCTGCCAATAATTTGTTTGAACTCCGTCATAGAGTTAATATTGCTGTCTAAGACAATTAATTTGCAGGTTTTGCAATCCACCCCGGTGGTCATCAGTTTGGAAGTTGTAACCAGCGTGGGATATTTTTCGTTGACATCAATAAAATAATCTAACTGGGCTTTACCTTCCGGGTTGTCGCCGGTAATCCGCATAACGTATTTCGGATTTTCTACTACTAAATCAGAGTTTTCGTTGACAAGGGCCTGGCGCATCCGCTCAGCGTGATCGATATCAACGCAAAAGATTATTGTTTTGCTGAAACGGTCGTTAGCCTTGAGCCATTTGGTGATGCGATTGGCCACTGCCTGGGTGCGATCGTCGATGATAATTGTCCGATCAAAGTCGCTGGTGCCGTATTCCCGGTCTTCGATCTCGTTGCCATCGATATCCAGCTGCCCTTTGTAGGGGCGCCATCCCTCCAAGTCCTTGTCAAGGCCGATGCGGATCACTTTATAGGGGGCTAGAAAGCCATCGTCGATTCCCTGTTTCAGGCTATAGGTGTAGACCGGGTCACCAAAATAGGTGATGTTACTGATTTCTTTTGTTTCTTTGGGGGTGGCGGTCATCCCGATATGGACGGCACTGGTAAAAAAATCGAGAATACGCCGCCACTGGGATTCTTCCTTGGCACTGCCCCGATGGCATTCGTCAACGATTATCAGATCAAAAAACTCCGGCTTGAACTCTCGGAATGGTTCGCTTGCATCATCTCCGGCCAGCTGATGATAGAGACTCATGTAGATTTCATAGGAGCTGTCCAGTTTTTTATCTTGAATTTTTGTAATGATTTTTTCAAAGGGTTTAAAATCCTGCTGCATTGTCTGGTCAATGAGGATATTGCGGTCGGCCAAATAGAGGATTTTTTTAGCGGTTTTCGTTTTTAAGAGCTTCCAGATGATCTGAAAAGCGGTATAGGTCTTCCCGGTACCAGTGGCCATCACCAGCAAAACACGCTTTTGCCCTTTTGCCACTGCCTCAAGGGCGTTGTTGACGGCGATACGCTGGTAATAACGAGGGCGACGGCTAGTAAAAAGATCAAAATAGTCTGGCTCGGTGATGATTTTTTCCTGAATCTGATTCAAGCCCTTGCCAACCAGATATCGCTGCCACAACGTAGCAGGATCAGGAAACTCATCCATGGTGAGCTCTGTCTCACAGCCTGTAAAAAAATCGTGCTCTAAAAAACCGCTACCATTAGAGGAATATGCAAAGGGAATTTTAAGAATAGAGGCATAGTCCATGGCTTGTTGAAGCCCTGCCCCCAGGGAATGCTCGGCATCTTTCGCCTCAACAATGGCCAGGGGGATTTGTCCACCTGGATGGGTAAGAAGATAGTCCGCCTTTTTGCGTTTACCTCGTTGGGCCAGCCTGATTTTTGAATGGAGGGAGTAATATTGCGGAGCTTGACATCCTCTTCGGTTAGTTTTGCCATGGGACACCTCCAGAAAGAATGCCCTACCTATATAAGCTCTTATTTTAGGCAAGGAAAATAAATAAAACTGCATTGATTAAATTGTAATATACCGGAAAAACATTAACAACTAAAACTGACGCATAACCGGCGTTTACGAAGTGTTATATTAAGCTGCGGGCCCGAAAACACCATCAGCTTAAAGCTCAGATGCTTTATTCCTCGGACTGCTTCTCAAAATACATCCCCCACTTTTTCAGTTCAACAGGTAAGTCATAAACATTTTTCCCTTGGTATTCATAGCGGTAACTTTCACCTAATGAAGCATCGCTAAATGTATCCCATGCAGTTACAAGCTTCTCAGTTCTTTTTATGTCTAGCTCTTCAAAAAAACCTTGATATTTATCTAATGTGTTTGACCATAAGGTAATAACATTATATTTTTTAACCATTATTTCGGCCGTATTATCGTGCGAGCCATATCCAAAGCTGCAAAGACCATCATTAATCAATAGAGTGCCGTGCCGTGATAGCAGCACAAGGGCCTCGACCTGCGAAAGGCCGTCTATGTAATAAATATCCTTGTGCATTGGATCGCTATCGTTTTTTCTGAGAATCTTTTCGACGTTAACATTTGTAGGCAGTTCCAATATAAAAAATAAAGGTGAAATTTGCCTGTTGATGAATTGCTTAAGTACCTTCTCGATTTTATCCACGTGAACATTGGCCACCATAGAAAATTCTTTTATTTCATATTGCTCCGACAGCATCCCCGGATTAGGGATTTTACAACCCTTTTTCATTCTAAGCATTCCTTTACCCCCTTGGCTTATTGAAGGCGCATTTACTTGTTTTTATCTACCTTAACCACATAAACTGTGCCATACCACAATACTACAGGGCTTGGCCATTATCCTAAACCAGCAATGGAGCATCAAAGCAATCGCCGCCATATGGGCGGGTTGCGCCTCTACTTCTGTTATCAGCATAACAGATATTGTGGACAAAAAGCGGCTATTTATATTTGGGGACCAAAAATTTTTTCAATTTTTGCAGCAAGAAGCCTGCCGGTTAGCACTCTGCCTACCCCCTCAGCTCATCTGTTCAAGGGTTATCAGTCTGATATGGTCATTTTTCCGGGCTACGGCAAGGCAATCTTTGGTGAAGCCCTTTTTGGCGAAAAGGAAATAATGCTTCTCCTGATAAGCGAATAAATTGCCGCGTTCGATTAAATTCATTAAGACCGCTTTCCCGGCCAACTCATTACTCCATTTGCATTCACCAAAAATTGCCCGTTGCTTGCCATCCCGGGCAATAAAATCAATCTCTTCCTCCCGTTTATCCATGGAATTGGTCCCCCACCAGCGGCCTATTTCAGCAAATTCAAAGGGCAAGTGTCCGGCGATGCTTTCCTTCCACATGTATTGCTGGCAAATTGCTTCAAATACCTCCCCCATGTAGTGGGATAGTTCTGGCCTAATACTGTCAAAGACACTGTCTTGCATGCCTTGCTGGATGCGGGAGATGTTGTCGGGAATAAATCGGTACCAAAAA
>CAZWXO010000157.1:0-215 GCA_964637885.1 uncultured bacterium
GCTCTGGATTAGTTCAACTAAGATTCAGCAACTACGTAGCTGAATTAAGTTTCTCCCTATTTTTACTTGTTAATTGTCAACGAAAAAAGTCATCAGGACTTTTTCAGTGGTTTCGGACGGTCCTTGTGACCCACCATCGGTAGTGCTAAAATCTCTTACTTTAGAGAGGAGATGATGGCATGCCGAGACAGGCGCGACAGAAGGCGGAAAGCGGA
>CAZWXO010000157.1:315-3156 GCA_964637885.1 uncultured bacterium
GCGCAAACTTGCCTTGGAGCTTGGGCTTGGTAAAAGCACTCTGCAAAGATTGATAGGTGGATGAAATGAGAGGCCGTGAGGTGAGGGGGTGGGCCATCAGGACCGTCCCCATGGCCCTCACCCATGGCCCTCGGAAAATACTTCTGTGATGTAGGTGGGCCAAGGGGACGGCTGGTCAAGACCTGAAAAGCGATATTATATCGCGCCCTGCGTGGGCATGCGGGCCCGCGGATTGAAAAAAAATCTACTAAAAAAGCCGCACCCGTGATGGTTGCAGCTGGAATGTTATTGATTTATAGGCTGATTAACCAACCTTTGTCTTCTTCTGATTCTTTAACGGAATCTTAAAACTCTCCCCAAAATATTTCACGCACGAAAGATTGTCAGGAACCTTGTGTGCCAAATTAATAACTCCGCATCCCTCGCACTTTATTTGAATTGAATTGTAAATCGGGGTTGCTACGAACTCAATTTCGTGACCACAATCCGGGCATTTTAAATTTAAAATATCTTCTTTGGAACCAAAATACAAGATTTCTTGAACATCTTCCCAATCATTTGCAATCAAATCATTCAACCCCTTTTATCCTAAAATACTTCTTAATTGCTTTATTAATATATGGGTGCAGGCTCAAATCACCTTGCTCAACCCTTGATACGTCCTCGGAAATATTATAATTATAAGCTCGCACATGTATTCTAACTTCTAATTCTTCGTGAATGATGGAGTTGATAAGCTCTGCTTGTCCAGCCTTCATTTGCTTGCCAATTAGTATCTTAATTCCGACAATCCTATTGCGCTCTAATCGTAATCTAGCCAACCCCGGGCTTGCGATTTTAAGATTGACAGTTATTGGAGCTGAAAATTTTATCCCTTTAAGTTCGTTTTTAATTAATAAATCAACTTCATCTTGCGAAACACTAACCGTACCTCGAATCTTTTTTTCTCTATTCTTTTCGACTACGATTTCATCAATACTCATAACCCTATTATACGCCTTTTTATAGCCAATGTCGTGTAGGGGTAAGGCCATGGGGACGGTCCTTGTGGCCCACCATCGGTAGTGCTATAATCGCTAGCATTAGAGAGGAGATGATGGCATGCCGAGACAGGCGCGACAGAAGGCGGAAAGCGGATATTATCACATCATGAACCGAGGCAACGAGCGACGCAGCATTTTTATGGATGATGAGGATCGTCAAAAATACCTTGATCTATTAGCTCGGCAAGTTGGCAAAGGCAATGTAGATGTATTGGCTTATTGTCTGATGGATAATCATATTCACCTGTTGATTAGAGAAGGTGCGAACGAAAACGGCTTGACGGCGGCAATGCGCAGCCTAGGGACAGCCTATGTTGGTTACTTCAACGAAAAGTACAATCGCAGCGGTCACCTGTTTCAGAACAGGTACAAGGGCGAGGCTGTTGAAAATGAGGCATATTTACTTACCGCCCTTCGTTATATCCACCAAAACCCTGTCAAAGCAGGTATATGCTCTGCAGTCGCTGACTATCCTTGGTCTAGCGACTGTTTTTATAGAAATCCTTCCCTCAAAACCTTCGTCAATAGGGAAATCCTTCAATCGCTGGCTGGCACCATGAAAAAGGCAATTTCCGAATATAGCATGCTGATGGAAATCCAGGAAACGCAGACCTTTTCCGATATCGAGCCACCGCCTATATCTAAAGCGGAAATAACCCACCTCGTTGAAAGGGAGTTTAAAAAAGCGGGGATTGTTAACATGGATGAAAAGGGATCTAGGGAGGCGCTGGCTAAAGTGGCCATGTGCTTGCACCAAGAGCATGGTATTTCCCAGCGCAAACTTGCCTTGGAGCTTGGGCTTGGTAAAAGCACTCTGCAAAGATTGATAAGTGGATGAAATGAGAGGCCATGAGGGGGTGGGCCATCAGGACCGTCCCCATGGCCCGCTTTTATCAAGCTAGGCTAGCAGATATCCGCTCAAACTCTTGCCCGCTTTCGAAGAAAATGTCCACCATCGTCGGGTCAAAGTGCTTGCCACGTCCCTCGAAGATGATTTCGCAGGTTCGCTCAAAAGGAAACGCCTCTTTATAGACTCGTTTGGAGCGTAAAGCGTCATAAACATCGACTAAAGCCATTATTCGCGCTGAGAGTGGGATTTCTTCTCCGGCTAAGCCCTCAGGATACCCGCTGCCATCTAGTTTTTCATGATGAGACTGGGCCACCGCAATGCCGATTTCCATAAAATGATTGTCAGGATACTTCGCATAGACCTCCTTCAATGTATCGGCTCCGATTGTCGTATGTTTTTTCATTTCTTCAAATTCGCTCTCAGTTAGCTTGCCAGGCTTTAAGAGGATTGCATCCCTGATTCCGACCTTTCCGATATCGTGCAGGGGGCTTGCTTTTTGGAGATTGTCAATAAACGAATCATTGATTTGTCCCCTATATTCCTCGCGAACGCTTAATTTTTCGGCCATCAGCCTGCAGAAAATCTGAATCCGTTTTAGATGATCTCCTGTCTCGTTGTCCCGCGATTCAGCAAGCTTTGCCATGGCAAAAATAGTCGCCATCTGGGATTCTGTTATTTCTTGGACTTTCTCCTGGACTCTTTTTTCGAGGCTTTTGCTATATGCTTCAACTTCTTTTTGCAGAAAGCGTAATTTTAGATGCGTATCAACTCTAGCGCGCACTTCTTCAAACTGAAAGGGTTTTTCAATATAATCGACGCCGCCTTGCTTAAAGGCCCGTACTTTAACATTGACATCAGTCAGGGCGCTCAAATAGATGACAGGGATGCCTTGAAGGCGCTCATCTCCCTTGAGATAGGCGCATACTTCGTAGCCGTCCATGCCCGGCA
>CAZWXO010000157.1:3216-4749 GCA_964637885.1 uncultured bacterium
TATCGTCGATGATTAAAATATTTGCTTTTACCCCTTGCACGTCAGGCATAATTGTCTCGCTTCATACAATATCCCCTGCTTTATTTAGTATTTTTATTTTTTCACTTTTTAAGCTGCCAAAATTCTGCAGGATGGCGATCAAGCTTTCCGAAAGCTCGTAGCCCGTTTTCAAAACCATCCTTCCCTCAATGGAGGTGATGTCTTCGGCCAGGATCATTTTGGGTTTTAACTCATTGACCGATACTTCGTAGATGCTGCCGGCCGACAATTCATTTTGGATTTCATTTAAGATGTCCAATAGCTCCAGGAGGTAAAATTCATCAGGATCGTTGCGCATTTGCTTTAATACCAAAGCAAAGTTTTGTTGTTGCCTAACCCGATAAAAATAATGAAACAACACCCGCAGGATATGCCCTTTGAGAATATCCTTATCTCTCCTGACATCATCTAGGCTCCTATTATTATCATTTAGGGGTAGCATGCTGGTATTAATAACTTTGACCACCGGATCGAGTTTGGGAATGTTCTCAATTACTTTGACACTGATGGATAGTGCAGCATTGACAATATTTACGTCGAACACGATATGGCGGTGTTGCTCGACTTTATGCCTTTTGGTTTCAAAATATCCGCCCGCTAACATTCCGATTCCTGAGAGCAGGCAGGCCAAGCGTAAATCCCAGGCGTCATTGATGGCAAGATTTTTCGTGATGCGTTCGGCATAGAGGCGCATCGCGTTAGAGATTTTGGATACCTCCGGATTTGCGATGGCCAGCATGTCATTCATCGCACTAATCGTTCCTTGTAGTGTTCCACTATATAGGTCTGCGATTTCCTGGCGTGAGTGGGCTATCTCTAGATGTGCGTCAACTCTCGCGACAATCTCTTCAATTTGAAAGGGTTTGGTGATGTAGTCGACCCCGCCCATTTTGAAGGCTTTTACTTTTTCAATCGTATCATCAGAAGAGCTGATGAAAATAACCGGGATGTCTTTGAATCTGGGATCTTTTTTTAGATTTTGGCATACTTCGTACCCGTCCATGTCCGGCATCATGACATCCAGGATTACCAAGTCGGGCAGATCAATGCCGCTGTCAAGGAGCCTCAGAGCCTCAGCGCCACTTAGGGCAAATTGGCGTCGATAGTATTTAGGGAGTGCATTCCCCAGGACCTCGATGGCTTCCGGACTATCGTCGATGATTAGTATTTTATTTTGCACAGATTCACTTTCACTCATTATTATTCGCTCCTATACCAAACTTTGGATTTCATCGAAGATGACAAGGGCCTTCTCAAAGTCGTATCGATCAATGCTTTCCTTCATAGCGAGGGTTTTTTGGGCAAATTTCGCATTTTGCGATTGCCGGGTAATCGCTTCAATACAATCATATAAAAAAGGAAATGAAAGGGCAAGACCCTCGGAGGTAAAATGAAAAAAAAGTTTTTTGAAATCGGTTCGATTCCGTTTGCTTCATTGCGCCCGATTGCATTCATTGCATTTTTGGCAGTCAAGAGCAGATGCCTCGTGCTGAT
>CAZWXO010000157.1:4759-5212 GCA_964637885.1 uncultured bacterium
TCTTCGCAAGTCGTCCCAAGGGGGGCTTTGGGGCGAGAGGCCCTCTTCGTCTGCTAGCAAGTCTGGTTCGCTTGTTAACAAGTCCGGTTGATCCCCAGCTGCATTTTGTAGAAGGTCAATGGAGGCAAAGGCCTGCTCTAGGGTTTGATCTAATAGTCGCAGGAGTGGGGCTGCTTCTTTGCCGCGATTAACCCGATATTCTCCTTCGAGGGTAGTGGCCGCACGATACACACCTTGTAAGCCGATATTGCCTGAGGCACCTTTAATGGTGTGTGCAATAATTTCTGCAGCTTTGATGTCCCCGCTAGCGATGGCGGAGCGGATTTCACTGACAGCATTTTTATGATTTTTGCCGAATTTCGCCAAGAGACTGTAAAATAATTTTTTGTTCCCTCCTAGTCGGTCAAGCCCCGCTTGCATATCGAATCCCTCCGTGTGCGGGGTTTCTGTAGC
>CAZWXO010000158.1:0-5178 GCA_964637885.1 uncultured bacterium
GGACAGAAGAACCGTCCCCATGGTCGGGGGTGAATAATTCACAATTCACAATTCACAATTGTGGTGAGAATTATTGACATAATTCCTTAATTTTTTAAAAAAATTGGGGCAAAAAGATCGTTTTTGCGTCCGAAATTGTGCATTGTGCATTGTGCATTGGCCAAACATGTCCCCGTGTCTCACCTAAGCAAAGATGGCGGTGATGATCGTTGTGGCAGCGACATACAGCCCCCACGGGATAAAGGCGACGAGATAGCCCTGTTTACGAGAAAGGCCATAGCAAACGCTGACGCCGATGGCGACAACGACGAGAGACCACAGCGAAAAGAGGTCTAGTTGCGCCAAGAGCAGATAAACCGGGTCGGTGATGGGGGCGTCGGGCATCGCCACCGCCAAAGATGTCTGCACCCGTAAAAAGTCGGCCCCAGGAATAGCAAAATACATCAAGAGACGCACCACCGCCCCCAAGGCTCCAATGAGGGTCGAATAGGCAATGATGGAAAAGGCGTGGACGTAGCGACCCTTGCCCCTGAGCAGCTTGGCGATCAGATGCACAACCAGGGCGCCGATTAGGGCCGCGATAATCGTGCCAAAGACGCCTCCGACCATCGTCGTGATCCCTTGAATCTTAAAAACCGTCGCCAGTTGATCCTCGGGGATTTGCGCCAGTTGCGGGTCGGCCATCAGCATCTGCCGGATGGCAGGCAGCGAGGCCCAGGTGTAGAGCAAGGTGATGACCGTCGAGATCAGCAGGGGAAAGATAAAGGCGGGTTTGCTTTTTAGCGATGCCGCCAAACGAGCCGGGGCCGAAAAAACCGCCAGTAGTCGCGCGGGCAGCGCCATCCTCAGTCCCCCCGCTTCTTCACTCAAGCTTTCTTCTGAATTGTTTGAATTCTCATACGATTCATACTGTTCAGAGTTTTTAGAATTATCAGATGTTTCTAAAACTTCCGAAAAATCAGACTGTTCTTTATTTTCTGTATTTTCATAATTTTCAGGCATATGTTTTCCTCCTTTTTTATCGGACATAAAGATTAATCCCACTATGATTATGCCATAGCGGGATTAAGAAGCTATATCTAAATTATTAATAAAAACTTAAGTGCGGTGAATGTCGACGAAATCATCGATATCCCGCAGGAAAATCTCCATCAGCTCCGGATCAAATTGCCTGCCCGTCTGGGCTTTCATATATTCCAGCACGTCCAGCATCATCCAGGCTGGTCGGTAGACCCGGTCGTTTAAGAGGGCCTCGAAAACATCGGCAATAGCGACCAGCCGCCCCGGCAAACTGATTCCACTTCCCTTGAGACCCTGGGGATAACCTGTGCCGTCCCACCACTCATGGTGCTCGAGAGCCACTTGCGCCGCCAGCTGCATCAGAGGGCGGTGGTGGTGAGCCAGCATCCGATGGCCCGCCTGAGAATGTTTCTTCATGATAACAAACTCGCTGTCGGAAAGAGAGCGGGGCGCCATCAGGATGCTGTCGGGGATGGCGATCTTGCCAATATCATGGAGCGCTGCCGCGGTGCGGAGCATCACTGCCTCTTCCTCCCGCATCCCGGTTTTACGTGCCAGTTGATAAGCGTATTCCGAAACCTTGCGGACATGACTACCCGTTTCTCCGGAGCGGGACTCGATGACTTCACCCAAAAGCAAAATCATTTCCGTCTGGGAGGTTTGAATCTCTGCTTCTTGATTTTTTGGCGTCATGATATATTCGTACGCGCGCAAGGCCGTCACCAGGGCTGTAAAAAGCTTGGCCTTGGTCAGCTCTGTTTTTTCCCGGTAGTCGTTGATATCGTATTTGACGATGATCTCTTCCTCCGGGGCAAAGCCAGGCTGCCCCGTCCGCATCACGATCCGCACGTCCCGATTTTGCAGCTCCTCCCGGACATAGCGGACCATCTCCAGCCCGGAATTGCGCTCTTCCATCACGACGTCGAGGACGAGAACTGCCGTGTCCGGGTTCGCCGCGAGCATCTCCTGGGCCTGAGCCGCCGAGTAGGCGTCAAGATACAGCACTTCCCGTCCAGCATAAACAAAGCCCTTGAGGACCATTTTGGTTATCGTGTGTACCATCTGGTCATCATCGACGATCATTACCTTCCAGGTCAACTTGTTGTCATTGCTCGAAGGGGTTTTGCTTGATTGTACCATCGCTCCGTTCCTTTCCAGGAATTCTTATTATAAATTTAACACCATCGGCGGTGTTTTCGCAAACTATATTTCCCCCCAAAACATTTTCCACTAAGTTTTTGACAACGGAAAGACCCAAACCCTTGGAAGATTCCCGCACCCCAGTGGTAAAAAAAGGTTCGAATATCCGGGGCAGATCCTCCTCAGGGATTGACGCGCCACTATTCGCGACATCGATGATAATTGCTGCGGCAGATCTCGTCGCCGTTACATGCACCCACCCCTGCGCCCCTGTCACAAAGCCGTGGAGCACGGCGTTATCCACCAGCTGCGCCAAAACCTCACGCAAAACCAAGGGGTTGGCCTTGAGCCACAGCTCTGGCTCGGCTTGCCACTCGTAGCTGTGACCTCGAATCTGCAGCCGGGCCTTGAAGGGTGGGGACACCTCGGCGAGGAAATCGGCCACCGCAAAATCGGTACTTCCCGCCGCGTATTTTTGACCATCCAGCTCCCGCAGGCGCTGCACCATATCCGCCACCCGCTGCAGATTGACCCCGGTCAAATCCGTCCCCTCCCGGAGCATGTCGATACTCTTTGTCTGCTCGGCTGTCAGGCTCCCGTCGAGGGCCGATATTTCCAAATGCCGCAACGCCTCCTCCAGATAGCTCAAGGAAACCTTGGCATTTCCCAGGGGAGTATTGATTTCATGGGCAATCCCGGCCACCATTGTCAAAAGCGCCAGCTGTCCTTCCTCCCGCAAAGTGACAAGTTCCCCATCCCGGAGTTTCTCGGAGGCCTCCAGTAGCTGGCAGGCCCGCTCCTTGATCCGCTTCTCCAGTGCTTGATTGGCCTCTTGCAATTCCCGGGTCTTTTCCCGAACACTGCGCCGCATCGCCCCGACCCAGACCACGACAAACACCCCAATGGCGGCTAAGAGCAAAATCGCCCAAGGCAAAAATTGCTCGAAGAAAAGCGGTGTGTTCTCCGGTTTGGCAACTCCAAACCATTTATCCCGGATCGCATCAAAAGTGCCATCGTCGCGAATCTGCCGGAGACCATCATTCAGCGCCGCTAGAAGTGCCGGGTTATCTGGCTGGACGGCAAAGCAATACGGCCGGGCGGAAAAAACACCCCCGTAATCCTTCAAGCCGGCTAGCTCCTTTTCACCAAGATAATATAGACCTTGAGCCCGGGAAACAACCGCCACATCGGCATCGCCGACGGCCACCGCAAACAGGCAGTCAAGAGGGGTGTCACAATAAATGTACTGGACCCCGACATCGTGCCGGCGCAGCTCCTCTTCGGCCCAATCCCCCGCCTGCACGGCCACCCGCTGACCCGTCAAATCCGCAATTTTTCCAAAGGCAAAACCTTCTTTGGCAAAGACAGACAGCCTAATATAGTGGATCGGCGCCGAAAACGCGATGGTCTCAGCTCGCTCCTCTGTCCGCGTCATGCCGGTGATCAGATCTAGCTCGCCAAGGTCAAATTTTTCCCGCACCTGGGCCCAGGAAGACAAATTCATTTCAATAGGAATACCAGCGGCTCGGGCGACGGCGCGAAGGACATCAATTTCAAAACCGGCCGGATTGCCATCTTCATCGAGATAGGCAAATGGTGGAAAGTCGTAATCGCCCCCCGCCCTGATCGGGGTCGC
This sequence comes from uncultured bacterium, assembly GCA_964637885.1. Classification (GTDB taxonomy): domain Bacteria; phylum Bacillota; class CAZWXO01; order CAZWXO01; family CAZWXO01; genus CAZWXO01. Next base: position 3,797 of record CAZWXO010000158.1, read on the forward strand.
CGCCTCGGCGGAAAGCAGACCTTCTCCCGAAAAAAGTAGTGCGAAAACCAACGCTATCCATCGTAGCAGCATCTTGGCGCCCACCTCGGCGACCCCCTTCATCATAAAAATTAATGAGATTATATGTCGACAATCAGCTTGGAAGATAACGAGAACCTCGATTCGGCGACACGAAAAGCCGAAACTTTATTGAACTAATCCAGAGCTTTCCCATGGCGGTAATTCGTTTATAATGCAAAAGCAAACCTTTTACCCACACACAAAAAAATTATGCTAATAATTTTCTCCATAATTGTTAATCGTTAAATTTTAATTGTTCATTTTTTTCGTTGACTGTTTTGTCCAGCAGATTTACTCTCCTCGTCGCCACCGCAGAGCAGCTTGCCCTGGTGGCACTCCCTAGCTGCTATTTCCCCGGTTTCGCTGTTCCCTTGCGCGGAGATTTCCGGGGCGACAGGGGGAAAGTCATCAGGAAGCACGCTCCAGCTTGCCCGACTTTGTTGCGCACCGTCACCGCTCCGTTCATCGCCAGCACCGTCGAATGCACGATGGAAAGGCCAAGGCCCATACTCCGGGCGTTAGTGGCGATCTTCGAAGAAACAAAGGGCTCAAAAAGCCGCCCTAGCATTTCCTCCGGCACTCCGGTGCCGGTATCCTCGACTTCAATAAAGACACCCGCCCCCGCTTCCGGCAATAACCCAGCTCGAATGATAACCTGCCGCTTGGCGACGCCAGGTTTATCCATTGCCTGCATCGCATTGACGAGGAGATTGACAATGGCCTCCTCGAGGCGCTCCGGGTCCCCCCAGATCAGAGGCACCTCTTCGGCAAATTTACTTTCAATCAAGATACCGTGACTGCGCAGCTGATTGCCCACCACCTCAAGAGCCCCTTCGATGGAAGCAATGACGGAAGTTTCCTGCATCACAGCCGAACGGCCTTGGACGATAAATTTCCGCAGCCGCTGAATAATCCTATCGACCCGGGTGATCTGGGTGCTGAGCAGCTGATAATCCGCCAGAAGTTTTTCCTTAGGAACGTCTTTGCCTTTTTTCTGCCAGTACAAAGCGCCGTCGACGGTCATCTTCATCGCCTGGAGCGGCTGGTTGATTTCATGGGCCACCCCCGCCACCATCGTTCCCAGGGAAGCGACCTTTTCAAACTCTTCCCGGTAACGGCTAGCCTCGACGCTCTCTTGCTCCCGCTGCATCTGCTCTGTGATATCCATATGTGTCCCGACAATTTTCTTAGGAAGGCCTTCACCGCGCCAGGACGCCACCATCCCCCGACTGAGAATGTACCGATAGTTGCCGTCTTTATGCCGCATGCGAAAGCGGCAGGTGAAACGGCCTTTCTCCAGCAACTGCTCGATTTCGTCATTC
>CAZWXO010000159.1:0-5168 GCA_964637885.1 uncultured bacterium
TATCTGACAGGTTTTTTCCTGCCTTTTCCGGGCGTAACTACCAACGGCTCTTCACCCCAGCAGCTCAAGATGGTTTAAAGCCTGCTCCTGCAAGTCGGCTCTGAGGGGCCCTCCCTCATCTTCTGCACAGTTGCGGCCCCTATTTGGCGCCTCGTGGCACACAACGTCCCCCAGTATCTCCCCGAAGAAGAGAGTTGCGGTGATCGACGGAACCGTTAGCCCAAAAGCGTATAGCAAACGTATGCGCTTAGTATTGCGGTGGCTTCGTCAAAGTGATAAAGTGTATATCGCCCAATCGGAATTAAAAATAATTTGGCCATCCCTTTCCTTTTCCTTTTCCTTTTCCTTTTCCCTTTACCTTTGGCTTAGTATGTTTTCAAAGGACCGCAGGAACTGTCCACTATGTCTACTTGTGAGGGTTTGATATGGCGAAAAAAAATCTACACCGGATCATTAACATTGGCTTTGTAATGGTATTTTTTGCTCTAATCACCTGGGGGATATTTCAGCTCCCTAGGATAGTCGAAGCGTTCTACAGCACAATAGTCGTTAGTGGAGCGTATTTAGGGATATGGATGGGGTTAAAGGTAACTCTTGCCTTAACTATGGCCGGAGCTCTTCTGGGTACTTTTTTTGGTGCTCTTATCTGCAGTATGCGGATGTCCAACATTAGATCATTCCAAATATTAGGACAAATCCTCGTCGCAGTTTTACGGGGGACACCAGTTGTTATGCTGCTGATGTTTTTATATTTTTTCGTTTTCGTTGGCAACTATATCGAAGCCATGTATGTGGCCATGCTCGGATATGGATTAAACACCGGGTCGCATATGGCCGAGATCTTTAGAACATCAATAGAAGCGATAAACCCTAGAGAAATTGAGGCAGCGAGGATGCTAGGTTTTTCTCGAAGCAGAGCCTTTTTTTTTATCACGTTACCACAGAGCTGGAAAATTGCCAAGCCCATTTACGAGAGCTGCATCGTTTCACTGATTCAGTGGACCAGCGTCGCCGGATATATTTCGGTGACTGAGTTGACGCGGATAGTTAATGGTTTGGGGTCCCGCACTGGCAACCCTTTTTTTGCCCTGTTTTTAGGAATTGTTATCTATCTTGGCCTTGCTTATACAGTAAGGTTCATCTTTTGGATTGGCAATAAGCGAGGGCTAGCTCAATGATAAAAGTTGAAAATCTACATAAAAATTATGGCGAGCTACGAGTTCTAAACGGGATTGACGCCGACATCGACGAAGGTGAGTGCATTGCGATTATCGGAGGCTCCGGTGCCGGGAAAAGTGTATTCTTACGAAGCATGGCAATGCTAGAAATTCCTGACCAAGGGACGATTTGGATCGAGGGCGAAAACATCACCACACCCGGATTTAATCTCAACAAAATGCACGAAAAAATGGGGATGGTCTATCAAGGTTTTCATCTCTTTTCCCATTTAAATGTTCTAGACAACATTACGCTGGCCCCGCGAAAGATTCTCGGCATGTCGCAGCCAAAGGCGCAGCAAAAAGCCATGGAACTTTTGGAGATGGTGGGCTTAACTGCCAAAGCCAAGGCGATGCCACAACAGCTCTCTGGTGGGCAATGTCAAAGAATTGCGATTGCCAGATGCTTGGCGATGAATCCAAAAATTATCCTCTTTGATGAGCCTACCTCTGCGCTGGACCCAACAATGGTCGGTGAAGTGTTAGCAATTATCCGCAAACTTTTAGGACGAGGCATTACCATGCTGATTGTGACACATGAGATGGGATTTGCGCAGGATGTGGCTTCGCGGATTTTCTACATGGATGAAGGGATCATTTATGAACAAGGGTCGCCAGAGAGAATATTCAATAGTCCGCAGCTACCCAAGACAAAAAATTTCATTCAAAAACTTAAACTTTTTAGCTATGAAATCGTCAGCAAGGACTTTGACTTAATTGCGATGGTGGCCAGCATTGATCAGTTTTGCCAAAAATACGGGCTTACCAAGGAGCATATTTTTACGGCCCAGCTCTTGCTTGAGGAGATAGTAACGTCCTTACTTAGAAAATGCTACACTGATCGCCAACCGGATATCCAGTTTACAATTGAATACGCAGAATTCACCAAAAAACTTAAACTTTTTATTGTGTATCGCGGGGAAAGTATTAATATCATAGAGGAGGGAATGGACGAAATCCAACGCATGATTTTAACAGGGAAGTCAGAGAGCTACACTCATTCGTACGACAGTGGCGCGAATCAATTAAAAATGATAATTTGACGAGGGAGGAAAAATGTGATGAAAAAACTAATTGTGGGATTATTAGTACTTGTCTTGGTTATGGCCAGTCTGGTTGGTTGTTCATCGGCCCCTAGCGAGGAAGTGACAAAGGTGGAGGATTTAGCCGGGAAGAACATCGGCAGTATCGTCTGGTTTGGGATTACTGATGACGCACTCTTGGAAATCTTCTCAACGGGCTATGGCACTGAATTTGCCGCTGCTAAATCCTTTGATAGCGAGTCCGCACTAATCATGGGACTTGACACCGGCAAAATAGATGCGGCTTGGCTCCGAGATTTTCAAGCCAATGCTTATGCCAAGGATACTGAAAAATATTTCATGTTTTCCAGCGATACGGATAAAATGGTACAGGGCTCTGCTAGGATGGCTGCCGCAGCAGATACTACTGCGGCCAATGATCTTGTCAAGATAAACGCTGCCATTGCCCAGCTCCAACAAGACGGTACATTAGCGCAGTTGCAAAAAGACTACGTTGATGATTTTGAATTTTCCAGTAATTTTGAATCGGTTGTGATGCCCAAAATAGACGGTGCGCCAACATATAAAGTAAGCATCTCGGGATCAATGGTACCCCTTGATTACATTGCTGCCGATGGCAATCCCACAGGATTTAGCATTGCCTTGCTCGCCAAGCTTTCAGAAATTGCCAAGCTAAATTTTGAGCTGGTGACCATTGGCTTTGGAGCCGATCGAATAGAGTTGACGTCGAAAAAAATTGACTACATTTTCTGCTATACCCTGACCGATAAAGATATGGAAAAAGAAACGGATATTGTCTTTTCCGAACCATATTTTTCATATGCAGGATCAGCATTTCTAGTTAAAAAATAACACTCGCTTTTTTGGACTAGGCTCTCAACTGCATATGCAAATGTGACATACTGCCTGTTCTCAGTAGAGATTACCGGCAGTGAAATAGGCATGAAAATAAAAAGCCCCGAACTAGAAGCGTACATACTGTGCGCAACTATCGCGGGGCTTTTTGACTGCCGCTGATTAAGGCAGCAGAGAATGATGAGTCACGGGGACAAGACTAATAAAATCTAGATCCCCGTAAAATTATAACGTGCTTGGCACCTCAACTCCAAACACCCTATAAAGCTCAGCCTGCTTTTTAGCGACTTCACCCACGGGGATACTAGGGGACGCTCTGGATACTTGGGGACGCTCCTTGCGTATCCTAACATTCGGCCTCAGGGATACGCAAGGAGCGTCCCCAAGTATCCCACTAGCATCCTCTTTTTAAGCATCGTTGAATAGTTCATCCACACTGATTAGCCGAACATATTCGTCAGCAGCGGCTAAATTCACAAGCTCCGCAGTAAAACCACTGCGCGCAAAGAGGTAATAATAGCTCTTTGCAAAGGACCCGCCGAATAAAAGCGACTTTTCTTTAAGCTTTTGTAGCTCAGCCTTGCCGACACGGTTTTCTGTCCACTTGCATTCGGCAAAAATAATATCTGACTTAGTCGACGCCACAATATCAATCTCGACATCTCTGTGCCACCAGCGGCCGAAACCTGAAAAACGAAAGGGTAAATTACCCTGAATTTTCTGCTGTAGTAGCCACTGACGACAAATTTTTTCGAAACAATACCCCACAAAGTGTTCGAGCTGAGGTTTGACGGAATAGTCGTAAACGCCTTGGGCATCACCTTGTTCAAGATCGCTGACATTTGGATAAAGAAAGTTATAATAAAAACGGAAAAAATCATCCTTGATTCCATATAATCCACTCTGTTGCTTAACTTTATCTTTTGTGGTCGCCGCATAAGGATACTCACGATTAACAATCCCGAGTTCGATCAGGTTTTTCAAATAAACACTAAGTTTAGTTTTTTCGATACCTGTTTTATTAAAGATATCGTTCAGTTTTGTATTACCCATTGCTACCGCTTCGATAATTGTGTTATAGATTGCGGCGTCACGAAATTCTTGCCGCATTAAAAACTCCACCTCGGAATACAGCAGCGCCCCTTTTTTAAAGATATTACTTACGGCGTTTTCCATAATTGAATTACTATCGCTAAAACGTTTTAGGTAATGGGGAATTCCCCCCAGCATCGCATAGGCACGAACTCGATCTATCGCCGAATACCCCGGAAAGAACTGGGCAGCTGTCTTGTAATCAAATTCATCGACTTTATAAATGCCTGTTGCCCTTCCGTAAAGCGGGTTCTTCTCAGCTAAAATTTCTTTTTCAATAAAACTCATGGCCGAGCCACATAACACAAGCATGATGTTCTTTTTGGCTAATAATTCATCCCAAAGGCCTTGCAACAGTGAAGGAAGCGTTCGGTTGTTCTGCACAGCATATGGAAATTCGTCGAAAATGATGAGATGCTTTGCGTCGCTAGGTAAATCTACGATAAAACGGAAAGCATCATCCCACCCGCGAAAGTCAAGTTCAAAATTGAGCCCCGCATATTTTATTGCTTTTTCCGTGAAGAGCTTTAATTGTTGCAAATCTGTCGTTTCTCTTGCTACGAAAAAGATATGCTGCTTGCCCTGACAGAAATGTCGCAATAATTCTGTTTTTCCAACGCGGCGACGTCCATAAATTACTACGAGCTGCCCGCCTTCACTCGCATACTGCTCTTCTAAAAAATCTAATTCTTGCTGGCGTCCGACAAACATCGCGCATTCCTCCATTTAAAGTAGTTTATATAATTACGATTATATAAACTACGATTATATAAAGCAATAGCTCTTACTGGATACTAGGGGACGCCCCGAGACCACTGAAAAAAGCCATTAGGCTTTTTTCAGTAACAATTCACAATTCACATAGAGAGAAACTTGATTCAGCTACGTAGTTGCTGGAGGATACTGGGGGACGCTCCTTGCGTATCCTAACATTCGGCCCCAGGGATACGCAAGGAGCGTC
>CAZWXO010000160.1:0-5158 GCA_964637885.1 uncultured bacterium
TTTTTCATTGTTAATTGTTCACGAAAAAAGTCATCAGGACTTTTTCAGTGGTTTCAGTTCACTTGAACCCCTGCCCCATTGCCCGGTGCCGTAATTATATAAAACCAAAAAAAGGCTTGCTTGCTTCGGGTTAAATCATATAGCTGTGAATAGGATGAAAAATAAGCGTTACTAAAACATTTTTTGGCTTCTCCTGTGGAGACAACCATTCTGCGAATTGTCCATCTTCACAGTGACTATTCCCTCCATGGAGTGGCCACGTCTGACCCGGGGTTGGATATAGTACAGAGGTGGGAAAGTTGAGTTAATATCAATGGTTAATCGATTAAAGCGAGCACGATAGTCGCCCCCGTTTTGCTTGGGGAGATAGTGTGGGGAAAGGATGGTCTCGATGCAGCGAGGGAAAAAAATAATCTTGGTAGCCCATTGTCTTTTAAATGCTAATGCTAAGGTCGGGGGCCTGTGCACTTACCCGGCGGCGCTAACCGAGCTAATGGCAGGACTGTTCGAGCGGGGTATCGGAGTAATCCAGCTGCCCTGCCCTGAAATGCTGCTGTACGGCAGTCGGCGTTGGGGGCATGTCAAGGAGCAATTCAGCCATCCGGCTTTCCGGCGGGAATGCTGCCAGGCCTTGCTGCCGATTGTCGAGCAGTTAGTCGATTATCGAAGCAATGGCTACCTGCTTGCTGGTGTGGTAGGGATCGACGGTAGCCCCAGCTGTGGGGTCAAGCGGACTTGCAGCAGCGCGCATTGGTCAGGGGATTTTCTCGACCAGGCAGAAACCTGGCGCAAGGTCGAGGATCTGGTGCACCTTGCGGCGCCTGGCGTGATGATGGAGGAGTTAATCGCACTTTTTGCCACGCGTGATTTAATTATGCCCTTTTTCGCCGTGGACGAGCAGGCCGAGGCAGCATCGGTGGATGCCATCCTCGCTCAGCTGGACAGCCTGGCGATTCCGGACAAGGCGAAGCTGCCTTAATACCTTTAAATCGAGGTCAGCAAACGGATTTACCGATCAGTCATGCGGGATCGTGCGGCTGGCAATCGAATAGCCAAATCCAAATAGCTATCGTAAAAACCGATTGCACGTGACGGTGCTATCGTAAACAGCGATGGTTATTTTATTGTTAAAAAAATCACATTTGAGTATACTTTGAGAAACTTAAATATTACGCGCAGCAAAAAGGAGAGGAATTAAAAATATGAGAAAATTACTGGCAATCTTGTTTACTGGGATGATGGTTTTTGCACTGGTGGGTTGTGGCCAGGAGACTGCCGCCCCGGAGGCGGAAGGGGATCAATCGTGGCAGGCGATTCTCGATAAGGGGGAGCTGGTCGTCGGCAATTGCCCGGAATACCCACCCTTTTCCAGCCGCAACGAGGCTAACGAGGTCGAGGGATTTGATACCGACTATGCGACGGCTTTAGGCGAAGCCCTCGGCGTAACAGTGGTGATGAAAGACACGGCCTGGGAAGGGCTGGTCGCGGGTTTACAAAAGGGCGATCACGACATAATTATTTCCTGCATGTCTCCGGAAGAAGCGACCGCTGCTTCGGACAATGTCAACATGAGCAAAGAGTATTATCAGCTCAACGAAATTATTGTCACCCGGACGGATAACACCGCAATCAAGACCAAAGCAGATCTGGCAGGTCTGATTGTCGGTGTTCAAGCCAACAGCACCAGTGAAGTGGCCGCTGACAGCCTGGCAGGGGTGGGCATCGAGGTCGCGGAAGTGAAAAAGTATAATCGCAATTCCGAGGCCCTGATTGATCTGAAAAATGGCCGCGTCGATGCGGTCGTCGTCGGGATAGCCTACGCTGCGGATCAGCTAAAGACAAATCCGGACCTGAAGATTGTCAACGATGCCGTTCGCTCGGTACCGATCGTCGTCGTCTTGCCCCAGGGGGCCGATGCTTTGACGGAAAAAGTTAATGAGGCGATTGACACCGTCAAAAGTAGCGGCAAATATGACGAAATCTATCAGAAGTGGGTTGGTCTATAAGCCTTGGCACAATTGGATTTTGCTTTTCTCGTTCCTTATATCCCCATCCTTTTTCAAGGAGCGATTATCACGGTCAAAATAGGGGTGCTGTCCTTCGGGGTGGCACTCCTCGTTGCCGTGGCTGTGGGGACGCTGCGTTCCTTTACGCTCCCCTGGCTGATCAGGCTGCCGCTATCGATCTACGTCGAGGCTTTTCGGGGCACGCCGCTTTTGATTCAGCTTTTCTTCATCTACTATGGTTTGCCTACTTTTGGGATTCTCCTTGAACCAATGACGGCAGGGGTGATTGGGCTGTCCCTCAATTGTGGGGCTTACATGTCCGAGGTCGTTCGCTCCGCCGTGCTATCCGTGGATAAGGGGCAGCATGAGGCGGCGTATGCCCTGGGGTACAATTCCTGGCAGAAATATTTGCAGATTATTTTTCCCCAGGCCTTGCGGACAGCGCTGCCGCCCTTTATGAATTACTTTTCGACGATTATTAAAGAGACTTCCCTGGTATCGGTGCTCTCGATTGCTGAAATCACTCGGGTCGGCAATCAGATCTACGCCCGGACTCTAAGTCCTTTTGAGATATTCTTGACGATTGGCTGCATCTATTTTTGCATGACCTATGGAATTGTGGTGCTTTCCAAGCTGCTGGAGAGGAGAAATGCCCGATGGAGCCGGTAATCCGCATTGAGAAGCTAGTCAAAAACTACGGCGCTTTGCCAGTTCTTCAGGGAATTTCCGTCGAAATTGCCCGAGGGGAGATTGTGGCGATTATCGGGCCAAGCGGCTCGGGCAAAAGCACCCTGGTGCGCTGCATCAACGGTTTGGAGAAATACGACGCGGGCAAGATTTCCTTTGCGGGGATTCCCATGGAAAACGGCAAGCCGCTACCGGGGAAAATCGGAACAGTTTTTCAACATTTCAATTTGTTTCCGCATTTTACCGTGCAAGAAAATATTGTCCGGCCGAACATGACAATTCGCAAGATGCCCCGGGCGGAGGCTGAAGTGATGGCAATGGATTGGCTGGGGAAGGTGCAGCTGGCAGACAAGGCGGGCGATTACCCGCGGCACTTGTCCGGAGGCCAGCAGCAGCGTGTGGCGATTGCGCGGGCTCTTTCGATGGAGCCGGAGATCATGCTCTTTGACGAGCCGACCTCTTCCCTTGATCCGGAGCTGGCCTATGAGGTTTTTGATACGATGCGCTCGATTTTGCGGGAGGATTTGACGATTTTACTGGTGACGCATCAGATGCACATGGTTTCTAATTTTGCCAAGCGGGCGCTGTTTCTTGAAGCGGGGCAGGTCGCTTTTGACGGCAGTCCGGACGAGCTTTTTGCCACGGAAAATCCCCGGATTAAGCAATTTCTCGAACGAATCTTTTTTTAAAAGGCTTTGTAGTTTTGGTAGTGGGTGGCGTCGTCGGCGGCATCCGCTTTGTTAATTGTCTGGAAAATCAGTTCCGGGTTATGTTTTTTCATCCAGTTTAAGTTGAATTCACTTTCAAACAGGGCGACGAGTTCGTCATCCTGATCCTTGACGAAGGTGCAGTTGGCCGCATTGACTCGGGTGAGGTCCAGTTTTTCAGCCCCCTTGATCCAGCGGGCAAATTGGTACGGCGCTCTTTGAAAGAAGACCTCGACGCCGTATTCATTTTTCAGGCGGTAGAGAAAAACTTCGAACTGCAATTCCCCGACAACCCCGATAATCAGATCCTCTCGATTGTGGACAAAGGTTTTATATATTTGCACGGAGCCTTCCTCGGCCAGCTGATACATGCCTTTGTAAAACTGTTTTTGCCGCATCGCGTCTTTGACGGCGACTTTGGCAAAATGCTCCGGGGAAAACCGTGGCAGTTGGTCGAAGCTAAATCCACCTTGGCTGGAGAGGGTGTCGCCGATATTAAAAACACCGGGATCAAAGAGGCCGATAATATCGCCGGGATAGGCCGTTTCAATAATACTGCGGTCTTGGGCGAGGAATTGTTGCGGCTGAGTGAGGCGGATTTTTTTCTTGGTTCGGACGTGACAAACACTCATGTTGCGCTCAAATTTGCCGGAGCAAACCCGCAAAAAGGCCAATCGGTCGCGATGGGCCGGATTCATATTGGCTTGGATTTTAAAGACAAATCCGGAAAACTCGTCCTGTATAGGATCGATGAGGCCGATGCTGCTGGCGCGAGGCCCCGGCGGCGGCGCCAGGCGAAGAAACTCTTCCAGAAAGGTCAGGACGCCGAATCCGCTAAGAGCGCTACCAAAAAAAACAGGCGTGAGCATCCCGGCATTAATTTTTGCGGCATCAAAAGGGTCACCGGCGATGTTGAGCAGCTCGATGTCGCCGCACAATTGCTTGTGGTGGCTTGCACCCAGCAAACTCTCGATTTCCGGCGCTGCAATTCCGGCTGTCGGCAAAGAGACCAGGCTATCCGCCGGGTTGCTCTTTGGGAGCTCTAGTTGGTTTTTACTACGATTGTAGATGCCCATAAAATCCGACCCCATGCCGATTGGCCAGTTCATCGGGCAGGAGCGGATCCCCAGTACTTCTTCTAATTCCTCCAGCAGGGCCAAGGGCTCTTTGCCGTAGCGGTCCATTTTATTGATAAAGGTAAAAACCGGGATATGCTGCATCCGGCATACCTGAAACAGCTTGATCGTCTGGGCCTCCACTCCTTTGGCCGCATCGATGAGCATCACGGCACAGTCGGCGGCTAGCAGCGTTCGGTAGGTGTCTTCGCAAAAATCCTGGTGTCCGGGAGTGTCTAAAATGTTGATCTCATGGCCGGCAAAAGAAAACTGCATGGCGCTGGAGGTGACGGAGATCCCCCGCTGTTTTTCGATTTCCATCCAGTCGGAGGTGGCGAACTTTTCCGCTTTGCGCCCCTTGACAGTTCCAGCCAGGCGAATGGCCCCGCCGTGGAGCAGTAATTTTTCAGTAATCGTTGTTTTGCCGGCATCGGGATGGGAGATGATGGCAAAGGTTCGTCGTTTTTTTACCTCGGTAGCGATTTCGGTATTAATATTTGTTAACAAAATTTCCCTCTCATGCTTTTCAATATTTTGACGTCAATTTAGCACACAGGTCGCGAATAATCCGCACGCACCCGTGAAACGGCCAGTAGTTTAAAACGCCACTAATTATAGCGCAATTATTAGAGATTAAAAAGCT
>CAZWXO010000161.1:0-5153 GCA_964637885.1 uncultured bacterium
GCCATCGTCCCCAAGACTTCCCGGACGGAATTGTCCAGGCACCGGCTCATTGTTTCCAGATTCTCGTTCATCGCAAATTTGTCACTGGCCATAGCCCTCCCCTTTCCCCAAGGTCTCCAGGATGTTCTTGACTAATTCTTCCATGGTAAATGGCTTGACCATATAGTTAGCGGCCCCCTCCTGAATTGCCGTAATGATGCTATCCCGCTCCGTTTCCGTGGTCACCATCATCACCGGAATCCCGCGATAATCGGGATTGCCTTTGACCGCCTGCAGGAATTCAAGCCCATTCATCCTGGGCATGTTCCAATCCAAGAGAATCACCGCAATGTCCTGATAGTTTTCCGCCATTACTTCTAAGCCCTGGATTCCGTCTTCGGCTTCCAATAGCTCATAATCCAGTACTTCAGCCGCCCCCCGCATAATCTTGCGGACAACCCTTGAATCATCTACCGATAATAGCTTCATCCTCTTCACTCCTTGACCTGGTAATATACCGCATTTTTGAAGGCCTGCTGCCGAAATAAGCCGCTCTTATTCCCGAAAATCTCGGAGTTTCCTAAAATCAAAGCCCCATCCGCCGCTAATACCTGACTGCATTTCTGTGCAATGTCATCTTTTAAATCCTCCGCAAAATAAATCAGGACATAGCGCAGGAAAATAACATCAAACTTGCCCAACCCCATGAAGCTCTCCTGAAGATTGAAGGGAATAAATTTCACAGCTTGGCGCAGCGATTCTTTGATTTCCCAGGTCCTTCCCTGCACATCAAAGTATTCCGTCTTATATTCCTCTGCCAGACCTCGCATAATGCTGATGCTGTCATAGCGCCCTGCTTTGGCAATCTGCAGCACCGTCTTGGAAATATCTGTCCCCACGATTTCAAAATCCCCTAACTTAACATCCGCAACCATGTGCTGACGGAGGTATTGATCGATCAGCATCGCTGTGGAATATGCCTCCTGCCCCGTCGAGGCGGCGGCGCTCCAGATTCGCACTTTTTGTCTTTGCCCGGCACGAAACTCCTCTATATACCTTGGCAATAGCTGCTCCTTCAGCATCTCCCACGGTGTTTTATCCCGGAACCACAGCGTTTCATTAGTTGTAATCGCATCGATGATTTTTTCCTGTAATTTTTTATCACTGCTTTGGGACAGCAGGGTGTATAAATCTTCGAATTTAGCCAAGCCAAGCTCGATCAGCAGTCTGGACAGCCTGCTTTCAATCAGATAGGCCTTGTCCTCTGCTAGAGTTATCCCACAGTTTTTGCTGATGTAATTATTCAACAGACCAAATTCTTTGTCTGAAACCTTAGTGCTCAGCATTTACTTATCTTCCACCTTTTAATCCCAGTAATTCCGTCATGCGGCTGCCGATGGCATCCAAATCCCTGACCTCGTCAGCGAGCCCCGCCTCGACCAAGGCCTTGGGCATGCCGTAGACGACGCATGAGGCTTCACTCTGGGCGATAGCGTACACGGAGCAGCGCGCTTTGATCGCACGAACCCCTGCAACCCCATCGCTACCCATCCCTGTCAATACCACTGCCAAGATGCCCGCTCCAAGAAATTCCTCTGCCAACGACCCCAGCAACACATCGGCGGCTGGCTTGACACCATTGACCAAAGGGCCGTCATCGATGGCAAAGATCTTGTGATTACCATTTTGTCTGACCTTTAGATGCTTGCCTCCCGCTGCAAGATAAACCGAACCCGCCCGCAGCTGTTCCCGGTCCCCGGCCTCTTTGACCGGATGCACGGTATCTTTGGTCAGCGAGGCCGCCATCTGTGCTGTAAAACCTGACGGCATGTGCTGCAAGATTAAGACGGGAACGGAGAACTGCTGACTGACGCTCTGTAGCAAACGCTTGATCGCCACAGGGCCACCGGTGGAGGCAGCGATAACGACCAACTCGATGCGCGCCAGTTTGGGTAGCGCCAGCTTGGGCTCCTCAACAAGCGGCGGGGGCGCAGCCTTGCGGCTTGGCTTAGCCCACTCGGGAGATTTAATCTGCCCAAGCTCAATTTGACTCAGCAAATTGCCCAACTGAGTCTGCAAGATGGCAAGGTTCTTTTCCGGTTGCGCCGCAGTTGGTTTGATTATAAAATCCAAAGCACCGTGCTCTAGAGCCTGCAAGGTAATCTCGCCATTCTCGCCGCTACTGCCGCTCACCATAATCACTGCCGGAGAGACGTGGCGGGCTTTGATGATTTTTAGTAGATCCAAGCCGCCCATGCCCGGCATAATATTATCCAGCAAAACCACGTCGTATTCCTGACTGTCCATTTTTGCCAGGGCCGCCTCGGCGCTGGGAGCAGCATCAACCAAGCCCACCCCCTGCAAGGGAGTGACGGCCTCCGTCAAAATTCTTCGATAAACGATGGTATCATCGACAATCAGCACCCTTAGACCGGCCATCCGCAACACCTACTTTATATTTTAAATTCCTGCATTAGTTGATCTAATTCCGCCGCTACCCGCGCCAGCTCTTCGGCTGCTTCCGTCGTTTGCCGGGCTCCATCGGTGGTTTCGCCGGCCGCCTGAGAGATTTCAGCGATGTTGCGCGCTATTTCCGTCGCTCCCTGGGAAATCTCATTCGAGGAACGCGCCACTCCCGCCATCCGGGTCGAAGCCTGATCCGTATTCTCCGCGACCTCCCGAGAGGCCACCGACAGCTCAGCCGCCGAGCGCGCAATTTCCTGTACGCCTTTCTCCGCCTCGCCTGCACTGCGGGAGATATCGGTAAAATGACTGGATAATTCATTAATCTCGCCGCTAATCACATTGACCTTCTCTGCCGCTGTGACCACCGCTCCGGAGATATCGCCTACCGTGGCCGTTTGCTGTGTCACCGCAGCAGCAATAGTGTTGGTGATTTCCCCGATTTCGTCGATAACCGTGGCGATAACCCCCACCGCCTGAACAGCCCCGCCCATGTTCTCCTGCATCGCTTCGATCTGCTGGCTGATTTCCTCTGTGGCTTCGGCGGTCTGCCGGGCTAGCTCCTTGACCTCGTTGGCGACGACCGCAAACCCCTTCCCTGCTTCACCAGCCCCAGCCGCCTCAATGGCTGCATTGAGAGCCAACATGTTGGTCTGGTCGGCAATATCGTTAATCACATCGACTATCTTGCCGATCTGTTTGGAAGAAGCGCTGAGTTTTTTCATAATGGCATTGGTGTCTTTGGCTTTGAGCTCGGCATCGCCTGTGACAGCCTGAGATTTTTCACAATTACTGCTGACTTCGTTCAGCGACAAATTAATCTCCCTGATTGCCGAGACAACCGAATCCACCGATTGACTGACGCTCTGAGCCGAGCCAGCCACATTCTCCATTTTAATCGAAGCCGCCGCGATAACCTTGCTGACATCCGTCACCCCGGTAGCGCTCTGCTCGGAAGCTGCCGCCGTCGTTCTGATCGTACCCGACATCTCTTCGACAGCCGAAGCGATAACGTTGATATTTTCGCTGGTCTCGCCGGATACCTGCGCCGTCGAGTTAATGCTGGCGGTAATCTCTTCGACCGCAGCGCTGGCTATCGAAGTCTGCTCGCTCATCTGCTCACTGCGGCCACGCATCCCTTCCGCGATCTGGAGAAGCCCGTTCGCCGATTGCTTGAGCGCATCCGTCGTGCCTTTAATCTGGTCCGCCATCTTCTGTGCCTGGCGCCGAGCCGTCATAATCTGAGTCTGGTCGACAACAATCTCCAGTGCTCCAATGATGTTGCCTTGGCGGTCTTTAATCGGTGTTCCAGTATACATAATATCTAAATCCACCCCGACGCCCGGATGTGCATCGGCCTCGCTGGTGCTTTTAACCCCTTCCTCCATCGCCCGGGCGCAAGCGCAATTAGCAGTGCGGCAGTCCGATGTTTTAAACTGTTCGTAGCATTTATGCCCCGCAAGCTGCTCCGCGCTTTGCCCCAGCAAAGCCTGACCGGTGCTGTTCATATAGCGAATCCCATAATCGCTGCCGATAATCATCACCGGCAAAGGCAAGCTGTCAAAATGCCCGACCAAAGTCGCAATGACCTCATTGACTCCACCCACCAAGCGGGCAAAATCACCAGCATGCTTAGCGGCGTCGGCCCGGACATCGAGCTGTCCGGCAATCGCCGCTTCGGCGAGGGCATCGATATCTTCCACCATTGTTTGGATAGTCCCGCTCAAATCCTCGACGGCCACTTGCAACTGGCCCATCTCTCCACCATAACGGAGGGCGGATTTTTCCGGAATCTCGCCCCGGGCGATCCTCGTGATAACTCCGACCATATAATCTAATGGTCTTAGACTGACGGCAATCACCAGCCACAGGAGAATTATCCCAAGTAGAATTGCGCCGACGCTAACCCAGACAATCGTCCGCACCATCGCCCGCACCGGTGCTAAGGCCGCCTCTTCCTCATAGGTGACCGCCATCGTCCAGCCCAGGCCCTGATAATCCCCATGCCCCGTCATCGGAGCGTAGGCTACCAGTTTGTCAATCCCCTCAAAGCCGTAAGTTTCCACGCCGCTTTGCCGCGCCACCATCCGCTCGGCGATCCCCTTTAATTCCCCCTCCTGCTCCAAGAGGTTAAGCTCGCCGATTTGCTCCTTATTGTAATACCAGAGAACAAAGCCCTCCGGATGGACGACATAGGGATAGCTCCCCTCTGCCCCCCGGCTCTTGTAATCCTCATAAACCGGGGTCAGGACCTCATCCATCAATTTCATGATATTGACGCGTCCGTTGATGACCCCGACCAGGCGGCCATCATCGCTAACGATCGGAGCCGTGATGACGACCAGATAAACCCCGTAATCGATACTCATCCGGTCCTCGTAATACAACTTGCGGCTCTTGACAGTCTCGATAAACCAGTTGGTATCGGCATAATTCTCCCGCACCTCGGTCCCCGAGTTGGCGACAGGAGCCCCATCTGCATCCACCAGCAAGAAATCGTAATAGGCATCGCCGAAGCTTTCCTGAAAAGCCTCCAGTACCTCTTGCTTATCCCCGGCCGAAATATTAGTGCTCCGCAGCCGCGGATCGTTGGCAATCAGCTGCACATTGCTGACACGCTCCGCCATGCTTCGGTCAATCAGCGCCCCTAAATTTTTATTGGTACCCGACAACTCGTGTTTAATCTCCTCGAGAATCGCATTGCTCGCTGT
>CAZWXO010000162.1:0-5074 GCA_964637885.1 uncultured bacterium
GCAACCCCGTCCGAAACCACTGAAAAAGTCGGCGATTAACAATTAAGATTTAACAGTTAACAATTTTGGTAAGAATTATTGGCATAATTCCTCGATTTTTTAAAGAAATTGGGGCAAAAAGTATGTTTTTGCATCAAAAATTATTAATTTTTCATTGTTAATTGTTCACGAAAAAAGTCATCAAGACTTTTTCAACGGCTTCGGCCCGTCCCCCTGCCCTGCGCCCCCTGCCCTGCAAAGTATCCCTCGCTTGTGAATATCTTGATTTTGCAACTACCAGGTCAAGTTGACAGGTTGGCTCAAATTATTCCGTACACCCAGAGTACACCATTTTAAATATGCTATACTATTTACGAAATAATATATTTGGTGGAGGTTTGCGAATGCCCACAATTTGTATGTTCCGGGGTATTAAAATCTTTATAAACTTTAATGATCACAAACCTCCCCATTTTCATGCGCAGTATGGCGAATATCAATGTACGGTACTAATAAATGAAATTGAATTAATGAGTGGAACTATGCCGAATAAACAATTAAAAATGATCTACGGATGGACGGCACTTCATCAAGATGAGTTGGCGGAGGAATGGTATTTGGCGGAGCAAAAGCAAGAACTCTTTCCAATTGAACCATTAAAATAATGTAGGTGATTAATATGGCCAAGAATTTGCCAAAAGAGGTGGAAGAATATTTTGCAGCGGGCGAAAAAAAACTGCTAAAGGTTGTGCCCCAAGCAGATTACTCGCTTGTCTTATACTATTCTGACAATTCGGTGCGGGAATATTCTCTGCAAGGGAAACTCGAAGGCGTTTGCGCACATTTAAGAAATCCTGAAATCTTCAATCGCGTTTTTATTGACGATGTGGGCTCAATAGCCTGGGACATCGACCCAGCGATTGACTCAAGTGTCATGTGGAGTAATAGAATCGATATTTGCGCAGATGCTGCATACATTTATTCAAAACAGATTAATTGATGCATTTCTGGGCATTCCTTCGCCCGTCCCATCATAGCAGGTTGGCTAAAATCCACCGCAAAATCGAGGTTTTGCCGGCGAATAGCTCGAAAGCCATTTGCATAACAGCAACATCCTGCACTACCACATTTTCCCGTGTGACCAGCAAATTCAGCTGGTCAATTATTTCGTGACGATTTACTTTATAAAGATTTTCAAGGACATAGATAATTTCAGCGATAACTACATGCAAGAGCGTCAATTATTATCATACTTTTCATGCACCGCCATGTCCTAGGCCAGCTTCTCCTTCTCATAAATCACCGGGTTCTGGTAGGTGCTTAAAGCCTCTCGTTTGAATTTACCAGTGGCGAGAATCTCGCTTTCCTCAACCGGGATGATAACATCCAACTGCTTAATCTTAAACGACGCGGGGAGATTAAAAAATCAGAAATCATAGCTCCATTGACAATCTTTTTGACGGCTTCCATTCCTCGGCCCCCTTTGCCTTTTTTCTTGGTACCCAGGTTAACGGGCGGCATTGGCTAGCATTAACGAAAAGAAAGACCCAGTCATTATCACATAAACCCTTTTAGTGTAAGGGATTACCTGACGTCAGCTTGCCTGGGTCGTTTTTGCTTGCGGCTAGCATGCTAGCTTGCGAATACGGGGTATTTCCAAGGTGAAGGTTCAGCGGGGTCTCGGTAACGGAAGGAATCGAAAGCAATGCAGCTGCATAGTAAATGACAAAGTCATCCTCGAATGGCTTCTTGATTTTTTAAACAAAAAAGATTTGTTAAGGGAGTGACCGCTCCGCAGTGGTCAGCGGAGCACAATGCCAGTCCACAGCTTAACCGTTGAAATAGAATCAAAGCATAAAGATCATTCTTTGCTTTTCCATGAAGGATCCCTGCTAAAAGCAACGCAAAAAACAGAAGCAATAATTACCGCTCCCCCAACAAATTGTTGGAACGTTATTAATTCACCGAACACCAGATATCCCGTTAGAACCGCTACAACCGGTATGATGTTTTCAAATGAAGCGACAGTTGTTACCGACAAACGAGATATGGCGAAAGCGTAAGTAAATTCTGCACTAATGGTGCAAGCAAGAGCAATTGTGATAATAATCATCCATGTTCCTGGGGTAATTGAGAGAAGTTGATACGTATAAAATGCGGCGAACGGCAGTAAAAAAAGAGCTCCAATTGATGTTTGGTATGTGATAATTGTCAATAGTGAATATTTATCGTATAGAGGCTTTGATAACGAAATAAATAAAGTCCATAAAGCTGCCGCTAAAATCATAAAAAAGTATCCGGAAACCTCTCCTGTTAAATCGCTATTCGTGGAACCTCCCGTGACAATGACAAGGACACCAATTGTCGCAATACCAACCGCAATTATTTTAATACGGGTTATGGTAGATTTAAAAATTATTCGATCTGCTATTATTCCCATGATTGGAACCGTTGTGAAAATAATCGCAGCCAAGGAGCCCGACGTTCGTTGTATTCCTAAATTCTCAAAGCAAAAATACAAGCCCATGCCAATAATTCCCGTTAAAATTACCCTTTTCCGATCAGCACGGTCGATTCCATTTCTCCTAGTGAAGGAATAAGCTACAAGTAATACAAATGAAGAGATGCCCAGCCGAACAAATGCTAGTAAAATCGGATTCATCTGCTGAAGAACAAGCTGTATTAGAATTACATCGATGCCCCAGATAATGCAGGTTAGAGCCAGTGATAACACAGGTAAAATAATCAAGTTCATAAGATTCACCCTCCTATGGTCTTATGGTAAACCTTAGAGTGGCTCCAGAGTCAATTCAATTATTTTATCGGTGCATAAATTCTATAAAACTCTAGCGTCTTTTCCTTATGGTATGTAACAATACTCTGCCTGCCGAAAACTCTGCCATCTAAGTGGAGCTCATGATTAGCAGCATAGCTTATAAGAGGAGTGAGCATTTTTAGAAAATCTTGATCATATTGGCATACTGTAAACAAGCTTTTAATCCCGCCCTCTTCCACATAATCCTCTTTGTTAAAGCTGAAGTCCAAACCGTTTGAAACTTCCTCATCTAAAGCAAAATAATACCTAATATCTTTATTTGGAATACAGCAGCTAAATGATAAAGTGGCGAAAAATGAATATCCCGGACTTACCGGAGTACTCTTGAATAAATCCTGCGCATCTATGGACTCCTTGTTTTCATATCTCTGCTTACGCAGCCCTTTCGGCATTGGTCTTATCTCAAACTTGTTCAGATACTTAAGCGCCTCCGAGTGCAGTTTTTCCCAGTTCTCTATCTTTAACAGCAACTTTTGATATCGATCAATATATTTATGAACGTCTTCTTTTCTTTGCTGAATTCGTGACAGTAAATTTTCTGTCGAAATTCCATTTGTTATTTCCCTAATTTCCCGTATATTCAGCTCAACATCCCGATAAAAAAGTATGTCTGATAAGCGAAAAATATCTTCGAAAGAATAAACACGGTAACCGTTATCGATATTCTTTCCCGGATTGATTATCCCTTCCTTCTCATAATACCGAATGGTATCTGCTGAAATTCCAAGAAATTTTGACACCTCCCCTATTTTATATTTCATTTAGCTTTCTCTCTTTCAAATGACTTGTTCCGTAGATAACCTAATTCGATAAGGGGGTGGGACAATTTTTTGGACCTTAGATCGCTAACCCTAAACTTCGTCTATATTCTACTGGACTCATTCCGCCAAGCGACATTTTCATACGTTTTTCAGCATATCATCCTATGTATCTATCTAGCTTATAAATAAATTGTTCAACACTAACATTTTGCCGGGAACGGTTATTAAACATTTCGTTTTTCAGTCTGCCGAAAAAACCTTCACAAGCTGCATTTTCGGCATTACAACCTATTGTTAGATATGCTTTTACGAAACTCTAGGGAAAATATCCATTCTTTTTAGCAAAGTAGAGTTGATCATCGGCTCGCTTAAACAGACTGTCTTCGTCCTCGGAGGTGATATGTTCTGCTATGCCAAAGCTGATGTTTAAGAGTTCTATATCCTCAAAGTTACTTCGGGCAATATTTTTGCTTATTCTCTCGACCAAGATTTTTGCTTGTTCAAGATCTGTTTCGGGACAAATAATCAGGAATTCGTCACCGCCCCAGCGCGCGATCAGGTCAGCTTCCCGACAGGCTTTTTGTAAGAGCCTGGCGGTTTCAATCAGGACTTTATCTCCTACTAAGTGCCCTAAGGTATCGTTAATCTGCTTAAATTTGTTCAGATCAAGTATAATAATCGATAATTTAGTGCCGCTTCTCTCAGCTCTGGCTATTTCGCGACCAAGCTCTTTTTCGACCAGAAGTCGATTGCCCAGTCCGGTTAAGGTGTCGGTTATCGTCAATTTGTCAAGCATATAGTTTTTTTCTTCTAGAATACTGAAAGCCTTGCTTTTGCTTTTTTCGTTATAAGAAACGAAAACCATAATCGCCAAATAGGCAAAGACGATGTTTAAGACACCCGTAAGTGTAAAACTGTCCAGCTTCAGGAAAAGGACGAGTAAGAGGTAGCCAAAGAAGATTGAGGAGAGCAGACATCCTTGCTTATTGCCTAAAATAGAATAGGCTCCTAAAGGAAAAATGCAAGACCAGAAGAGATTATACATTTCAGAACCTATCGCATAATTTGTAAGCATCAGAGTCAAAAAAAGCAATATTGCTCCGGCGAATCCGGCTTTTTCGAGATTGTCTGTTTTATGGAAATAGATTAGTATCATCATGGATATAATAAAAGAGATGAAATTAACAACGGCCGCAAAAAATAAGCCTAAGAGCAAGGCATCGGCGATGGTAAAAAAAAGGGTAACCGCCGCCATCAAAAGGAGTACAGTATTTAGGAGATAAACCTTGCTGTATTCTGCTGATTCAAGGGAAAACCGTTGATTGTTAGTAGTAAAGCAGATATATTTTTCTGTAAAGGTTTTTCTTGTCTTATCAGCCAAAACGCCAGTCTCCCCTCGGGTATAAAATGTGTTCTATCCTAAATTTTAGCCCATAATAAGCGGGTCTTTTGGCTTATTATATCACTTCCTCGCATTTTTCAGACAATTAATTTGTCG
>CAZWXO010000163.1:0-499 GCA_964637885.1 uncultured bacterium
CCTCGCTGTAAGTTCTGCTGTAAGTTCTGCTGTAAGTTCTGCTGTAAGCTCTGTGAAATTGTCCAATATCCGGACAATTTCCTGTTGTACAGGAAGGGGGGGGAGGGGGATTTTTATCGTGTTCAAAACTGTTTGGGTTAGACTTGGCACACCACCCGCTGTATTAAGCTTTTCTATGTGTTGTGTTTGCAAATAATAATATACATATTTTGGCTCTACCAGTTCTGTCTTGATATCCGTGTAGAATATTGTATCAACTGTCCAAAATGGGACATCGACATAATACAATTTATTTAGAGATCCTTTGCGTGGAATTAGGACAGATGGTTTTTCATAAGCAGCATGGTCAATGTAAGCCATAATTCCACCCGTTCCATAAACTGGAATTCCACCTTTGGCAAATTCTTTGTAGTCTTTACCGTTTTTTATAGTAAGAACATTTGAAAGATTCTTGATTTCTACGCCCCTAGGGCAGAGCTCCCCTAGCAACTCATTCAGC
>CAZWXO010000163.1:509-3610 GCA_964637885.1 uncultured bacterium
AAGCAATCGAAATTGCCAAAAAATATTGTGCCGAAAACTCTTCAAAATATATAACACAAAGCGGCTTATATTTTTTTGTATGTGCTGCTCCATCGCCAGCAATATGTCGAAACCACCTATTCCGCAGGTTTTGAGTAAACCCTTTATATAATGAGCCGTTGTTGCACAATAAAACATAAGTGTACCATTTGTCATTTTCACAGGGTAAATCATCTGGAATGCTCCAACCCACCTGCCTGCCGGCAGGCAGGCTAGGGCAGAGCTCCCCTAGCAACTCATTCAGCTTACTCATCTTCTCCACCCCCGTCCTCCGCTTTCTCCCCGGCATCGCCCAGCACAAACCGGTCAAAATCGCTTTCATAGAGCCGATCCTGTATAATTCGGTATTTTTCAAACTCCGTTTCGGCGTGGAGCTTGGCGAGCTCGGCGGATACTCTTCCTGCATCCTGTAAAACTTCCCGGTCCCACAGGGTAAGAAAGCCGTTAAGGCGTGTTTCCCAATCCTCCATGGTCATGGGAATATGGCGCTCGGCATGTTCCTCGGCCATATCCAGGTAAGCGGAGACGAGGCGAGCTAACTGTCGCAGCTCTTGCTCCGAAAGATAATTTTTGGCAACAGAAACATCGAATTTGTGAATTTTTTCATTGGGAGAACCCTCCCAACTAACGAGCCCCATATTCTTTTGGCCGGCATCAGCCCGATGGAAAATCAGCTCGGCAGCGGTCTGACCATGGACACTGTAATGCAGCTTGTTTTGAACTGCCGCAAAAAACCTTCTGGTGCTGGCAGCGGATGAGTCGTAGTCAATCGCCGTGGCATAGATATCGGTGATTTTTTGATAAAACCTCCGCTCGGACAGGCGGATCTCCCGGATTTTCTCTAGCTGCTCCTGAAAGTATTTTTCTGTCAGAAGGGTACCACCGTTTTTTAAGCGTTCTTCGTCCATCACCCAGCCCTTGATGGTGAAATCCCTGACGATGTGATTTGCCCACTTGCGGAATTGAACAGCCCGGGGATTGTTGACCTTGAACCCAACGGCGATGGCTACTTGGAGGTTAAAATGGTTAATTCCCCGCGTGATTGACCTTTCCCCTTCTTGCTGAACTATCCGGTATTTCCGGATAGTTGAGTCTTCTTCCAGTTCACCATCCGAAAAAATATTTTTGATGTGTTCATTGATTGTCCGGACATCCACAGTGTAAAGGGCTGCCAACATCTTTTGCGTCAGCCAGATATTCTCATCCTCGTAGCGCATTTCGATGCTTTCCTCCGCATCCCCTGTGGCCGCCACATAGGTGAGGTATTCGGCAGCTGATGAACGGACCAACGAGGCAGTGTCTCTGCGGCTTTTACTCATCTGGTCACACCCCCTGCCTGTTAACCGGCAGATCAATCTCGGCGATGATTTTAGCAATCTCATCCCGCAAAACCTGCTCCCGGGCAACGATTTCATTGATTTCAGCATTTAGCACGGCAATGTCAATGACTTCCCGGGTGTCCTTTTGCTCCACATAGGTGGAAACAGATAGATTGTAATCCTGAGCGGCGACGTCACCATTGGCGACTTTAACGACAAAATGGTCACAGTCAGCCCGCTTTGTATAGGCATCGATAATCGTATCCATGTTCTGCTGGGTCAGCTTGTTGCTGTTGGTCACCTTGACGCATTCCTTGGAAGCATCGATGAAAAGAGTGCTATTTTCTGTTTTGGACTTCTTCAGAACCATGATGCAGGTAGCGATGCTGGTGCCAAAGAAAAGATTATCCGGCAGCTGGATGACGCAGTCGATATAGTTGTTGTCGATGAGATATTTGCGGATCTTCTGCTCGGCACCGCTCCGGTACATGACACCGGGGAAGCAGACAATAGCGGCTGTTCCGTTTGTTGCCAGCCAGGTCAGGGAGTGCATGACAAAGGCAAGATCCGCCTTGGACTTAGGGGCCAGTACCCCGGCAGGAGAAAACCGCGGGTCATTGATCATCAGGGGGTTGGCATCGCCATCCCACTTGATGGAGTAGGGAGGATTGGACACGATGGCTTCAAAAGGCTCATCGTCCCAGTGCATCGGGTCAGTCAAGGTATCCCCATGACCGATATCAAACTTGTCGTAATCGATATCGTGGAGGAACATATTGATGCGACACAGGTTGTAGGTGGTGATATTAATTTCTTGACCAAAAAAACCCTGCCGGACATTGTCCTTGCCGAGTATCTTCGCAAAATTTAAGAGAAGCGAGCCAGACCCGCAAGCCGGGTCATAGACTTTGTTGACTTCTGTTTTACCCACCAGCGCAATCCGGGTCAGTAGCTCACTGACTTCCTGAGGGGTGTAGTATTCGCCGCCGCTTTTGCCGGCATTGGAGGCATACATCCCCATCAGGAATTCATAGGCATCGCCAAAGGCATCAATGGTGTTATCTTGGTAGTCGCCCAGCTTCATTTCGCCGACGCCATTCATGAGCTTGACGATTTTTTCATTTCGCTTGGCAACGGTACTCCCCAATTTGTTGCTGTTGACATCGATATCGTCAAACAAGCCCTTGAAGTCATCTTCGCTGGGTGCCCCCTGAGCTGAGCTTTCAATATTTCGGAAGGCTCGCTCAAGAGTCTCGTTGAGGTTCTCGTCTCCAGTTGCTTTTTTGCGCACATTTTCAAATAGCTCGCTAGGCAGGATGAAAAAGCCCTTGGTATGCACCAGGTCGATCCGTGCTTCTTCGGCTTCGCTGTCGGCGAGCTTGGCATAATCGAACACCCGATTTCCGGTTTCATGCTCGCCGCGGTTAATATAGTCGGTCAGATTCTCAGAGATATAACGATAAAAAAGCATCCCGAGGACGTACTGTTTGAAATCCCAGCCATCCACGCTGCCCCTAAGGTCGTTGGCAATATTCCAAATGGTGCGGTGCAATTCCGCGCGTTCCTGTTCTTTTTTGTTATCTGCCATTGCTTTGCTTCTCCTCTTTATCTGCCTTTGGTACAAACTCCATGACATCGCAAATGTCGCAGTTTAAAGCAGCACATATCTTTTGGAGTATTTCTGTGTTCACATTTTCATTTCGGCCAAGCTTCGAGATGGTAGCCGAGCTGACGCCGGAGAGA
>CAZWXO010000163.1:3620-4999 GCA_964637885.1 uncultured bacterium
TGACCAGATAAAAAATTCGAGACTTTCAGATCCGGATTACTTCTGGGATAATAACGCCTTCGGCATCAGCACTCAGACTTTTATTGATAAATACCTTGCAGATCTTTCTTTTTCATATTGTTATCGATCAGCAGCTTCCAGAGCTTGTTATAGCTTATTGCCATGGTTTTGCACCTCCCGCATATATGTTTCCATTATATCCTAATAGGAGAAGATAACAATTAAATTTAAAAAAGCATTATTTTTCATGCTAACTCATCTTTGCATCCGCACCCCTTCCGAGCAAATTCAATCAGCTTGCATATTCCGCTCATTCAGGACAGCTCGACCGCCGAAGTTAAACAGCACCGCCGGTGAAAGTGAACAGCATCACCGCAGAGGTGTTCAATTACATGTGGAATATTCATCGCCGATGACTTCGATTAAGGTTCTCAGGTAGTCTTCGGCATCCTTAAGGCTGATCTCAAGCTTTCCTGCGAGGGCACGTGCTAAGCTGATTTTTGTCATATTCTTTGTTTCTCCCTTCAATAAAATAATCTAAGCGTACATGTTTTGTACACTTAGATTAATAATACCTACTTGAGATTCTATTTGGTACGATTTCTGGTGGGGTTATTCTCGATGAATACTGTGGGTAGGGTTGACATGGGTTCTGGGGGTGCTTGGGATTGTTACGGTTCTACGTGTTTGTATGATGTTTTTTACTGTCGATGGGTACTACAGCAAGCGTTTTACCTAACGCCGCAAGCACTTTTAAGACTGTGGTTAACTGCGGATCATTGGTTCCTCGCTCCATCCTGGCAATAATTGGCTGTTTAACTCCGCTTGCCTTCTCTATGGCTTTTTGTGTTAGCCCCTGTTCATGTCTGGCATTTAATATCTCTGTTACTATCTGTACCTTTATATCAATTTCATTTCTTTCCCAATATCAGCGCGTTCCTTAGTGTAGTCATCTTCGCCATTCTCAAATTGCCGAATAAAATAAGTCATGCCTACAGGAATCAACTCCCTCGATAATGCCTTTATACTTTCAATAGTAAAAGGTGGCTGTTCTTTAGTGAAAGTTGATAATTTCACGCCATAGGCTTTTTGTTCTTCATAGCTTTTAAATTTGAACAAGCAGCCCTGCTCTTTATGCTTTTTATATACCCAGCCCGATCCATACTTTTTATTTCCTCATAATGTCGTTCTCTTATCGCATGAAGTTCCTTCATTTCCTTTGACTCTTCCATTAAAAACACGCTATGCTTTATTTCTGCAAGCCTTGTATATTATGATTATACAGCTTTTCCTCCGAAAGTCCTATCTAGGAACTTTTTTCAAAACAGGAAACCTTATGTTTGACCTTGCTGCCTTAACTCTAATATGCCTAATATACT
>CAZWXO010000164.1:0-259 GCA_964637885.1 uncultured bacterium
GCTCTGATACCTGCGAATTGCATGGTCAAGGCTGGACAAATATTTCATAGTAAAGGAAGCAGTAAGGGATGAAAGACTGGCGCAAGGCACTAGTGCATAAAGACAGCAAAATAATCGACACGATGCGAGTTATTGATGACTCTTCTTTGCAGATTGCTTTGGTTGTTGATGCCAGCAACAAGCTGCTGGGGACGGTTACCGATGGAGATATTCGCCGAGCTATCTTGGGCGGTATTTCTCTCGAGGAATCCGTTGATCA
>CAZWXO010000164.1:377-4053 GCA_964637885.1 uncultured bacterium
CCATCGCCTGCGCCCCCTAACGGAGGATTGCCCTAAGCCCCTGCTTAGCGTTGGTGGCAAACCATTGCTCCATACCATCGTTGATAACTTTATAGAACAAGGCTTTCGTAAATTCTATGTTTCCGTTAACTACAAGGCGGAAATGATCAAAGAGTATTTTGGGGATGGCACTCACTTGGACATCGAAGTCAGGTACATAGAGGAAAATAAGCGGATGGGAACGGCAGGGGCTCTTTCCTTAATTGAAGACAAACAGCACCTCCCGCTTATCGTCATGAATGGCGATATTTTAACCAAGGTTAACTTCAAGCATTTGTTGGCCTTTCATAATCAGCAGAAGGCCCTTGCTACCATGTGCGTCCGGGAGTACAATTTTACAGTGCCTTATGGGGTGGTGAAAACAGCCGGGAGTAACCTGCTGGCCATTGAAGAAAAACCGGTGCAACGTTTTTTCATAAACGCGGGAATCTACGTTTTGAGCCAGGAAGCGTTAGACAAAATTCCGTATAATGGGGAACTGGACATGCCCCAGCTTTTTGAGAATATAATTTCCGCCAATCAGAGCACAGTGGTGTTTCCAATAATGGAGTATTGGCTGGACATTGGTCATCACAAGGATTACCAGCTTGCCAACAGCGAGTATGCTGAGTTTTTTGACCCCCAAATTAAGAATGGAGGAATGAGCCATGAGGTACTGTAAAAAATGTGTTATGCCTGATACAAGGCCGGGAATTCGGTTTGATGAAGAGGGTGTTTGCCAAGCCTGCCGGGCGGAGGAACAAAAGGATAAAACCAATTGGGATGCAAGATGGCAAGAGCTTGAACAACTTTGCGATAAATATCGCGGCCAAAATGGTCATGGACACGATTGCATTATCGCCGTCAGCGGTGGTAAAGATAGCCATTATCAGACCTACGTCATGAAGGAAAAGCTAGGCATGAATCCTTTGCTTGTTTCTGTGGAAGATAATTTCCCCATGACTGAAGCAGGCAAGCACAATATCCGCAACATTTCCGAGGCTTTTGGTTGTGATATTATCAGTCTTAGGCCTAACCTTAAAGTGCAGAAAAAGTTAATGCGCAAAACTTTTGAAAAATATGGCAAGCCGACCTGGTATGTGGATCGCCTCATCTATACGTATCCGATTCATATGGCTTGTCGGTTTGGCATTCCCCTGGTGGTTTATGGGGAAAATATAAATTACGAGTACGGGGGCGCGCAACGACAAGAAACGTATTCAGCGAAAGATCAGATAAGTAATGGTGTGGCATCCGATATTCCGTGGGAAGAGTTTTTGGACGAGGAAATCAGCATGAAGGATTTAGCTTTGCTGGAATATCCAGACTCTGAGCAGCTTGGCCGCGACAACTTTGCTTTAGATCCAATTTATCTTAGCTATTTTGTGCGCTGGAACAGCCATAAAAATTATCAAATTGCACGAACCCACGGTTTTCGTGATTTGACCCACGAATGGAAAAGAGAGAACCATGCTGAAGATTTTGATCAAATTGATTCACGTGGTTATTTAGTGCATGCATGGATGAAATACCCCAAATTTGGTCATGCATGTGCGACAGATTACGCATCAAAGTTTATCCGCTATGGATTGATAACTCGTGCTGAAGGTATCGAGATTGTTAGAGCACGTGATCATCGACTTGACCAAATATCAATTAGAGATTTTGTTGAATTTTTGGGATATTCGGTCCGCGAGTTTTACTCAATAGTGGATGGTTTTTATAATCGGGATTTGTTTATGAAAGATAAGAATGATCAATTGTGTTTAAAAAATCCCGTATGGGAAGAAATTTGAAGCAGGTTAATTGCGTTATAATTGGATATGGCTCAATAGGGGCTAGACATGCGCGGATTCTAGACGGGCTGGGAGCGCATGTTGGTGTGGTTTGTGGGCATTCCTGTGGGCCCTATCAACGCTTTGAAAGTATTGGTGATGCTCTTAAAGAAGGGCTTATAGATTATGTTATCATAGCCAACGAGACAGTTGCCATCTCGAGGCTTTAAATGACCTTTTTGTGGCAAATTATGTTGGGAAGATACTTATAGAAAAACCCGTCTTTGAGAGATATCATCATGTATCTGGCAATTATATCTATGTTGGCTACAATTTAAGGTTTCATCCGGTAATCAAACGCTTGCAAGAGTTGCTCGAGGGGCAAAAGATAATAAATGCTGTAGTTTATGCAGGGCAGTACCTTCCGGATTGGCGACTAGGAACTGAATATCAAAATAGTTATTCTGCTAGGAGAACTGATGGCGGTGGTGTCCTGCGTGATTTGAGCCACGAACTTGATTATTTACAACTTTTATTTAATGGCTGGGAAAGCGTTGTCGCCAATGGTGGGCAGCTGAGTAGCTTGGAAATCACATCAGAAGATAGTGTCAGTATTTTGTTGAAGATGGAAAAGTGCCGCGATGTTTGTTTACACTTAAATTATCTTGATCGCTTGGCAAGAAGATTTATCGTGGTGAATACTGATCAAGGAACGATTAGCGCAGATTTAATAAGTGGAGAAATAGTAGCTGATGGAGTCACAGAAAAATTAACATGCGACCGGGACGAGCCGTATCAGCAGATGCATCAGGCAATATTGTCTAATAACGGAAATGGTGTTGCGACATTAGCAGAGGGTCTGGCGGTGCTAGAATTAATCGAAGGGGCTGAATTGTCGCTAAAAAAGCAAGCTTGGATAGAAAAAACAAAAAATTGATTGAGCTGGTAACGACGAGAGGATAAAATGATGCTTGGCGATAAAAAATGTTTTGCTTTTATATTTGCACGAGGTGGCTCAAAGGGCATTCCCAAAAAAAACATTCGGTGCTTAAATGGGGTCCCGCTTATTGGACATGCGATTGCGGTTGCTCGTAAGTCTATTTATATAGATCAGGTAATAGTTTCGACAGATGATGCTGAGATAGCAGACACAGCAAGGCAGTGGGGCGCGGCAGTTCCCTTTATGAGGCCACCAGCGTTGGCTTCCGACATATCTCCCGAGATTTTGAGTTGGAAACATGCGGTCAAGGAAATTGTAGGCGGCGGTGGATATGGGGATTTTGAGTATTTCGTAAGTTTACCGGCGACGGCCCCCTTTAGAAATGTAGCCGATGTTGATGGAGCTTTGGAGTGCTTACTTTTGGAGAAGCCTGATTTGGTTGTAGGCATTTGCGAGTCGGAGCGAAATCCTTATTTCAATATGGTGGAAAAGGATGACGATGAGAATTTGCAGTTAGTGTGCCGAACGGGTAAAGTTGTCAGTCGCCGCCAAGATGCACCGAAGGTTTACGACATAACAACGGTAATATATGCGACTACGAAGCATTATGTAATGGAAGTAGATAATATCTTTGCTGGGCAAGTCCGGGGATTCGAAATTCCCCGAGAACGAGCACTTGATATTGACACGGAGTATGATTTTTCCTTAGCAGAATTTTTGTTGACGAACACGAGTTGTAATAAGTGAAACATATTGAGGCAGGGATGATGGCTGAAGATGGAATCAATTAAAGAAAAAATTAACCTTAAAAATAAAGTAGCCTTGATCACTGGAGGGACAGGTCATATTGGCTTTGCGATTGCCTCAGCGTATGCTGAGCTCGGGGCGAAAGTTATTTTGCTAGGGCGTAACCTTGAAAAATGCGAGGAGTGCGTTTGCTGCC
>CAZWXO010000164.1:4201-4949 GCA_964637885.1 uncultured bacterium
ATCGGCAGATTATCTTTGCTTAGATTTGGAGGAGCAAGGTCAAGTCGCCTTAATCCACAAAAATGTGGCAGAGCTGCATGGACAGTTGGATATTTTAGTTCACGCAGCTGCATTTGTGGGTACCAGTGAATTGCAAGGGTGGGCAGTTGGTTTTGAGCAGCAAAACGTAGCTACTTGGCGACGTGCTTTAGAAGTCAATTTAACAATCCCTTTCATTATTTCGCAAGCTTGCGCGCCCCTGCTACGCTTGTCAGGCAGTGGAAGTATTATTGCTATTGGATCAATCTATGGGCACTTGGGCCCTGACATGAGTCTATATGAAGGAACAGAAATGGGGAACCCGGCAGCCTATGCGGCTAGTAAGGGTGGGCTGGCACAATTGACGCGCTGGCTCGCAACTACTTTGGCGCCCGATGTACGGGCAAATGGAATTATCCCGGGAGGAATAGCCAGAGGGCAGGATGCTGAATTTGTAAAGCGTTATTGCGCCAAGACTCCATTGCGGAGGATGGGTACCGAGAGCGATATCTGTGGTGCCGCAGTTTTTTTAGCAAGTGGGATGTCAAATTATGTGACAGGGCAGATGCTTTTTGTTGATGGCGGTTGGTCGGCTTGGTAGTTTTTTACCAGCGTAGTGCGCTATGGGAAAAGGAGAAATGAAGATTGAATTCATCACTTGAGGCTATTCAGTTGGCCGAGTATGTAACTGATCAGGTAAATTATTTCTTACCTGACAAAAATTCGTTCT
>CAZWXO010000165.1:0-826 GCA_964637885.1 uncultured bacterium
CCACAGGATTCACCCGTAGGATTTTCACTTTTGACGCCACATCATCCACTCGCGCCTTCATGCGCCTTCATGTCCAGTCACCGCCCCCTTGATGCGCCAAGTGTTGATCTGTTCAAAGACTCTGCCTTTGAATGGCGTTTCCGCCCTGAATATCCTCTCCACCTTATGAAAATCCTTTGCCCTCTCCTCTTGTTGGCCGTCTCCAACCTCCCGGCTGCCGACCGTGTCAAAATCGCCGAAGACGATGCCGCCCACAGCGCCTATGGGGGAGGGTGGAACACCGGACAAAATGTTGGCACCGGCTTTGCGGCGTGGTTCCTGCGTTCCAGTGGCGTGCTGGACGAGGACAGTCATGGCGGTTTCTTTATCGCCACGGACGAGAATCAACAGACCAGCGCTGTGGCCCTTTCCGGGAAGACCTTTTCGATTTTCGCAAATGGAAAGGAGACAGATTCTGTTGAATACTTTGATTTACTCGACGAAGAGTCGTCGGGCACGATTAAAATGTATGACATTACCGGAGCAGTGATTAATGCTTTGCAAAAGGGGACGGTGCTAGTAATCGACGAGTTTAATAGTGGGTTGCATCCGCTCCTTAATAAGTTTATTATCGAACTTTTTCTCGACCCCACAATTAATCAGAACAATGCTCAGCTTTTGATCACAACTCATGATACGTGTATTCTAGATTTGGGTATTTTAAAACGTGAGCAATTATGGTTTACTTCCAAGGATCGTGCAGGGGCTACTGAGCTTTTCTCGCTTGACGAATTTGACAAAAATATTGTTAGAGATAACGCGAAATATAGCAAATATTATATTGATG
>CAZWXO010000165.1:836-4909 GCA_964637885.1 uncultured bacterium
CCCCGGCCAACTAGGTGCAGGAATTATGCCAATAATTCTCACAAAGATTGTTAACTGTTAAATCTTAATTGCTGACATTTTAGCGGCCTCGGACGGGGTTAGTGGCACATTTTATCACTAGGTTCATTTGCTTTTCGATAAGACCTGGAAAGCTTTACTGCTAGCCGATTATCACTATAGAATTTAGTAGGATGGTGGTACAATTACGGTAGACGATTGGGATTGGGGATGCTAATTTGAAGAAGATAAAAATTCCCCTTGACACATAGGTGATAAGCCATTTGTAAGCTGAAGACGTGCCGAAAAAATAGCAAAGACTCTTGAATTTTCGAGGTGGTTGTCGATGCTGCTCAGTTCAAAATCCTGCAAACCCCTGACCGAGGCCAAGTATCTGGCAGTAGAGAATGCTTGGCGCTATCGGGGGATTATGCGGGTTTTTTATATTAGCGACATGCGCTTTAAGCATTGGCTGAGCAAGGAAGATGTCTTTGCCGGGGTCAAGGAGCTGGAGCTTTTTGCTGACTATACAATTGATTTGTGCCGGCAAGATTTGGATGCCCTGTGTTCCTGGGGAAATCTGACGGCGGTTCAGGATGCTTCCAAGGTAGCTACTTATCAGCAGTTTGTCAACAAACAATATCGCTATCAGATGTCGGAATACGCTATTGAAATCGAGCGGATGGCGGTGCGGCTGGAGAATCTTTTTCTCGAAGGTGGTTCTCTGGAGCCGTCGCTTTTGGAGCGGATCAAGGACGAGTTGATGAAGATTCGGGAGATGGCGGGGGCGGATGCGGCCACGGCCGGAGGATGGTGGAGTCAGCTGACCAGCGATTTTCAGCGGCTTAATCAAAATTATCAGGATTATATCCGGGACTGGAATAGCACCAAGGCCGAGGCGCTGATGAAGACAGCTAGCTTTCTGGCTTATAAGGAAAAGCTGGTGGAGTATTTGCGGAGCTTTGTCAAGGGACTGCAGCAGCATGGCTACGATATTGCCCGGGTTTTGCGGGATGTGCCTGAAGTGGAGCTTTCTGCCTTGTGGGAGCTGATTATCCGTTATGAGCAGGAGATTCCCCGGATTGATATGGAGCAGATTCGTCCGGAAGAGCTGCGGGCCAGTATTCTGGGGAAATACGCCAGTATCGAGGAGTTTTTTTGTGGCGGCGGAGGCCGGGAGAGCGAGGTAGAGGTGATTTTGTCGATGACTAACGAGATCATCCGCCGCATTACCCGGTATGCCGCTAATATTTTGGAGTTATCCAGTCAGTTTTCCAATCGCAAGGATGAATATCTCCAGGTGGCCCGGCTTTTCCAGCGGGCTAGCAGCCCGGAGGATGGGGATCGGCAAACGGAAAGTCCGCAGTCGTCTATTTTTGATGAGGCTCCCATCCGGGTCGTGCTGGCTCCCCGGCTGCGCACTTACCGGGAGAAATTGCAAAAAACGGCGATTCCCGACCAGCAGGAGAAGAAGGCGAGGATGCGCGAGGCGGTTCTTGCGCGCCAGGCCAAGGAGCAGGAGATCTTGCAGGGCTATGTGGCTAATGGGCGGATTGACTTTGCCGGCCTTGGCTGTCTTTCGGCGGGAGTGCGGCGCACTTTGCTGCGCTGGCTGGCCCGGGGCATCCGGGAACGAGGGCAAGTGACGGTGACGGAATACGGCCATCGCTATACTCTGGCGAACCCCCAGGTTTTGGAAATGCCTGCCTATGTGCTGTGCTTTGAGGATGACGGGTTAGCGAAAGTATCTTTATAGATTCAAAGTGGGCGGAAATAAGAGAAAAGCTGTTGAGAGGCAAAATATGAGGGGCAAAAATAATGGAAGAAATTAATTTGCTGCTGAATACCCGCTGGGTGCTGAAAAAGAGGGATCCGGAGCTGTATTTTCGTCTGAAGGACAAGCATGGGATCTATCGGGAGTTTTTTCGCGATAAACTTGGTTACAATCTTATTCTCAACCCTTTGCTGATCAAGGCGGAGAAAATCCCGGGCAAGGCGCAGCCGTGGATGGGGATCCCGGAGTTTGACTCGACGATGGACTATGTCTTCTTGTGTCTGGCGCTGATGTTCCTCGAGGAGATGGAGCCGGAGGAGCAGTTTGTCTTAGCTCAGATTACAGATTATGTCAAGAATCAATATCCGGGGGAGGAGCCGGTGGATTGGACGGTTTTTTCTCATCGCCGCTCTTTGATCAAGGTGCTTCGGTTTTGCATGGAGGAGGGGATGGTTGTCCTGACGGATGGGGATGACCGGGACTTTACAGGATCAGAGGAATTGTTGGAGGTTCTGTACGAGAATACGGGGGTCTCTAAATATTTTATGCGGCGCTTTCCGGTGGATATCAGCGGCCTGCGCAGCCTTGAAGAGCTGGAGAATCTGGAGTGGCAATCAGAGGAACGGGACCGAGGCATTATCCGGCGGCATCGTGTTTACCGCCGGCTGGTGATGGAGCCGGTGGTCTATCAGGAGGGTAGTGAGGATCCGGATTATCTTTACCTGCGGATGCAGCGGAGTGTGATCAGTCACGATATGGAGAAGTTTCTCGGGGCGGCTTTTCACTTGCACCAAAATGGAGCGATGGTGGTCCTCCCGGCTGGCAGCGGGGGTAGCGGCTGTATCCCGAATCGGCGCAACATAACGGATATCGCCTTGCAGACCTGTCAGATGATTCGCCGCCACGTGGATGAAGGCAGGCTGCGGCGGGACGCCGGGGATCGGATTGTCCTCTCCGAGGTGGCTTGGGAGGAATTGCTCCGGGAGGTGTCTAGTACCTTTGGGCCTGGGTGGAGCAAGCAATATCGCCAGCTGGGGGCGGGGGCGCTAGGGGAGGAGCTCAGCCAGACAATGGAAGCTTTCGGGATGATTCGGGTGCGGCTTGATTCCCGGGAGGTGGTTATTTTGCCGGTGGCAGGCAAAATGGTGGGAGATTATCCGGCGGATTATTGGCGCAAGCAACAGGAGGAGGAACCCGATGGAGCAATGGCAGATTAACCGGGGCGGGATTGTGAATTTCTGGTATTACGATGACGAGGAGTTCGATTTTACGGATGGCCGATTGCTGCTGCGGGGGGCCAACGGGTCGGGGAAATCGGTGACGATGCAGAGCTTGGTGCCGCTGCTTTTTGATGGCAACAAGAATCCGGAACGGCTCGATCCTTTTGGCTCCAGGGCCCGGCGGATGGACAATTATCTGTTGAGCGACGGCTTGGAGATGGAGGAGAGGATCGGCTATCTCTATCTGGAATTTTGCAAGCCGGAGGCGGGGCGCTTCTTGACGATCGGGATGGGCATGCGGGCGCGGCGGAACATGCCGCTACAGGCCTGGTATTTTATTGTGCTGGATAACCGGCGGATCGGGGCGCGGCACGACTTGCCCCTGTATAGGGATCTCGGGGACCGGATACCCCTGACACAAAAGGAGCTGGAGAACCGCCTTGGTAGCGGTGGCCTGATAACCAATAAACAGGGGGAGTATAAGGAAAAGGTCAACGAGTATCTTTTTGGCTATCGGGATTTGACGGATTTTGACGAGCTCATTGAGCTGCTGATCCAGATTCGCAGTCCCAAGCTGTCGAAGGAATTTAAGCCCACCACGATGTATGAGATTATGCAAAATTCTTTAATCACCTTGACGGAGGATGATCTGCGCCCCATATCGGAGGCGATTGAAAATATGGACGAGATTAAATCGAAGAAGGAAGTGCTGGAGCTGGCTAAGCGGGCTATTGGCCGGATTGATAACGCTTATTCTCGGTACAATCGTTATCTGCTGGTGCTCAAGGCCAGGCGCTTTACGGACTGGAGCGGGCGGGTCCGGGCGGGCGAGCGGCAGCAGCAGGAATTTGTCGCCCAATTTACCCAGGAGACGGAGCGTCGGGACGAGCTGGCCAGGCAGATTGCCGCCGGGGACGAAGAAATGGAAGAGTTGCGACAGACGGAGATGCGGTTGAAGGAGCATGACCTGAGCCGTCTGGCGGAGGATAAGCTAACCCTGGAAAGCTTGGGGGCGCGGCTGCAGGAAAAGGTGGCTGGCAAGCAAAGATGGACCACACACCATAGGGAGAGGATGTGCAGCT
>CAZWXO010000166.1:0-2994 GCA_964637885.1 uncultured bacterium
TCACACGCTAACCATTATAGCGCCAAGGTACACTATCGTAAGGCTATGACTTCGGCAAAGATGCGATTAATTGTTGGGTCACGGCTGCTAAAATTGAAGGGCGCCCCATACCCGAAGCAATGCGTTACGATAGTGAGCAATATTAAGGTATCAGATCTAATGGTGACTACTGCGGTAATTGAAGGGCAAAATAATGGCGTACCATAACCCCGGTCGGATACCGGGGTTTTAGTCTGTCTGGTATAATGTTGGCAAAGGGGGCTTGTGCTCATGGATGCTGCTGTATTGCTGGAAAGAATTTCCCTGGGTGAGGATAGTGCAACTCAATTTAAAGAAAACATCACAAATAATAATAGTCTTGCCGAAGAAATGGTGGCCTTTGCCAATTCCTCAGGCGGGCTTTTGATTGTTGGGGTTGAGGATGCAGGCAATGTGTGTGGCCTAGAGGCAGAGGACATTAGGCGCATTAATAATATGGTATCTAATGTGGCCTCTGACCATGTCAAGCCACCGATCAGCCCGATAACGCAAGTCCTTAAATTAGGAGGGAAGAAAGTCTTGCTAATTGAAATAAAACAGGGGATTAGCAAGCCTTATAGCACGAATAGCGGAGTATATATTACTAAATCCGGAGCGGATAAACGAAGAATTTCCCAGGAGGAATTGCAGCGTCTTTTTCAGGACTCGCAGAAAATTCACGCTGATGAATTGCTCGTTCACGGCTCACAAATAAGTGATATCGATGATAAAACCCTTGCTGATTATTTTGCCCGTGTATACGGGACACCGATTGAGGAGCAGGAAATATCCCAGGAAACTATTTTGGAAAACCTGTACTTAGCCAAAGACGGAGTCTTGACGTTGTCAGGTTTACTGTTGTTTGGCAAGCGGCCCCAGCTGCTCAGGCCATCATTTATCATTAAAGCGGCTAGTTTTGCCGGCAATGAGCTGGAGGATGTGGTTTACCGGGACAGCGAAGATGTAAGCGGGAACATGGCGGAAATGTACCAAAAGGGGTTGGGCTTTCTTTTGCGCAACCTGCGGCGTCTGCAGTTTGATAAAAGTGTCAACAGCGTCGGGGATCTCGAAGTGCCCAAAATAGTGCTGGAAGAACTCCTCGTCAACGCCTTGGTGCATCGGGATTACTTCATCGAAGCCCCGATTAAGCTTTTCATCTTTGACAACCGGATCGAAATCATCAGCCCCGGGAAATTGCCCAACAATTTAAACGTCGACAATATCAGATATGGAATATCAGTCTTCCGCAACCCGATCATCGCATCATTTGCTGCCAAGCAACTGCCGTATCGCGGTATTGGCAGCGGCATTGTCCGAGCAACCAAAGCCTATAAGGACATTGAATTCATCAACGATGTCAGTAATGAACGATTCACCGTTATCATCAACCGAATCGAGCAGAAGTGATGTGTCATCCGTAGAAGCAGGGCTGGACTCGCGAAGGACGCAGAGGTGGAACATTGTGAACAGGGGGCACCAATGCAATATTTTGTTGAAAATGAAAACACGGAGCTAAAAAAATCCACATCCGAGTTGAAGGAGGCAATTGTCAGTATCGTGGCAATTCTCAATAAGCATGGTGTTGGCGAGTTATACTTCGGCATCAGGAATGACGGAGTTCCCATTGGCCAAGAAGTTACAGAAAAAACGCTGCGTGATATTAGCCGCTCTGTGGCAAATCACATCGAACCACGGATTTATCCGGAGATTGTTGCAGTAAAATTAGATGACAAATCTTGCATCCTTGTGAAGTTTGAGGGCAACGAAGCCCCGTATTTCGCCTTTGGACGATCATATCTAAGGGTAGCCGACGAAGACAGAATGCTGACCTCGAAAGAATTAAGAAGAATAATTTTAACCAAGGCGCAAATAGATATTCCATGGGATGCCGAAGCTCCAGACAAAAATCTTTCCTTAATTGACGAAATTGATGAAGAAACATTAAAAATTTTTATCGACAGGGCAAACGCCGTTGGGCGGATCGACTTTCCGTTCACTGGTAAGCTCGAGATTCTGAAAAAACTTAAACTGATGGCGGGAGATATTCCCACCAACGCAGCGGAAACACTTTTTGGGGCTGGTACGATCGATCTCCAAATGGCAGTTTTTGCGGGAGTTGAGAAACTGACTTTTATCGATATTAAGCGCGAAAACGGCAACATATTCAAGCTGATTGATGCTGCCGAACTATATGTAAAAAATATGATCAAATGGCGCGTCAAATTCGGAAAAATGCAACGGGAAGAAATTCCTGAAATACCAATCGAGGCAATCCGTGAGGCGATTGTTAATTCGTTTGCTCATCGGGATTATAGAAATAGTAAGAGTAATGAGGTTGTAATTTTCAAAGACCGGATTGAAATTTTTAATCCAGGAGATTTTCCCGAAGGATTTACGCCAGATGACTTTATCAATGGGGAAGAACGTTCGATTCTTCGGAATAAATTAATTGCCCAGATCTTATACTTTTCAAAAGACATTGAGAGTTGGGGGTCAGGCATAAAGAGGATTGTCAGTATTTGTCGTGATAACAGCATTAAGGTTGAGTTTAAAATTCTGAAATCAGGCTTTGTGGTGGTCTTTTACCGCCCAAACATCGAGGAAATGAATAGTAATCAAATAGACGCAGCTGAAAAAATGCACCAAGACGTCGGAATAAATGTCGGAATAAATGTCGGGTTAAGCACTACCCAGGCAAAAGTGCTCGAAATAATAAAAGATAAACCTGAGGTTGTCGCAAAGGAAGTAGCCGAAAGATTGCAGTTGCAGCCACGAACAATCGAGCGAGCTATTAAAGGTTTAAAGGAAAAAACCTTAATCGAGCGAAAAGGGTCCAAGAAAACCGGTTATTGGGAAGTGCGGTAGTTTAAAAATTATCGAGGTGCCACCGGGGCGGGGTTGGTGTCACACGCTAACCATTATAGAGCCAAGGCCCGGTATCATGATGCTATGACTTCGGAAACCGCAGTTTAAACC
>CAZWXO010000166.1:3004-4811 GCA_964637885.1 uncultured bacterium
ATGCCGAAGAGTGCCGAAGAGTGCCGAAGAGTGCCGAAGCGTTATTGACAAAGGGGAGGGGTCAATCTCAGCGAGAAATTACCAACATTTCCTACTGTCATGTTCTTCATATTCCCCTGCAAAAAATGGCCTCTGGCCGTAAAAATATCCCAGAAGTAAAGTTATGCGCCTGTAGCCGTAAAACTTTACTTTTTTAATTATTGCGGTATAATCAAAGGCGAGGGTGATTGCATGAAGAATCGACCGTTTTATTTAGATCAGTTGCTAAAGTTTAAAGATGAAAAATTGATAAAAGTAATAACAGGGGTGCGTCGATGCGGTAAATCGACACTGCTGGACCTTTTGTCACAAAAACTTTCTGCTCAAGGCATCGCCGAGTCGAATGTTATCAAGATTAATTTTGAATCGATGGAGTACGACTTTATTGTAGACTATCGCGAGTTATACAGATTTATCAAGGAGCGGCTTCCCAGCGGGCAAAAAACATATATTCTCTTGGACGAGATCCAGCGGGTAGCTCAGTGGGAGCGGGTCGTTAATTCATTGCTTGTGGACGAAGACGTTGACATTTATATTACCGGGTCGAATGCCCACCTTTTGTCGTCAGAGCTTTCCACCTATTTAGCCGGACGTTACGTTGAAATCAAGATGCTCCCCCTGTCTTTCTCTGAATTCCTTGACTTTATCGATGAGAAGGATGAGAAGCAATTTGCCGATCGCTTCGATCAGTATCTCAAATATGGCTCATTACCCATTGTCGCCCGAAAAGCTCCCGACCCAGCTGCCTTTTCCACAATCCTTATTGGTATATATAACACAGTGATAATTAAAGATATAATCCAGCGAAACACCATCAAGGATACTGCCCTACTGGAAAACGTTTTAAAATTCATACTGAGTAACGTCGGCAGTATCGTCTCTCCTAAAAAAATCAGTGATTATATCAACAGCGGAGGAAGTCGAACAACCAACGAAACTGTCGATAACTACCTGAAAATGTTCGAGGATGCATTTATCGTTTACCCTGTAAAGCGCTACGATCTCAAAGGTAAGCTACATCTTAAGACCCTTGGAAAATATTATGTAGTCGATACAGGCATTCGCAATGCGATTCTAGGATTTCGCGAAGCCGACTACGGACATATTCTAGAAAACATAGTGTATCTTGAGCTGCTGCGCCGCGGTTACAGGGTATCCATTGGCAAATATGCTGATCTGGAGATAGACTTTGTCGCCGAGCGGCCAGAGGACAAATGCTACATTCAGGTAACGTCCAGCATGGCCGACGCGGCAGTCCAGCAAAGAGAGCTTCGGCCCTTGCTTGCGCTGAATGACAACTATCCCAAAACAATTCTCTCGATGGATAAAAACTTTTTAAAGTCGATTTCCGGTGTTCAGCTGACGAATATTATTGATTTTTTGCTGGATAATGTGCCATTGGGACGGTTACAGTGACACACGCTAACCATTGTAGCGCCAAGGCCCGGTATCATAATGCTATGACTTCGGAAACCGCAGTTTAAACCGCCCTGCCATTAGCTTTTTGCATGACCCTAAAGCGCACTAGAATGTGCGCGCGGAGGTGTTTAAACATGAAACCCATGCTGGACTTGGATAAGGTCGTTGAATTGCTACAACAATGGTAATACTTCAGCAGAACTTTTTATAATTTGTTTTTTGACGATGCTGATGGCTGACGCAAGATAAAGGCTATTAACGGGGGAAAGCAGTCTGTCGGATGAGGAAATGCCGAAGAGTGCCGAAGAGTGCCGAAGCGTTATTGACAAAGGGGAGCGGTCAATCTCAG
>CAZWXO010000167.1:0-2718 GCA_964637885.1 uncultured bacterium
GAAATACTTGATTTGATTAAGTCGTGTTTGATTGAAGAGCAATTTCAGGTCGTGACAGCAGGTGACGCCCGGACAGCTCTCGATGCCGTGAAGCTGGAAACACCGGATCTAGCGCTACTGGATGTGATGCTGCCGGATATCGACGGCATCGAGCTATGTTTGGAAATAAGGCGTTTATCTGATATGCCGATTATTTTCATTAGTTGCAAATCTCAGGAGATCGACAAGGTGCTGGCCCT
The DNA here is from genome assembly GCA_964637885.1 of uncultured bacterium. Taxonomy (GTDB): domain Bacteria; phylum Bacillota; class CAZWXO01; order CAZWXO01; family CAZWXO01; genus CAZWXO01. Next base: position 240 of record CAZWXO010000167.1, read on the forward strand.
TTCTTCCGGAGGTGATGACTACATCACTAAACCTTTTTTGCCCAAGGAAATGGTGGCGAGAATTAAAGCGCATTTGCGTCGGGCCAGGCTTTCTGGCCAGTCTGAGGCGAAGCCCGACAAGCCTTTCGTCATCGAGTATCCGGGAATCTACGTCAATACCGATACCCATGAGGTGCTAATCGATGGCAAAGAGGTGCTCCTCTCCGGCAAAGAGTTTGAGATATTGGAGATTCTGATTCGGAATCCGAAGCGGATTTATAGTATGGAGCAACTCTTTCAGATGGTCTGGAGGATGGACAGTCTGACAAACGATGCGCGGACGATTATGGTTTATATTTGTAATCTGAGGAAAAAAATCGAAAAAGACCCCGCCAATCCTCAGCATATAATTAATATTCGCGGGGTAGGCTATAAGTTTAACATTGTATAGTGCTGGTAGCGAATTAAGGCTGGTCGTTGCCAGGTGGTTTCTCGCCCCATCGTTTGCGATAGGCGTAGTAAAGCACCCCGCACATGTAAACCCAGACGATCAGGACGAAACCATAAATGAATGGCAGCCCGAAAATTGTCGGCTGGACGCGGTTGATGAAAAAAATACCGGGGAATTCGATTAGGGCAAATCCCGCCAATAACAAGAGCATTATTCTTTTTTTAATTGGATTGTTTAGCATTCAAGTCCTCCTTAGTGGGGGATTTTTTAGTTGAATTTCTGGTCATAGTAGTGTTTTTTGCTTATGATGCGCTCTCGAATCCCGCTTGTGTCGCGAATTGCTGAAGAAGTAGCTAGAAAGGCGGCAACGTTTACCACGAGAGCGATTAGTCCGGCGTGGAGGCTAATAGCGGAATTATCAGCTAAGGTGAAGAGGACTAAGGTCATCAAGCCGCTAAGCAATCCGATGATAGCCCCCGTGGCGGAGGCTTTCTCCCAAAAAAGAGCCCCAACAACCGGCACGATTAGTTGGGCTGTGCCGCTCAATGCCGCGAGGCCGATTTGGATAATCAGGCCTGGAATGTGCAGGTAGGTTAAGAAAGAAAAAGCAGCAAAGATAACAGTGACGTATCGTCCGACACGTAAGAGACGGATATCGCTTAGCCCCGGGTTGACGTGGCGGCGATGGATATCAATGGTATACGTTGTAGATATGGCATGAATCTGGGAGTTAGATGTGGACATTGCAGCAGCAGCAGCTCCAATCAATACAACGTAGGCTAAAAAATAAGGTCCATGGTTCATGAAAATTCTAGGAAAGAGCGAGTCGGAAAGAACGACATCTTGCTCAAGAACAATTCCGGCGTTGCCGATCAACATCGGGGCGATGTTTAAGCAAGAATAGATACCTAGCAGAAATGGAATCAGATAGAAACATTTCGCATCCCGGGCAGCGTACATCCGAATCCATAAGGGCGGAGACATAATTGCCCCGATCGGCACGATAATAAACATCGACAGCCACAACATAGCCCCGGCTGTACCTGTTGGGCCGGGCAGAGTTAAAGCTCCAGGCATGATCTCCCCCACTTGCACGAACAGATTGCTCATGCCCCCAAAATGGTAGATGATGTAGGCTCCACCCACCACGGCGCTGATAATCATCATTGTTCCGTAAAAGATATCGGCCCAGGCAACGGCACGCAGTCCGCCGGTCCAGACGTAAATGACGATGACGGTGGTAAAGATTAGAGCACCCATTTGGCGGGGAATCAGGCCTTTAGAAGCAACCTCAATCAGATAGGCGCCACCCGTTATTTGAATCTGGAAATAGGGAATTGTAAAAAGCAGCATTATGACGGTGACAATGGTTGCCAAAAACTTTGACTGATAAATATCCATAATAAAATCTGTTGCAGTAATATATCCATAGCTTTTGCCATAAAACCAGATTCTTTTGCCGACAACAAAAAAAAGAATGGCAAAAAAAAGATCCCAGCCGATTGTTGTCCAGTAAACCGGGCCGTTGTAATAGTAAAAGGAAGTCGCGCCAAGAAAGGCGAAGGCACTCCACCATGTGGCCTGCACGGTAAAGAAAACCGGAATCAAGCTCATGCTTCGGCTCAGAATGAAGAATTCTTCGAGGGTGTTCAGGTCTTTTTCCGCCGCCTTGGCACCAATCCATAGGGGGAAGAACATGGAGGCTCCGATTATCAGGATCGCGATGGTTGTTTGTTCCATGGTAGTGTCTCCTATATCTTCGGGCTAAACTGTATAAATTATAGCGCATTTCCGCCGGTTGTGAATTTTCCTGGCAAGATTTTTTAATTTTTTGAAAAGATGAACCAGGCCCGTCTTTCTTGTTCGTGTATTTATTTGCATGTATAATCAATGTAGGCAAAGAACAAAATAGTTTAGATTTTTCAGATGCTTGTCTCGGAGTTTGCAAGCTTGATGGCATTATCACAAGGCTACAGAAATGCACCGAGATTTTTTATCGCAGTTTTGATAAATTTGGCTTTAACTTTTTTAAACGGAGGTGTTTTTTTG
>CAZWXO010000167.1:2728-4793 GCA_964637885.1 uncultured bacterium
CAAGATTTTTTAATTTCTTACAAAGATGAACCAGGCCCGTCTTTCTTGTTCGTGTATTTATTTGCATGTATAATGGATAGCAAAGCTGATATTTTTTGGAACAATGGAGGGACAGGAATGCTTTCAAGTGATAAGGCTTATTTCGACGAAATTCTCGAAAAGCGAGTAGCTTTCCAAAGGTTGTTGATGGACTTGGCGACGGGTTTTATCAATGTGGCAGTTCAGGATATCGATCAGGCTGTCGACGCTTCGCTGGAGGCAGCTGGAGAATTTGCTGAAGTCGATCGAGCATACATTTTTGAATATGATTTTGATGCTGGGGTGATGAACAATACCCATGAGTGGTGCGGTCAAGGAGTCAGCCCCGAAATCGAGAACCTGCGAGGCGTACCTTGTGAAATATTTCAGGACATCTGGGTCGATTTTCATCGAGCCGGCGAAATGGTTCACGTGCCTCTCGTCGATGATTTACCGGAAGAAAGCCCACTGTATGAGATTTTAAAACCTCAGGGGATTCAGACTTTGATCACGATCCCGCTTTCTTACCAGGGCAAATGTTTGGGTTTCATTGGATTTGACGCTGTCAGAGAAGTCAAGCGTTGGAGCGAGGATGAAATTTCTTTGCTAAAGGTCCTCGCAGAGCTTTATACAAATGCGGAAGTGCGGCGACGTCGTGAAATTGACTTGGTCGAAGCGCGCAAAGCGGCCGAGGCTGCCAGCACGGCGAAAAGCGAATTTTTAGCTAATATGAGTCACGAAATTCGCACACCGCTAAACGGAATTGTCAGTGTGCTTAGTTTATTAATCGATACTTCCCTGAGTGCTGAACAAAAGGAATACGTTAATATGGCTAATGATTCGGCCGATTCCTTGATGGTCGTAATCAATGACATTTTAGATTTTTCGAAGATAGAAGCCGGGCTGTTGGAATTAAATGAGCAACCATTCTCCTTGGAAGAGGAGATTTATCGCATGGTAGCGATGATGCATCCCCGGGCATCCGAAAAAAGGCTTGAGATCCTTTTAGATTATAAAACCGGTACCGCACAGAACGTTATCGGTGATAAAATGCGATTGCGGCAGGTCTTGCTCAATCTGGTGGGTAATGCGGTTAAATTTACGGATCAGGGTCATGTTTTAGTGAGCGTCAAGGAACTGGAAAAACACGGCGATGAGTTATCCGTGCGCTTTGAAGTGGCGGACACCGGGACAGGAATACCTTCCGATAAAATCCACGATATTTTTCGCCAATTCGTGCAGGTTGACTCATCTTCAAGTAAAAGGCATGGGGGAACTGGTCTAGGTTTGGCCATTTCGCAGCAGCTGGTAGCTATGATGGGTGGGAAACTGCAGGTCGAGAGTGAAATTGGCAAGGGTTCGACGTTTTTCTTTGATGTTCCGTTTATGCTGGATGTCAATGAGCCAGCAATAAAAAAAGCGACGATGAGCCTTCAGGGGCGAAAAGCTTTGATTGTCGATGACATCGAGAGCAATCGCCGGATTCTGGCCGATCTGATGAAGGGCTGGAGCGTGACTTGCGATGTTGCTCAAAATGCAATTGAGGCCTTGGAAAAACTGAATAAAGCTGCGGAGCAGGATCGTTTGTATGATTTTGCCCTAATCGATTACGCGATGCCAGGGATGAACGGTTTAGCCTTGGGTAAAATGATTCGGGCGAATTCGCAGTGGGATACTGTAATTTTATTGATGCTTTCGTCGATTGTTGGCATAATGAAAAACGATGATTGGAAGAGTAGCGGCTATGCTACTATGCTCTCCAAGCCTATCCCACCGATGGATTTGTACGAAGCGATCTGTATGGAGTTGGCCCAGTCGACCACATTCCGTGCTGCAGAAGCTCCGGTGTCGGAGGCTGGGAGCGAACCGGTCAGCGCTAGTAGTTCTGATTGCCTCCATGTGCTGCTTGTCGACGATCACGCCTCAAATCGCTGGGCTGTTTCAATCATTTTAAAAAAGGAAGGGTACAACGTCCTTGAAGCTGAAAGCGGGGAAGCTTGCCTAGAGGTTATCCAGCAGAACAGTGTGGATCTGGTGTTGATGGACA
>CAZWXO010000168.1:0-4782 GCA_964637885.1 uncultured bacterium
CCTTCAAGATGTGGGCTGGCAACTGAAATACGGGAGTGGTTAGAGGAATGGAATTCACTAATGGGAAAATTGTGCCGGTAGATATCGGCAAAGAGATGTCTAATTCCTATTTAAGCTACGCCATGAGCGTTATTGTCGGACGGGCCTTGCCGGACGTCCGGGACGGACTAAAACCCGTCCACCGGCGGATTCTCTACGGGATGTATGACCTCAATCTCGAACCGGACAAGCCCCATAAAAAATCCGCTCGTCTCGTCGGTGAAGTCATGGGTAAATACCATCCTCATGGCGATTCCGCGATTTACGATGCGGTGGTGCGGATGGCGCAGGACTTCTCGATGCGGGGCGTGCTGGTGGACGGTCACGGCAACTTTGGTTCAGTGGACGGTGACTCGGCGGCGGCGATGCGGTATACGGAAGTGCGGATGTCGGCCCTGGCCACGGAGATGCTCCGGGACATCGACAAAGAAACAATCGACTACACCCTGAATTTTGACGAATCGCTAAATGAACCGGTGGTGTTGCCGGCCCGTTTTCCCAATCTGCTAGTCAACGGCTCATCGGGGATAGCTGTAGGCATGGCGACTAATATGCCTCCTCATAATTTGGGAGAGGTTGTCGATGCAGTTATTAAAACCATCGAAGATCCGGATATTCCCCTGGAAAAACTGTGGATGACAATTAAAGGACCAGACTTCCCCACGGCGGGAATCATTCTCGGCCGGGAAGGGATCAAAAAAGCCTATCAGACAGGACGAGGCTCGGTGCGCATCCGGGCGCGGGCGATTATCGAGCAGATGCAGAGCGGTCGCAGTCGCATTATCGTCAGCGAATTGCCGTATCAGGTGAACAAGGCCCGGCTGCTGGAAACGATTGCTGATTTGGTCCGAGACAAAAAACTTGAGGGGATCTCCGACCTGCGGGATGAATCCGATCGTGTCGGGATGCGGATGGTTATCGAACTTAAAAGGGATGCTAATCCCAATGTTGTTCTTAATCAGCTGTACAAGCATACCCAGATGCAGAATAACTTCGGGATTATCAATCTGGCGATTGTCGATGGACACCCGAAGTACTTGGGCCTGAAAGAAATCATTTTTCATTATCTGGATCATCAGAAAGAGGTTGTGACCCGCCGGACGCAGTATGAATTAAAAAAAGCGGAAGAACGGGCACATATCCTCGAAGGCTACCGCATCGCACTCGATAATATCGATGAGGTTATCAAGTTAATTCGGGCCTCCAAGGATATCGAGACGGCTCGGCAAGGGTTGATGGCGCGTTTTGGACTCAGCTTGCTGCAAACCAATGCGATATTAGAGATGCGCCTTCAGCGCCTAACGGGTCTTGAGCGGGATAAAATAGAAAAAGAATATGCCGAGCTTCAGGTTACGATTGCCCGCCTCCGCGCGATTTTAGCGGACGAGGCGTTGCTGCTGGCTCTGATCAAGGACGAGCTGGTCGAGGTTCGCCAAAAGTACGCCGACCCGCGTCGCACCCAGATTATTGACGAGGAAGGTGAGTTTGCCGAGGAGGACTTGATTGCGGAGGAAGACATTATCATCACGCTGACACATCGCAACTACATTAAGCGTATTGCCAGCGATGCCTACCGTAGCCAGCGGCGCGGTGGTCGCGGCGTGATGGGGATGACGACGGGGGACGAGGATTTTGTCGAGCAGCTCTTCTTCACGACGACGCATCACCAGATGCTTTTCTTTACCACAAAGGGCAAGGTTCACGCCTTAAAGGCCCATGAAATCCCGGATCAGGGTAGGACGGCCCGAGGTAAGGCGATTGTCAATTTATTAAATCTTGATCCAGGGGAGAACATTAGCGCGGTTATTCCGATTCGGGAATACGCCGATGATTCGTACTTGGTGATGGCCACCCGACGCGGGATTATTAAAAAAACAGAATTGATGAAGTTTAACAATGTCCGTAATGGCGGGATTGTCGCCGTTAACCTCGACGAGGGAGATGAACTGATTTCCGTCCGCTTGACAGACGGTTTTCAGAAGATTTTATTGGGGACGAGGCGAGGATTGTCGATCTGCTTTGAGGAAGGCGAGGTCCACGTGGTCGGCCGCACGGCGCGGGGGGTCCGCGGTATTAAACTGGTCGGGGATGACGCGGTGGTGGGAATGGATATTGCCATCGATGGCAGCGAGGTTCTCACGGTTACTTCGAAAGGCATGGGCAAGCGCACCCCGATTTCCGAATATCGCACTCAGGCCCGGGGTGGCAAGGGGGTCAGGAATATCAAGTTGACCGACAAAAACGGCGAGGTCATCGCAGTCCGTCTCGTGAAACCGGGTTGTGATTTGATGCTGACCAGCCGCGAAGGACAGTTGATCTGCATGAGCGTCGATAGTCTGCCACTGATTGGCCGCAGTACCCAGGGAAATATTCTAATGCGCTTGGACGCAGGCGACGAGGTTGTCGACATCGCCCCCTTGGTTAAGGGCAGCGACGACATCGAGGAAGCCAGCGGGGTTGGGGTTGTTTTGGATGAGGCTGACGAATAAACTGGTCTGACCCAAGCGTCAAAACGCATATCTTTCTTCTTGTGTTGTAGGACAGAAGCCCCGAATTCTTATGAAATCGGGGCTTTTTCTTGCAGGTCATAGTTTTTATAGTTATAATTCTACATGGTTTCAGGCTCGGAAGTTTACATGATATTGATTTTTGTGGCTAAAGGCGTAGTGATTGCTCGTTTTGCGGGCAAAATTAGCTTTGAGGGTGTGGGATTTTTTGTTGGCTAGCCAAGAAACTACGGTTGTTGACGACGCAGAAAAAATGGCCTGGCTGCAGGGCTGCATGCAGCAGATGTATCGGCGAGGTGCGGCGGGTGAAGAGCTCGTCAAGTTCGCATTGGCACAGCTGGTCGAGGAGACGGGGAGTCAGCATGGCTATGTGGCACTGCGGCAACCGGCTTCCGATACTTTTTTTATTTATTGTGTCGTCGATTGTGCGCTGGCCAGCAGTGAGGAAGAGGGCCGTCAACTGGCGGCGGCGGATTTTGCGGAAAATATTTTTGCTGAGGAAGCTCTGCTATTGCAGGCTAAATATACGGAAAAGGTTATCGACATCACGATTATCGCTCGGCACGCCCGGGAGAAGTTTCAGGGAGGACATTTGTCAGTACCCGTTTTCGTCGGGAGACATTTAGCCGGTGTTGTCGGATTGATGGGAAGGAAAACCCCATATGGCGGGGTAGAGGTACAGGCGACGGAGATGGTGATGGGTTACGCCCTTTCTGTCCAGCGTGTGCAGCAGCTGGAAGTCGCCGATGCCCAGGAAACAGACTACCGTAATATTTTCGAATTAACCAGCGACGGGATGGCCGTCATTAATCCGATGACGGAGGAAGTTTTGCATGCCAATACTAAACTGTGTGCTTTGTTAGGGCTTTCTCTGGATGATTTATTGGGACGGAGCTTGCTGGAGTTTGAGTGGAATGCGGCCAATGGCTACGATTTGGAGGGTGCCCGCAAGCTGGTTAACCTAGCAAGCCGTAGCAAGCGTTCTGTCGGTGGGGAGTGGATGTTTCGCAGGCGTGACGGGAAGACAGTCTGGACCCAGTTGCAGATGAAGCAAGGGCTGATTGCAGAGCGGGAGTATGTTTTTGTTTCAGTTCGGGACATCGGCGACGAGAAGCAGATGCAGGAGAAGCTCTCGCTGATATCAGAGCACGACCCCTTGACGGGGCTGTACAACCGGGCGGTTTTTGACCGGTGCCTGACCGGGCATAATTGTAGCGATGTTATCGGCCTCGTTTTGTGTGATATTGATGGCTTGCGGCTGATCAATGAAAACGCCGGTGATCACACTGGTGACGCTGTCCTTGTAGCGTTGGGAGAGTTTTTGCAGGAAACTTGTCCGTCTGCGACGGAGAAAACTTTCCGCATCGGCGGGGATATGTTTGCGGTACTTTTTGGAGCCCAGAGCAAGCTGGTGCCGCGGCAGATTGCCCAACAGATTGAGGAGTTTGCCCGAACGCGGACAGGGATCGCCGGGTTTTCGATTACGGCGGCAGCCCTGAAGTTTACCCCTGGGGATGATTTGTCGAAGAAATTGCGGCAGGCCGAAGGAATGCTCCACCGCCAGAAGATGCACTGCGAGCGTAGCGAAAAAAATGGCGTGGCGCAAATGCTGACGCGGGCCTTGGCTACGCGGGATAATATTACCGGGGGGCACGCTGATCGGATGGAAGAGATGTGCGTCGCTCTCTTGCGAAATGTTGTCGGCGATGAGGCGGAAGCAACGGATATGCGGCTATTCGCAAAATTTCACGATATTGGCAAAATCGGAATTCCCGATGATCTGCTCTTTAAACCCGGCCGTCTTTTGCCGGAGGAGTACCAGCAGATGAAGCTGCACAGTAAACTCGGCGCTAATATTGCCCGGGCATCCAGTGCCCTGGCGCCGATCGCCGACATGATTCTGATGCATCACGAGCGTTGGGATGGCTATGGCTATCCCTTGGGCAAAAGGGCGCGGGAAATTCCCCTGGAGTGCCGTATCCTGGCAGTAGTGGATGCTTTCGATGCGATGACCAGTGATCGCCCTTATCGCCGCGCCATGGATACCCAGGCGGCGATTAACGAGTTGTTTCTCCATGCCGGCACTCAATTTGATCCAGAGCTGGTGGAGCTCTTTGCAGCGATGCGCCAAGGTCAAAAACGTCCGCGGATCGAGTAGGGCGGTCAGGCCTTTTAGTTATCAATTCACAATTCACATAGAGAGAAACTTAATTCAGCTACGTAGTTGCTGAATCTT
>CAZWXO010000169.1:0-4781 GCA_964637885.1 uncultured bacterium
CGGCGTGAGAAACAAGACCAGAGCCCCATAACCAAAGCTGGCTCCAGGGCGGCGGCGCAAAGTTTCAACAGCCGCATCCCAACTCCTTGGCCAAATTGCCCGCACAACCAGCCAGACTAAAAAGGCCGCCAGCAAAGAAAAAACGAAGTCTTTCAAGCCATTAAGAAACGGGTTTTCCATGGGCCTCTCTTGAGGAGGTTGGGGCTTTTTCCACACGATCTCGCCGTCGATCTTAGCCCCAGTGCTAATCGTCGCCTCCTGTGGCGAAGTATAGCGCAGGTCACCGCCGATAGTCGCTCCGCTTTCCACTGACATCTGTTCGACCTCGACGCGAACGTCCTGCCCGATCCGGCTCTGCAAATTCAGCTTGGAAGCACCGGCATAAAAAGCCCGACCAACCGGCCCCAGCTGCGATACCAACTCACCGGCGAAGAAAACATCCCTAGCGAGCTTGGCGTCCTCTGTCACATAAACAGATTGGCCGGCCCCAAAAACATCTCCCGTCACTTTGCCCTCCAGCCAGACACCTTGCCCCGCGAGATAAACGTTGCCACGGACGATACCGCCGAGGCGGATATCCCGAGCTGCAATAAAAAGGTCGCCATCGATTTCGCCGGTGATGTTGACCGACTGGGCCGCGATAAAGGCTGTCCCCTCGATTTTTCCGTCGATATTGACGGTTTCACCGGCATAAAAAACCGTTTCCTGCACGAGCTGCCCCTTGGCAATGGTGATGATCGGAGCGTCGCCATGGCCATAGGCTGGCACGACATCAAAGGCGAGCGCCCCCGGTTCTGCTTCATCCGCAGCCCCGTCTTGCTGCCCTGCCCGCTCCAGAACTACATCCGTCGTCGTTAAGATATCCTCCGGATCATCGGCCCACGCCGGAATCGTAACGGCGAGGCCCGCCGCTAAAAAAGTAACCATGGTCAACAAACATACCACTTGATTGATTCTTTTTAACATGATTTTACCTCCCTATTCCCGGTCCAATGACCGGTGAAATATACAACAATTAAAATTCCTACCGTGACTACAAGCGCTGGAATCAAAGATTCCTGCCCCCCCAAAAAACCAGTCAAGCGGGTAAAGACCCGGTAAAGCGAAGAGAAAATATCGCCCCCAGTCAGCGCTAAACGGAAGAAGGGCAACATCCGTGGCCCCCCGAGAAAGGCGCCGCTGAAAAATACACCAGCCATATAAAGACAAAAGGCGACCGACGGCAAGAAGACAATTCCCAAAACAAGCATCGTATGCTCTTCTTTGCGCTGATACTCGGCGGGAACAAAATCCATCTCCACCCGGCCCATGATAAGTTTATGCAGGTACGGTGGCGGCGAGGCGATACAGCTTTGGAGTTGCAGCATCTGACGCTGCAGCTCGTCCACTTGGTGACCGCTCTCCGTTACTTCTATTGGGGATGCCTCGTCTCGTCTTCTCCCTTGAAACTCATCCTTTAACTCTTTCACCATCTGCTGCTCCCCCTCTCTTGGGCAAAAACGGCCTGACCCTGGCGCTCTGTCGCCTTTTCCACGCTCAGCATCTTGCTCAATTTTTCTTTCGCCCGGCTTAACCGCGACGCCACTGTTCCGAGGCGCCAACCGGTAACCAAAGCTATTTCATCATAGGCAGCGTCCTGCCAGAATCTTAGCACCAGGGCTGTGCGGTCTGCCTCGGGGAGTGTCCCCAGCTTTTCCCACAGCAGGCGATTAGCTTCCTCGGTAACAAACGCCTCCTCCGGCCCCGGTCGGGCGTCGGCGACTCTTTCCAGCAAGGGGGTATCATCGCCTTCGCTAGCAGGAACGACACTGCCCCGCCGACGCCGCAACGCATCTAGGCAAACATTACGGACAATCTTCATCAACCAGGGGCGTGGCAACTGAATCTCCCCGCAGCTAGGTATCGCCCGCCACGCCTTGACAAAGGCCTCAGCCACCGCATCCTCGGCCTCGTGATGATCGCGGAGGATCGAAAGCGCCAACCGCCACGCATCCTGCTCCAGGGCAATGACCATCGCTTCAAAAGATGCTAGGCGTAGGTCCTCGGTTTGTTCCAGTCTTATCTCTTCCGTGCCTCCCACCAAAAATCCGCCTCCTCTAAGTGCTTACACCTATATAACGCAGAGAATCTGCGGTTTCTTCCGCTTTTACTAAAAAAAATTAAATTTCTCTTGAGAATGCGATAAAAAACCGTTGCGACTGATGCATCGCAACGGTTTTTGGCTTACTCGATTTCGCTCAAATCGTATGGTGTCTGTTGATAGACGTAGTAATTGAGCCAATTGTAATAAAGCAGGTTAGCATGAGCCCGCCAGCGCACCAGTGGCTCCCGTCCAGGGTCACCTCCCGGGAAGTAGTTCTCCGGAACCGCTACCTCCATGCCCGCTGCAACATCACGGTCATACTCCCATTTCAAAGTCCCCGGGTCGTACTCAGAATGACCCGTCACAAAAATATGCCGGCCATGGCGGTTTTTGACAATGTAGACGCCTGCTTCATCTGATTCAGCCAAAATTTCCAGATCGGCGACTCCAGCAATATCCTTGGATCGCACCTCAGTCCAGCGGGAGTGGGGTGCCCAAAAATTTGAATCAAAGCCCCGGAGCAATTTGGAAGTCGTGCGATTGGACCAGTGATCAAAGACACCAGAAATTTTTGCCGGCAAGGGATGCTTCGGCACACCGTAGTGATAGTATAGCCCGGCCTGAGCTCCCCAACAGATATGCATCGTCGAATAGACATGATGTTTCGTGTATTCCATTATTTTGACCAGCTCATCCCAATACTCCACGTCCTCAAACGGCAATTGCTCAACTGGCGCTCCGGTGATGATCATCCCGTCAAACTTCTCCTCCTTGATCTCGGCAAAGGATTTATAGAAATTCTCCAAATGATCCTGGGAAGTATTCTTAGGCTGGTAAGTTGCCGTGGCCACCAAGGTCACTTCCACTTGCAAAGGAGTATTCCCCAACAGTCTCAGTAGCTGAGTTTCCGTCGCGACCTTGGTCGGCATCAAATTGACAATCGCGATCCGCAGCGGTCGAATATCCTGAGCCACAGCCTGGGCATCCTTCATTACAAAAATATTTTCCTCCGACAAGACATCGGCGGCCGGCAAATTGCTAGGTATAACGATTGGCATAGTAATTCCTCCTTCTTAAAGCGCCGCCAGGGACTGGTCGACATCAGCGATAATATCTTCGATATCCTCTATTCCCACGGAAAAACGGATTAAATCCGGCGCAACTCCGGCGGCTAGCTGAGCCTCCTCGCCTAACTGGCGATGCGTCGTGCTAGCTGGATGCAGAGCCGAAGTCCGCACATCGGCGACATGCACGACCAACGCCGCTAATTTGAGACTGTCGATAAATTTTTTGCCGGCGGCGGCGCCACCTTTGACCCCAAAGGTTATGATACCGCTGGCCCCTTTGGGCAAGTAGCGGCTGGCCTTCGCATGCTCCTTCGAGCTCGGCAACCCCGGATAATTGACCCAGGTTACCTGGGGATGTTTTTCAAGATGCCGTGCTAGCGCCAAGGCATTGCTGCTATGTTGCGCCATCCGCAGATGCAATGTCTCGCTACCCTGCATCGTCAAAAAGGCATTGAAGGGTGACATTGTCGCCCCTAAATCCCGGAGCAGCGTCACTCGGGCCTTGACGATAAAAGCAGCTGCCCCAAAGGTTTTTGTATAAATTACTCCATGATAATTCGGATCAGGCTGGGTAAATTCCGGATACCGGTCATCGAGAGCGTAATCAAAATTGCCTCCGTCGACAATAACCCCACCTAAAGCCCGGGCATGTCCGTCGAAAAATTTGGAAGTGGAATGGACGACGAGATTCGCCCCATGCTCCAGGGGGCGGCACAGGCATGGGCTGGCAAAGGTATTGTCCACAATTAAAGGGACATGCTTTTCCCGAGCTACCTGGGCAAACTTCGCAAAATCCAAAACACCCAGCCCTGGATTGCCAATTGTTTCCCCGTACAAAGCCCGCGTCTCCGGCCGAAAAGCCTGGCGCAGGATTTCAATATCCGCATCCGGATCGACCAAAGTGACTTCAATGCCAAAGCGCTTAAAGGTCGAAGACAGTAGAGTGTGGGTCCCTCCATAGAGGGCGCTGGAAGCGACAATATGTTGGCCGCTATGGCACAAATTCAGCAAAGCATAAGTGACGGCAGCCTGCCCCGAGGCAGTAGCCAGTGCCCCGACTCCACCCTCCAGGGCATTGATTTTCTCCTCGAGATAACCCACGGTGGGATTGCTGATCCGAGAATAGATATGTCCCACAGCCTCCAAATCAAATAGGGCTGCGACATGGTCTGAGCTGTCGTAACGGTAAGTGGTGGACTGTACCATCGGGGCGACTCGTGCCTCTCCCGAAGCGGGATCGTAGCCTGCCTGGACAGCCTTGGTTCCTTGTTGCCAATTTGTACTCATCTTTTGCCTCTTTCTCCGCTACCCTGACCCTGGTCTTCCAAATCACCAGATAAAAAAACGCTTCTTGTCCATAGACAAGAAGCGAATTAGGCACACTGGTGGCGCTGCACGCTTCTTATCTTTCAGGGGTCTCCCCCTGCAGGAATTGGCACATTCCGCTACGCGGTTGTTGCCGAGGCTTCGTTGGGCCTGTCCCTCCGCCTCTCTGGATAAGACCGACAGGAAATTGCGGTATTTAATTTCGAACATGATAGCACCCTTTTGAATGGCTGTCAAGAGGAGCGAACACGGGGACGGTTCTTCTGTCGCACTTCGCTGTAAAAGTGCGACAGAAGAACCGTCCC
>CAZWXO010000170.1:0-4749 GCA_964637885.1 uncultured bacterium
GGGCGGATAAATACCTGAATCCGTAAAGATAAATCTCCTTAGAATTTTGGGGACGAACTGAACACGGGGACGGTTCTGCTGTCGCACTCAACTGTAAAAGTGCGACAGCAGAACCGTCCCCGTGTTCGGTTTCCCGTGTGAGCTTGTCGAAAGGGATTTCTATGATGTGTGGAAAAAATTTGGTGAGATTGATTCGGAGGATTTCGATGGCCCTTTAAATAGCAGCCCGATTGCCGCTAGGATTCCGGCGATGGCCACTCCGGCAGCGACGATAATGCTGGGATAGGCCCCGGCAAAGCCGTCGGCGGTGGAGTGCTTCAATATGATTCCGCTGTAAGCCCAGACTATCGTTAAGCCATAGGCGATGTCCCGGTTGCGCCATAGGGTGGCGATGCCGATGGCTGCCCCGACGAGGATGATGATAATCGTCCAGAGCACTTCCGGCAAGCCGCAACGATTCCAGCCGGTGCTGACCAGGAGCACGGTGATGTTGGCAATCGTCGCCACGGTGATCCAGCCAAAATAAATACTAAAGGGCAGCCGGACAATGAGCTTTGCCCCCAGGGAAAGGGGCTCCGCTAAGTTGCGGCTCAGTATCGTGTTGATGCGAATCAGGGATGTCAGCAAAATCAACATCAAGCCCACCGACAGCAAAAACTGCTGATAGTGCCAGGCAAAAATCCACGCGGCATTGACCAAGGAGCTCAGGGCAAAAAGCCAGCCGATGCGGCGGATGATTTCCCAGCGGCACAGGCTAGGCACCAGCCCAAGCTGGAAAAAAACGAAGATTGCCAGAAGTAAATAGATCAGGCCCCAAATCGAGAACGTCAGGCCGGCCGGGGCAAAGAGGTTGGCATAAGCATCCGAAACAGCCCCTGTAGTCAGCCCGTTGATCGGCAAGGTATTGGCCAGAGTATTGGCGGTAATCATCACCCCATAGGAGATGACGATGGCCAGTTTGAGCGGCAACGCATGAGTTCCCATTTCTTCGCCCCTTTCTCCGGTAAATATCATTTTTGTCTATTAAGGTTTAATCTATTTAGAGCAAAAAAGCAACCCCTCAAAATGGGATTGGGGGATGCGGGAGCTCTGCAAGACTGCCGTAATAGTCAGAGGTTAACAATTTGCTCAGGACACTGAGGTAAAGTTTTGGTCTGCGTGAACAATCGTTTCTCTTTACAGGTGATTAATTATCTAATCTGCTCGCTCTTGCACCGCGCTCCCCGCCGGCAGGGTGATGGTCGTGCGGGTGCCGATGTCGGGGCGGCTGAGGACTTCCAGCTGGCCTTGGTGGCGCTGGATAATCCACTGAGCGATTGCCAGTCCGAGGCCGACCCCGCCCGTCTGGCGGGTCCGGGATTCGTCGGAGCGATAAAAACGGTCAAAGATCCGGGGAACGTCGGCGGGAGGGATGCCGATTCCGTTGTCCTGCACCTGAATCTTGACCTGCCCCGCGGCGGCGTCGACTTTCAGGGAGATTTCTTCCCCTGGCGGCGTGTACTTGATGCTGTTGTCCACGAGGATGCGCAGAGCTTGCTTCAGGAGCTGCCGATCCGCTGTCACCATCGCCGGGGACTTCAGGCTGGCGCTGAATTGGTGCTGGGAGTCGATTAGCCGGGCATCCCGGAGAATTTCTTCCCCGAGGAGGCAGAGATCGAAAGCCTCCGGGTAGAGGGGCATCGTGTCGCTGTCGCCCCGGGCGAGAAAGAGCAGTTGCTCGACGAGGGATTGCATCCCCTCGGCTTCGGCCTGGATGGCGTCGATGGCCTCCTGGGCCACTTTGGCGTCTTCTTTGCCCCAGCGATTTAGCAAACGGGCATAGCCCTGGATGACGGAGATCGGGGTCCGCAGCTCATGGGAGGCATCGGAGACAAAGCGAATCTGGGATTGATAAGAATCCTGAATCCGACTGAGCATGTCGTTGATTGCCTGCGCCAGGGATTTTAATTCCTGCTGGGCACCGTCGACGGCAATCCGCTGGTCCAGTTGCCGGGCATCGATGTGGCGGAGCGCCCCGGTCAGGTTCTGCAGGCCGCTGCCTCCATCTTTGGAGTTGCCGGTGGTGCCGGTGGTGCCAACGTTGCCGGAGTTAAAAGAGGCGACGCGTTGCTGCAGGTCTCGGGCCACGCTGGTCAGTTCCGACAAGGGCTGTAAGGTTTTGCGAATCATCCGGGTGTTCTTGCCCAGATGGGAAATTAGATAGATAAACTGTGCAACAAAGAGAATAGCCAGCAAGCGGAGGAGGCTTGTCACCTCCGGGCCTAGCGGATAAATGATCTGGAGAGGTTTGTCCTCGTAGAGCAGGCTGGCGGAGTAGGATGTTGCCTCGAGGCGTGCCTGCAGCGTCAGGGGAGCCAACAGCTTGGGGGTGCTAATCCAGCGGTGGCTCTCCCGGGTTCCCAGAGGGAGGCGTCGTTGCAGAAAATCCGGCAATACCAGCCCGGCCTCTTGTTCTAAAGCTTTGATGCGAAAGCTGTAGCCCATTACCTCTGCTGCTTGTTCTTTTTTCTCCGCCACCAGGGTAAAGGAACTGTCCTCAAGGATGCGGCGCGCCCCGTCTTCCACCCGCCACAAAGCCATCCCCAGCAGCAGCAGTCCGAGGAGTAAGTCAAAGGCCAGAAACCCGGCCAGCAGTGACCAGGTCATCCGCAGATTTAATTTGAGCACCAGGGAGGAGCGCACTTTGTCCGTCAAAGGCCTTTCCTCGGGGAAGCGACGGTTAGTGCTCATGGCAACTCGTCTCGCAGGACATAGCCCACCCCGCGCAAAGTATGAATGACTTTGAGGGCGAAGGGCTCTTCGATTTTGGCGCGGAGATAGCGGATATGGACATCCACCGTGTTGGTGCTGCCGTCAAACTCAAACCCCCAGATTTTCTCCAGCAAAGTTTCCCGTTGCAGGACGATATTTTTGTTGGTCAGGAGGCATTCCAGCAGGTCGAACTCTTTTTTGGTCAGTTCCACCGAGGTTTCCCCTACCCAACAAGCCCGGCCGACGGGGTCGAGGCGCAAAGGCCCGGCTGCCAAAAATTCATTGCTCGGTCGCGCCAGATCAGCCGGGGCACTGGCAATTTTTTGTTTGCGCAGACAGGTACGGATGCGGGCCAGCAGTTCTTCGATGGCAAAAGGCTTGGTGATGTAGTCGTCGGCCCCGCTATCGAGGCCCGTCACTTTATCCACTACTGCATCCCGGGCAGTCAGCAAGATCACCGGTATCTGGGAAAACTGGCGCAGTCGCCGCAGCACTTCCATCCCGCTGAGGCCGGGGAGCATGATGTCCAGTAGTACTAGGTCAAAGAGGCCGGCCTTGAAAAGGTCCAGCCCCGCCCGGCCGTCGGTGGCCTTAGCCACCTGATAGCCTTCGTACCCCAGCTCTAGCTCGATAAAGCGGGCGATTTTCACTTCGTCTTCAATGATTAGAATGCGTTCCATCGTCGTTTTCCCCTTGATCCTTCTTTATTCCGGGATCGTGCTCTTTGAAAAATTTTTTCAGCTTGTCGTCGCGTCTGAAATTCACTCTAGCTGATGGGGATATTTTCGCGGCTGTCACTCTTTTCCTCAGGGGCAGCAGGTGGTTCCCCCGCCTGACCTTTTTTAACGTCCCTGGAAAAGCTTTCGGCGGCGCTGACAACAGTATCTACCGCCTTTTGGGTGGCGCCCGACACTGTATCCATCGCTCTGTTGACGTGTGTTTTCCCTAGATCCGGTCCGGAGAAGCGGTAGCTGATGCGGAAAAAGAGGCCGACAACTATGAGCGGCACGATGAACCAGAAAGCAAAGCAAAGTAGTAAGACCATCACCGTTACTGGGATTTCCAGGATATTGCGGCCATCTTTGATGACATCAAAATTGTTAATATTGCCTTTGTGGATAATCCGTCCGCACCAGCGGAAAAAACGTCCCACCAGCTCGCCGAAAGTGACGCTGTCTGCGGGAGCACTCTTGCCGTGGCCTTTTTTCCCCGTCGGATTGGGGTCGTTGGCCTCATTTCCCGACCGATGGTGCTGGTGGTCGTGATGGTGGCGGGAATCCTGCTGGGAGCTAAAGTAGCCACTCGCCTCCGGTGCCGGAATGGCCCGTTGCCGCTCTAAAAGAATCACGGCGTCCAATAAATCACCGCCGGCCTGCTCGAGGGCTTCCCGCGCTTTCTCGGCAGAAACCCCTGTTTTTTCCTGTAATTTTTCAACCTGTTCCATGGTAATCATTTGATAACCTCCTCTGATTTACTGGGGTCATCATAACAAAGCAAGATGAGGCCGCAATTAGTCAAAGATTAAAAGCGGATTAAAAATCACGGTAAACTAACATCGTGGATACCTATCTCCATCAGATTACCGCAGAAGGAGTCACCTTGTAAAGCGGTGAGGGCTCATTTGGGAGCAAAGGGAGCGGAGCCCGAGGCAGAAGGCTGGTTATCTTGCTGGTCGCTTCGAGGCAAAAAAAATAAATAGAAGGTATTTGGAGGCATGGTGGCGAATTATTTATTAGAGAGAGCGAAGGCTGCCGCTCCCTTTTGAAAAGGGATGAGCGATTGAAACCTTTGTCAGACAGGAAGGTGAGACAGTAGAATTGTCCGAGACCACTGAAAAAGTCGGCGATTAACAACTTACAATTAACAATTAACAATTAAGATTTAATAGTTAACAATTTTGGTAGGAATTATTGGCATAATTCCTCGATTTTTTAAAGAAATTGGGGCAAAAGTATGTTTTTGCGTCCGAAATTGTTTTTCCGAAGCCCGACAGTTTTA
>CAZWXO010000171.1:0-4720 GCA_964637885.1 uncultured bacterium
CCTTTGTCAATGGCCTTGGTCTACAATTCACCAATTTTATACGGATGAGCTTGTATTCTGAGCCTATCACCGGTAATGGCTGGTCCAAGGGCTGGACAGTATTTTTCTGGGCTTGGTGGATTGCTTATGCACCCTTTATGGGGTTGTTTGTGGCGCGCATCTCCCGGGGCAGAACAATTCGTGAAATCGTCATCGGGAACGTGGTCTGGGGTAGCTTAGGCTGCTGGGTATATTTCGCGATTCTCGGTGGTTTCTCAATCTTTACAGAGCTTAACGGTGCAGTTCCTGTGACTCAGATGATGGAAGAAGTCGGGGGAAACATGACGATTGTGCATATTGTTCAGTCATTGCCTTTTGCAATTGTGGTTCTTCCCGTATTTATCATCCTGCAATTTATTTTTGCGGCTACAACCCTTGATTCCAGCGCCTACGTTCTGGCTTCAGTCTGCACCAAAGAGTTGACGGCTGAGGAAGAGCCGGCCGTGTGGAACAGATTGTTCTGGGCCTTTATGCTAGGCGGAGTGTCCTTGGTCTTAATGTTGATTGGCGGCTTGAAGGTGCTGCAAACCGCATCAATTGTTGTTGGCTTGCCCCTGACTGCACTGATGCTCCTTCTGCTGGTCGCTTTCTTGAAGGATATTAAACAGGATTATGGCAATGGAACCGCCGCTAAATCCCCGGAGCCCCTTGAATCTAAAGCAGAATAATCTTTGAGTAAGGTTAGGTCATTGTATAAATTAAGTCTGGTAAAGTAATCTTTGTTTTGCACATGGGCCATTCTTTCAATTTTTGTAAAGTGTGAGAGATGGCCCATGTTTGTATAAAATAAAAACATGGGAGGGCTAGCGAATGGAAAAACAGGAATTATTTCAAGAGGCGATCGATACCATTTTGAACTGTGACCCAGCTGCAGCTGTCGAGACCGCGACCAAGGCAATTCAAGCTGGCGTCAATCCGGCGGAAATGCTGGACCAGGGCTTTGCGGCCGGGATCCGGGAAATGGGGGAACTATTTGGTTCCGGACAGGCATTTTTGCCGCAACTGATCCTCGCAGCGCAGACGATGCAAGCTGCCACGGATATTTTAAATGTGGAAATTAAAAAAAGCGGTGAGATTCAAAACAGGGGCAAAATGGTCTTTGCAACGGTCGCCGGAGACGTGCATGATATTGGCAAGGGAATTGTAGTTTCGATGCTGGGCACGCAGGGTATTGAAATCATCGACTTGGGCCGGGATGTTTCGATTGATGCGATCATTGCGGCAGCTGTCGAGGCCGAGGCCGATATCATCGGCACCAGCGCCCTCTTGACGACGACAATGGTGCAGCAGCAGAAACTTGAAGAGGAACTAAAGAAGCGAGGAATTCGCGAAAATTTCAAGACAATTATCGGAGGTGCTCCCTGCACTCAGCGCTGGGCAGATAAAATTGGAGCAGACGCTTATGCCGAGGACGCAGCTGAGGCTGTGGAAAAAGTAGTCGCCATGCTCAGTGCGCGAGGGTAATAATTAATCAGTAATAAAGGGGTGAAAAGAATGGCGGAAATCAGAACACGCATGGGCGATGGATCCGTCGTGCACATGCAGCCTGACGAAGTCAGGCGCGAGCTTGAAAATGGTGTGGCTGATGCAGCGAAAAAAGCCAAAATCGAGCCATTGACCGATGAAGAAATAACCAGACTCTACGATATGATTGCCGATCCCAAAAAAGTAGTCAGTGTCGAACCAGGCAATGAACTGGTCTTAAGCTATGACAGCATGCCGATGAAACTTAATCGGGTGGGAATACCGATTGAGCGGCCCAATCTGATGAAAGTCTTTGAACGTGGCTTCGGCGCTGATATGCTTGAGTGCGCCTATGTTCATTACAGTATCAAACCATTAAAGGTAAATTTGTCGGAAGAGGTGGCGTTTTTCACTGAGTCGCTGTATGGCTCGATAGCGCCGATGGTCTATGGGGCGATGCCCAACATGGGCTTGTACACCAAACCCGATGGTCCCTGCGAGAATCCGTCGGAGCTATTGCCCCTTGGCAAGATAAAGGAAGCGCAGGAAGCCCAAATGGAAGCTGCCCAGTATTTACACGACGACATCATGTTGACGGCCAGTGCGATGTACGAAGCCGGTGCCGATGGCTTCAATTTCGATACGACCGCCTCCACGGGGGATGCAGAATTTTACGCTGTCTTGACGGCAGTTGAAAAATTAGTCGCCAAATATCCGGAGATTGGCATCGAGGTCGGGCTTTCCGGTGACTTTATTTTTGGTTTTCATGGAGAAGTTGAGTACAAGGGCAAGCGCCTGGCGGGGATGTTCCCGCACAACCAACTTAAAATGGTTGAGGAAGCCGGTGCTTCGATTTGTGGTCCGGTTGTCACGACCAATAGCAATCGCTCGTATGCCTGGAATTTAGCCCGGGCGATCACGATGACCAAGGAATGCTCGAGAGTGGCAAGGATTCCGATTCACGCCAACGTTGGCATGGGTGTTGGCGGGGTCCCGATGTGTGTCACGACGCCAATCGATTGCGTCTCGCGTTCCTCGACTGCGATGGCTGAAATAGGCAAAGCCGATGGCTTGTAGGTGGGTTATGGCGATCCCCCCGGAATGCACGCCACCAATTTAATAGCATCTGGCATGGGCGGTATTCGTACTACCGGAGATCTGGTAGCACGGATGCAGCTGAATAAAAAGATGCGCTTGACCGAAGCCAAACAATATGTGGCAGATAAGCTGAAGGTTTCTTTGGCCGACATCTGTGACGAAGTCGCGATGAAGGAATTAAGGACCGATCTAGACATCGGTAATATTTACATGGGCTATGACTCTGTCGCCAGAGGGATTGAGGCCAAGCACAGGATTGGCGAGCTACTGGGTATCGAAATCAACGCAGTGAAAAGGTTTAAAGAAATAGTGAATCGAAAACTCTTTTAACACTTTTCATTACTTTCGATATTAAGGAGGTGCTCGGGATGGCAAAGTTCATTCAAGCTGGGTTGACAAAATTTCAGGGCATCGGAATGCAATTGTTTAGTGACGACGATCTGTACACAATCCATAGCGCTACACTGGATGTTTTACAAAATTGCGGAGTTAAAGTCTTAAGCGAGGAAGCGCGGGACATCTATGCAGCCGGAGGAGCGACCGTTGAGGCGGATACCTGTCTAGTAAAAATACCTCCGTATATGGTTGAAGAAGCAATCGCCAGTGCGCCAGGCACCGTTTTGTTGGCGGGGCGTGACCCCAAAAATGATTACCTGGTCAGCAACAAGAGTGTGGCTTTTACGAATTTTGGCGAAGGGACCAAGGTCATCGACCCCTTTACTCGCAAAAGTCACGCCTCGACCAAAAAAGATTTGGCTGATGCGACGAGAATATGCGATTCGTTGGAGCACATTTCGGTTTACGAAAGAGCTTTAGGGGCCGACGACGTCCCCCCAGAGGTGCAAAGCATCCATAATGCTGAAGCCATATTTAACAATACCAGCAAGCACTGCTTTATCGGGGCAGGGTGCGGCTACAATGTCAAAAAAATTATCCAGATGGCGGCAAAAATCGTTGGCGGGATGGAGAATTTGCGCAAGCGACCGATCTATACCCCCCTTTGCTGTCCAAACAGCCCCTTGACCTTGAACCCTGATATGACTGAAGTAATTATCGAGACTGCAAAAGCGGGGATGCCGATTAATGTGTTGTCGATGGCCTTGTCAGGCGGAACGGCGCCGGTGACACTAGCAGGAACGCTGGTGATTCATAATGCCGAAGTCTTGTCTGGGCTGGTCCTTTGTCAATTGGTGAATAAGGGCAATCCATTTATTTACGGCAGCTCCACGACGATGATGGATTTGCGGTTTACGACTGCCGGAGTTGGGGCGCCGGAGCTAGGTAAAATTAGCGCCGCCGTCGCCAAGCTGGCGCAGTATTATCTGTTGCCCAGCTTTGTAGCAGGCGGATAGGTAGACAGTAAGTTGCCCGATGCTCAAGCAGCCCATGAAACGACCTTGTCGGCTGTGATGGCTGCGATGGCAGGGGCTAATATCATTTACGGCCTAGGGATGCTAGAAATGGGCATTACCTTTGATTATGCTAAATTGGTGATGGACAATGAGTTTGCCGGCATGATCAAAAAAGCAATCTCGGGAATCGAAGTGTCGGAAGAAGCTCTGGCAGTCGAAGTCATCAAGCAGGTAGGTGCCGGCGGTGAATTCGTCAGTCATGAGCACACTTATAAACACTTCAAGGCAGAGCAGTCTCAGAGCAAGTTGATCGACCGAAGGATGCCAGAGGAATGGCTGTCTTTGGGCGGGACAGATATTACGCAGCGAGCTAACGAGGTTGCCAAGGATCTTTATACGAATTATCAAGCGGATCCATTAGCGGACGAGATTCAAAAGGCACTACGCGAAATTGTCAACGAAGCGGAAAGTCACTACGGTGTCAAGCAGAGCCTTTCGTAAAAAGGATTTGCCAATATAGTTGTATGCACAACTTGGAAATAATACTACTACGACCTCGCCGGATATTCTAGAATGAATATTCCGGCGAGGTCGTTTGATTTGCTATTGTAAATTTAATCCTCCACCGCCTCACAATATTTCTTGATCAGGCGAAAAGCCTTGGTCTGGGAGATATTAAGAGCATCAGCGACTTTATGGGAGCTTTTTAATGAGGCGTAGGACTTGGTGATAATATTTCGCTCCATCTCCTCCATGATTAAATCGAA
>CAZWXO010000172.1:0-4703 GCA_964637885.1 uncultured bacterium
ACAGGAAACCTTATGTTTGACCTTGCTGCCTTAACTCTAATATGCCTAATATACTCTTCATGGGTCATATCTTTGGTTTCCTCATAGTTTTTTTGTCTAATTTCATGTATTTCTTTCATTTCTTTTGATTCATTCATTGCTATCGTCCTCCTCCTCCCCGACCATTACTTCGGGAGTTACTATTTCAATGTCAGCATATCCCATCAATTTATTAATACCATTGACACCAAGAATAGTTTTGATTTTTACCATGTGCTTAAAATTCCATGATACAACAACATTACACCCATAAACCCCTGCAATCGCCACATGGATGGCATCATCGCGATATCGGATTGGAAAAAGCCCTTCGCCCATATATTTGTCGGCAAGTATTGCCACTTCGTCATTTATTTCTAACTCGAATAAAGGTGCCACCCGCAACATTTCTTCAAGCTGTGATTTTTTTGGTTCCGGGCAATTATTAAATTCAGCAATAACTAACTCGGATATAAATGATTCATATTGTCCGCTTGTAACTTGTTCCCAAAATTCATGAGTCTTTGCCATTTTTTCCAGCACATCATCAGCCTGCAAATGGCTTATCACCGATGTATCAAGGTAAATTTTTAGTTTCTTCATACAAACAACTCCGATCTCCACCTTCTGTTTTAATTATACCACCGTGAAATTGCATTTTAAATGCGAAAGGTGCGAAAATACTTAGAGAAACACCGATTCAATGTCGAGCTTGTCTTTTGCAAGAGAAATTTCCCCTCTGGGGGTGCGGACGAAAACCTAGACCATTGAAAGGCAGGGAATAGTCCATGTACTCACACTAATTGATTATTAGCGAGTCGGTTACACCGCCTACTCTTTGCACTAACCCTGCTGCCAATTCTGTCCTTGACGCTGTGGATTTTCTGAAGATTTGACCTGATTTAGTGTTTTTCTTGCACTTATTATACCTTGTATGAGCCTCTAAGCGCCGTATTTAAAGGGATTGATGGTATTTTATCAGATTCTGATTACGTACCCGGTTCCTTTGTGCCATAAAAAAATCACCTCTATTGCTTTTTATACAATAGAGGTGATTTAGATCAATCAATTTTGTAAATCTGCACTCGGGTCGCTTTAGTTTAATCCATCACTCTACTGTGACGCTTTTAGCCAGGTTACGCGGCTGATCAACATCACAGTCACGGGCAACGGACATATGATAAGCGATTAGCTGCAAGGGGATGACGGCCAGCACCGGCATCAACAGATCATCAACCTCGGGCACACGGATAATTTCATCGGAGCTGGAGACGATTTCGGTGTCTAACTCCCGGGCAATCGCTATCACCGTCGCGTCTCGAGCCTTGACCTCTTGAATATTCGAAAGAGTTTTTTCGTAGACGTCTTTTTGCGTAATTAAAGCAATCACGGGTATGCCTTCGACTATCAAAGCCAGGGTGCCATGCTTGAGCTCCCCGGCAGCATAGGCTTCCGCGTGAATATATGAAATTTCCTTTAGCTTCAAGGCCCCTTCAAGAGCGACGGCAAAATCGAGGCTGCGCCCGATGAAAAAGGCATCCTCGCAATGTTTGTAGCGCTGGGCAAAGCTTTTGATATTACTATCGTTCAGCATGACCTGCTTAGCAAGGTCCGGAATCTGGCGCATCTGTACCAATAATTCCTCAAGGACGTCTGGCTTTTCTATGCCGTTCAATTGCGCTAAATAGATAGCGAAAAGAGTCAAGACTAGAATCTGCGTTGTATAGGCCTTTGTGGAAGCAACAGCTATTTCCGGACCGGCCCAGGTATATAAAACATCATCAGCCTCGCGGGCGACCGAGCTTCCCACGACATTAGTCACCGCCAGGACTCTCGCCCCTTTGGCTTTTGCCTCCTGCAGAGCCGCCAGCGTATCCGCCGTTTCTCCCGATTGGGAAACGACAATCATTAAGTCTTCCGGGCCGATAATCGGCGAGCGGTAGCGAAACTCTGAGGCAATATCCGTCTCGACCGGAATCCGGGCCAGGCGCTCGATGGCATATTTACCGACCATCCCGGCATGATAGGCTGTTCCACAAGCGACAATATGAATCCGCTTCAACCGCTTGACGTAATCCGCATCGATGCCAATGTCAGGGAAAACAACTTTCTTATCGACAATGCGGCCCGACATCGCCTTGATAAAAACCTCGGGCTGCTCGTGAATTTCTTTGTGCATAAAATGATCGAAACCGCCTTTTTCAGCCGCCTCGATATCCCAATCAATCGTTAAGATCTCTTTTTCCACGACCTGGCCTTCAAGATCCGTCACGACGATCCCTTGACGTGTCAAGACGGCCATCTCGCCATCGTTAACAATCATTGTTTTCTTGGTGTAGGGCAAAACCGCCGGAATATCCGAGGCCACAAAATATTCATTGTCACCCAAGCCTAAAATCATCGGGCTAGTGCGGCGCACTGCGACGATTTTGTCCGGCTCATGTTCAGTGATTGCCACAATCGCATACGCCCCGCGGGCCACACTGACAGCCTGACGCACGGCTTCTTCGAGACTACCCTGGTAAAAATCTTCAATCAAGTGCACCATCATCTCAGTATCGGTTTCCGACTTTAAATGATGCCCTTTGGCCAGCAATTTTTCCCGGATGTCCAAATAATTCTCGATGATACCGTTATGCACGATCGCAAATTTGCCAGTACAATCCATATGGGGATGGGCATTGGCATCCGTCGGACGGCCATGGGTCGCCCAGCGTGTATGCCCGATGCTAACGTTGCCCGTCCAAGTATCTTCAGCCAAGATGCCTTGCAGCACTCGCAGCTTGCCCGCCTTTTTCTTCACTACCAGACTGCCCTTCTCAATAACTGCCACGCCGCCGGAATCATACCCACGATATTCAAGGCGCGAAAGACCGTCGACAACGACGTCAACCGCGGCACGAGGTCCTATATATCCAACTATTCCACACATTACACATTATCCTTTCCCAACTAAAATGCACTCAAGATACCTTTGTCCTTTTGGTCACCCAAAAGTTTTAAGTACCTGTCTGGCCGTGCCAGCCAGAGGGATATCCGCCGAAATTTCGATATGAGACACATAGCCTCTCCCTCACCTCGTCAACTCACACTGAGTTCTGGCGCTTTTAGCTCCTATCGACCATAATCCGCCTAATCATCCACCCCCTTCATTGCCACCATTCCACCAAAATATTCTTCCCGCGATCTCCGCGCAAAGAGAGTATGCCACCACCTCCTTTTATAGGGAAACTGTATTTCACGTACAGCTAAGCCAGTTCTGTTTCCACTATCGAGACAAGTCGCGTCAAGTGTCTTTCCATGACATCCCCGCTGACAGCCTCCACCATCACTCGGACCAGCTGCTCGGTGCCGGAGGGACGAATCAGAACCCGACCTTGGTCACCCAGCTCCTTTTCTGCCAGCTCGACAGCTTGGGCAATAGCATCATTTCCCAGCATTTTTCCTTTATCCTTCACTCTCACATTGACCAGTTTCTGCGGAACTTCCTGTACCTGCTGAACTAAGCTGGACAAAGGTTGATTCAGCGCGGCAATTGTCTGCGCCACTTCAAGGGAAGTAATAATCCCATCGCCCGTGGTATTCATCGCACGAAATATAATATGGCCCGACTGCTCGCCCCCAAGAATAACATCGTGCTTCAACATCTGCTCCAGCACATATCTGTCACCAACCTGGGCCTTGACCAGCTTAATGCCGTGCTCGCGTAAAGCTATTTCCAGGCCCATGTTGCTCATCACTGTGGCAACGACGGTATCGTTCTTTAGCGCGCCTTCTTCCTTGAGCAACCGGGCGCATAAGTACAAAATGCGATCGCCGTCGACCACCCGTCCCTGTTCATCGGCCATGATGACCCGGTCGGCATCGCCATCATAGGCAACGCCAAAATCCGCCTTGTGTTCGACAACCGCCTGGCACATGGCCGCCGGATGCGTCGAGCCGCAATTGTCGTTAATATTGGTCCCGTCATATTTGCAATGTAGCTCGATCACATCGCAGCCTAAACGGCTCCACAGCTTTGGGGCAATATCCGAAGCCGCCCCATATGAACAATCGACCACGACCTTGAATCCCGATATAATGCGCTTGACTTTGCGGCAGGCAAAGTCAACATAATCATCCAACATTGCATAAACGTCTTCGACGCTACCTAGCTCAGCGCCCGCCGGACGCCCGCCTAGAGGTGAATCGTTCATTAATGCTTCGATTTGGTCTTCCACTTGATCCGTTAATTTAAAGCCGTCTGCAGCGAAGAACTTGATTCCATTGTCCATAAACGGATTGTGCGAAGCAGAAATCATTATCCCGCCCGAAGCGCCACTTTTTGCCGTCAACAAAGCTATCGTCGGGGTCGGACATATCCCCAAACGACGGACATCAACTCCCTGAGAGCAAATTCCCGCAATTAGGGCCCCCTCCAGCATGCCGCCGGACAGCCGCGTATCCCGCCCGATTAAAAAATGCGGCCGCGGCACATCAACCGCCAAAACTCTTGCCGCCGCTTCGCCAAGCCTGAAAGCAAGCTCTGGTGTCAGATCGGCATTAGCCACCCCTCGCACGCCGTCGGTTCCAAACAATCTCCCCATCCACAAGCCTCCCAAAATCAACTATTCCGTTCTTAGAACTATCCTATAAATTATACATTAAATCAAAGGGTGTGAAAATAAAAAACTTCACTCGACGTC
>CAZWXO010000173.1:0-4657 GCA_964637885.1 uncultured bacterium
CATCCCTCCAGTCCATGGCGGTAACTGCCGCTGCCGGGAGCGTAGCATCGCAAACAGTCCTCCCAGCAAAAGTACGACACTAGCCGTCGGGACGAGGACGGCGACTATTTTACCCAAAAAAACCACGGCCAAAAGCGACCATGGCGGGGCGGTGCCAAGGGATGCGAAAACATCGATATAGCGGGGCAAAGCGAAAATGCTGAGTATCCAGACAACGCTGATCAGGGTCAATATTAAAATTACGGGGTAGGCGAGGGCTTCGGTCAACTGCCGCCGTTGTTGCTGGTCGCGGGCGACGGCTTCCCCCAGCATCGTCAACGCCTCCGGCAGGTTGCCACTTTCCTCCCCGGCCTTGACGACGCCGTAGACGGCGCGATGCCACGGCCGGCGATCCAGGGGCAGGGATTGGGCAAAGCTCTCGCCACCGCACAGGCGCAGCCAGGTTAGCTGCAAGTAAGTGCGCACCCGGGCCGGTTGGTCCTGCCCCAGATATTCCATGGCCTCGGCCAAGGGAATCCCCGCCTGTAGCGTCATCGCCAGCTGCTCGAAAATCATTCCTAGCTTGGCCATGGATGGATAGAGAACCCGACCCGCTGTTGCTGGGCTGTGAAGGGCAAGAATGCGAAAGCCGCGCCTCCGCAAGGATGCTACGGCTGCCTCAGTCGAGAGGGCAGAGACGTTGCCACGGTGCGCGCGGCCAAGACCATCAAGACAATGGTATTTAAATTTCTGATCAAGAGGATGAGACTGCTGCGGCCTCAAACTCCCAGCATCCGCTGGAGGGATTCTCGATCGCCCGCTTTTTGCAAGGCTACCTCCACCGAAAGAGCTCCTTCAGTCACCAGTCGTTTTAGCGACATATCCATCGTGTGCATCCCCTGGCGTCCACCTGTTTGGATGACGGAATTGAGCTGATGCGTTTTTCCCTCCCGGATCAGGTTGCGGGCCGCGGGATTGATGTACATGTACTCGGTGGCGACTACCCGTCGCTGCCCGTCTTTATGCGGCAAAAGCTGCTGCACGAGGATGCCTTGCAACACCGCCGCCAGCTGCGCCCGAATCTGGGGTTGCTGGTGCGGGGGAAAAACATCGATGATGCGATCGACGGTTTGGGCAGCGCTATTGGTATGCAGCGTCGCAAACACCATGTGCCCCGTCTCCGCTGCTGTGATTGCCGTAGCCATTGTTTCCAGATCGCGCATCTCGCCGACGAGGATGACATCCGGATCCTGGCGCAGGGCCGAACGGAGGGCCGTAGCAAAACCTTCAGTATCATTGCCGACCTCGCGTTGATTGACAATGCTTTTTTTGTGATTATGCATGTATTCGATGGGATCCTCGACGGTGACGATATGACACGCTTTGTTGGTGTTGATGATGTCCAGCATCGCGGCCAGGGTGGTGGATTTGCCGCTGCCGGTGGGTCCGACGACGAGGAACAAGCCTCGGGGAGTATTGGTGATTTCCTCTAGCTCCTTAGGAACACCGAGACTGGCAAGGGCCGGAATGTCCACGGGGATCGAGCGCATGACCAGCGCCGGATTACCTTTCTGATGAAAGGCGTTGACGCGAAAGCGTCCTAAATGCTCGATGCTGTAGGAATAGTCGGCTTCACCTTTGTTTTCGTAGGCCGCTAGATGATTCTTGGGGATAGTGGCATCGACAAATCCGCGCAGAATCTGCTTGTCGAGGACATCCTCCGCCAAGGGAACTATCTCGCCGTGAATCCGCGCCATCGGCGGCAGCCCGACTGTCATGTGTAGGTCTGAGGCATGCAAACTGACTACCTGCTCCAATAAATGATTTAAGTTCATCGAAAATCCCTTCCTTTCTGATCACCTTGAGAAGTCATAAATGATGTCGCATGAACATATTGAGGCCTTGGCGGAAAAAGCCACTTCATTAGACTAGATTGTTTCATTGTAATTTAAGTACCGAGCAACCGTCACTAAATTATCGACAATATCTTCAAAACTAATCCCAGATGCATAATGATTTTCCTTCTGATAGTTGTTCCATAGTACTTCTAGAGACTTTTCTTTTCGAATATCTTCGCATATATCTTCCCAATCATAAAGTAATTCTGTTGAACCCCTTTTCTTTGCAGTATTTCTTACAGCATAAATAAAATCATTTTGACATATCTCTTCGAATCTACTTTTAAACAGAATGTATAGGTCATAGAAATCCCTTGCCCTTGTTGTTCCAATATTTCTCTTGATTATCGTTTCGAATTTTTCTGCTAAAATGGTCTCAAGATTATATGCCATCACATGCACATTTCTATTTTCAAATAACAATTTAAAGGAGTAATCTATCGCCGAAGGCGTAATAACATCACCTGTTGTAATGTCAATTTTCATAGGTGCATCAATTTTACCATAGCTAGCTCTCAAGTGTACTCGGAAATTGCTCTCCATATCACATTCTCTAATGGGCTCCATCTTTTGATACATAAATTGTATCCCATCCCCTACATCCACCTGAATTAATTCTTGAATTGCGTGGTGAATGGACTCTTCTGTTATCAGCATTCCTCTTACAGTTGTATCCATATCCAGTGTGCTTCTACCTTCTACGCCAATCATCGAAGCAATTAGCAAGCCGCCTTTTAATATGAAATTGTCTTTATATTTTGATAATGACAATCTTTCAATGATTCTTTCAAATAAATACATTTGCAGTACTTCTTGCGGTTTAAGATTTTTATCTTTTGCAATATTCCGTATGGTCCCTTTCAATTGTTCAGGTGTTTTCATATGAGCACCTCCATATAAGTTCTGATCTTTTCTTCAATACCAAATGCTTTTGCGTACTTTAAAATTTTTCGCATATTAGGAGCTGAAGAAAAATATTCTTTTATCGCCTGAGTAAATAGTTGCATGTCCATGCGCTTTTTCTGACTGATTAAATCACAAATACACCGCTCCTTATCATATGCCGATACCTCTGCACCCATAGGAGTTAGTAACTTAGTTAACCCCAAATTCCAAATTTCTGCTTTGACATAATGAAATCGAACATCTGGATGATCTCTTTTAATTCTCGAAACATTGTAACCCTGTGGAACACTTGTATCTAATACATGAGGTACGCGATCTGACATACCATGTAAATAAAGTGCCGTACCATATGAAAACACCATTTTCCCACTTCGCATTTGCAGTAACTTATACTCATCTACTAATGCTGATGAGATAGTATAAACACCTTGAGCTTCTCGTATCAATAATGCTTGATCAACATAGCTCTTAATAATTGTCCTACTTAAACCTGCCTCTTCAATCTGTTTTGTGGTTATGACACCATCTGAGTGTTCAGCGATTTTTTTTATGATAAGATACTTCGAATTCATTCGACCACCTCGTTATCAATTACTTTTGTTCTTTTATTATATGTATTTAAAGAACGTTTGTAAAGTGGCGAATAATAAAAACCACTGAATGTCATCTACTCATTCAGTGGCTTCTAATCATTGATTTTACTTATCTTTACCGCTTCTCCAGCTTCACCACAATCTCTACATGCCTGGTCTGTCCAATTTTATCAACGCAAACTGAGATTTGTTAAAGATAGCATTCAACCTCGGTTAAACTGGTCAAACCTGCCGCCACTTTTTCCCGGCTGTCTTCCTCCAGCCTTTGCACTGGCGGCGGAAGGATGCGCAACAAGTCATCGGGTGTCGTGACAGCTGTCGGCGACAGGGGGCTTAGCTCCAGGAGTTCGAAAATTCCAGTCCGCCCGGCGAAGCCCAGATTGCCGCAATGCCCGCAAGGGAGATGGGAATCACCTCCGCATCGCGGACAAACCAGGCGCACCAGGCGCTGGTTAATCACCAGCCGCAGTGCAGCGTGCACCAGGTATGGCTTAACCCCCATTTCCAGCAGGCGCAGCACTGCCCCTGTGGCTGTTTCGGCGTGAATTGAGCTGATTACCAGGTGCCCGGTCAAGGCAGCCCGGACGGCCAGACGCGCTGTCTCTTCGTCGCGGATCTCTCCCACCATTACCACATCCGGATCCTGGCGCACAATGGCGCGCAGGGCCGTGGCAAAGGTCAGCCCGGACTTGGTGTTGACCGACATCTGGTTGATGCCGCTAACGGCATACTCTACCGGGTCTTCGATGGTGGTGATATTTTTATTCAGCGGCAGTAATTCCTTGATGCAGCCATACAGGGTGGTGGTCTTGCCGCTCCCGGTAGGTCCGGCGACGACTAGCATCCCGGTGGTATGGCGCAGAAAATTGCGAATCTGTTGCAGGCTGCTCTGATTGAGGCCCAGGGCAGCCAGATCCGGCACCTGCATTGCCTGACTCAGGATGCGCAGAACAATTTTTTCGCCGTGGATGACGGGAATCAAGGCGACCCGAACGTCGTATTCCGTCCCTTGGATCACTGATGTAAAGCGCCCATCCTGGGGGAGGCGATGCTCGGCCACGTCCATCGCGGCAAGGATCTTGATGCGGCCGATCAGAAGCTTGCCCAAGTCTGCGTCGACTGTGCTAAGGTAATGTAGCAGGCCATCGATGCGCAGCCGCACCTGCAGACTACCGTCTAGCAGCGGCTCCAGATGCAGGTCACTGGCGCGGCGGTTTTCTCCTGTCTGCAGCAGATGTTCTAGTAAGTGGGAGGCCAGAGACTGGGCACCATCGCCTGTGC
>CAZWXO010000174.1:0-4602 GCA_964637885.1 uncultured bacterium
GCTTTGGCCGGAGATCTTGGACTTAGCCTTCCCGCATTTGCTTTAGCAAAGCGTTGCGTTGGGACAAGGTGCGACGATAGGCTACCAACATACTATAATACCTTGGCCACAGTTGGCTGGCAAGAGCATTGATGAAATGCCGCCGCTCCGCCGGACCTGCTTTGATGAGATTGAGGTCTTCGGGAGCAAAAATAACGGCCCCCACTTCCCCAAGCAGACACGCCCGGCTTTTTTCCGGCAGCGAATTGACCCGGAGAAACTTCTCTCCGTTTTGCCGGCCGGTTTCCAGGCGACGGCACCGAGTCTGGCCGGCAATCGTGCCTTGCAGGTAATAGTCAGTCATCGTGTAGCTGATCATTTCCCCTTCACTGCCAGCCCGATGGGAATGCCCGGTGAGGAGAAAAAGAACCCCTTCCAAAAGATTGGTTTTCCCCTGGGCATTTTGTCCGTAAACGAGATTAATTCCCGGTGTCCAAACCAAGGATTGGTCCCGGTAATTGCGGAAATTTTTCAGCTGAAAATCCTGCAATATCAAAATTATTACGCTGGATTCATCGGGACGATAATGCAAGTAAGGCCCGGCTCTTCAAGGGGTAAAAAGACCAGCGGACTCATCTCGTCACAAATTTTGACGCGCACTTTGGTGCTGTTGATGCTCCGCAAAAAGTCCATCATGTATTTGGCATTAATGAGAAAATTGATGGATTCCGGACCCATCTCCACCCAGATTTCTTCCTCGGATTTTCCTAGCTCATTGCTGCTGCCAAGAAAATTGATAATCCCATCATTGACCTTGACCTCCATCCGATGAATCGGAGGGTCGGTCATCAAAAAGACGCGTTCGATAGCTTCGAGGGCTTTTTCCTTTTCCATGACAAATTCAACGGTTGTCTTGGGTGGCAAAACCGATTCCCAATCCGGAAATTTGCCCTGCAGCGTCCGCGTCAGCAGCGTCGTTTCACCAATTTTGAAAGCGACTTGTTGCTGGGCAAAGCTGATCTGCACCTGGTCCGCGTCGTCATCTAGCAAGCGGCTCAATTCAGCTAGGGCCCGAGCCGGAACAATCGCCATAAAATCAGCTTCACCTTGCATCGAAGCGTCAGCCTGAGCCACCACCATGCGAAATGTGTCAGTGGCGACACACGTAATTCGACCTGGCCGAAAAATCATCTGCAAGCCTGTATAGAGCGGCCGCGCGTCCACATTCGAGGTGGCATAGAGGCTGAGGCGCAAAAGTTGTTTAAGGACACCCGCTTGCAAAACAAAATTTTTCCCGTCAATGATCGGTGTAAAAGGCGGAAAGTCGACGGCTGATATCAGATTCAAAGTGAAATGCGATTTTCCGCTGGTCATTTCACCGATGCTATTATCGGAGTTGGTCTTGAAAATAACTTCGTCGCTTGCCATCGCCCGCAAAATATCAGTAAATGACTTGCCAGGAATAACGACTCGCCCTGGTTGAATCACTTGTGTTGTAAAATAACTTTGGATTGTTAAATGACCGTCCGAGGCCAAGAGGCGTACTTTGTCATCCTTGGCTTCGAGGAGCATCCCTGACAAAATCGGAATCAAAGACTTGGTGGCAGCAATGCGCTGCACGTTGGTAAAATAATTGAGTGTCTTATTTTTGTCGAGAATCAGATGCATTCAAAAGCCCCTTTTCTAAAATATAATATAGTAATAAAATAGTATTCTTAGTCATAAGGCGTGTGGACAAACTGGAAAACCTAGTTAAAAGCCGGCTGTGTAAGGTTTTGGGGCTAAGGATAACCCTGGGCATAACTAGGGGTGTTTATCCACTCTATCCACTGCCAGGCGTCTTATCCCCAAGTTTATTTTTTTATCAACAGGGTTTTTCCCCTGCCCGGGAAAACTACTTATCCCCGTTGTCCGCAGCTTTTTCAACAAGTTATCCGCAGGGATTAGCGGGACTCTATTTTATCTTTTAGTTCTTTGATGACGAGGGCAAAATCTTTCTCTGCCTTTATTTTACCACTAATTTTGGTGCAAGCGTGCATCACTGTCGTATGATCGCGGCCGCCAAACTCTTCCCCTAGCCGGGGAAAGGAAATATCGATTAATTGATGACATAAAAACATGGCGATTTGACGGGGCAAGACGACTTCCTGGGTGCGTTTTTTGGATTTGATGTCTCCCAGAGAAATACCGTAATAAGTCGAAACGATATCGAGGACCTGCCCTGTGGTCACTTTGGAGCGGGATAATTCGGGATTGGTGTTTTTAAGGACTTTATCGATTAATTCCGAATTGATCGGTTCGTTGTAGGCGCGGGAATACATGACGACGCGATTTAGGACGCCCTCAAGTTCGCGGATATTGGTGTCGATTTTGCGAGCAACGTAGGTTAGGATATCCAGGGAGATATCGAGCTTGTCTGTGATAGTTTTATTTTGCAAAATAGCAGTTCGGGTTTCGAGATCTGGTTTCTGGATGTCGCAGATCAGCCCCCATTCAAAGCGGGATCGAAGCCTCTCTTCTAGTTGGGGAATGTCTTTGGGGGGACGATCGCTGGTAATAACGATCTGTTTGCCGGACTCGTGGAGCGAATTAAAGGTATGGAAAAATTCCTCCTGGGTGCGTTCCTTACCGGCGATAAACTGGATATCGTCGATGAGCAATACATCGACATTTCGGTAGCGGTTGCGAAAGCTATTGACGTTGTTGTTGCCTTGACCGATGGAGGCAATCAGTTCATTGGTGAATTTTTCGGAAGAAATATAATACACTTGCGTCGCCGGGCTATGTTCCTTGACAAAATGGCCAATCGCCTGCATCAGGTGCGTTTTACCCAGGCCGCTGCTGCCATAGATAAACAGCGGGTTGTAAGTATTAGGCGTGTCGGCGACAGCCAGTGCCGCCGCGTGGGCAAAGCGGTTATTATTGCCGATGACAAAGGTGTCAAAGGTGTAGCGCAGATTTAGGAGAGGGCCGTCTTGGATGTTGAGCGGGGCCACTCCTTCCCCAATTGTATCAGGTGGGGGAGAAAACGAGCCTAAAGAAGGGTCAGGCAAAGCAGGCCCATTGTAGGTCTGTGAGACCGCGAAGGTTGTCGCCGCTGACACGGGTGATTTGTCTGCCCCGGCGATAACCAGATCGATGAAAAATTTTTCCCCGGCCAGGTGGCTGGCGGTTTGCTCGATGAGATCGATGTAGTTTTCCTCAATCCAGTAGCGAAAATAGTAATTAGGCACCTCGACGCGGAGATGGGTTCCGTGCTGGGTGATGGGGACAGCGGGCACCAACCATTGGTGAACTTTTTCCGCCCCGATTTTTTCCTGCACTTCCGCCAGAATGCTCGACCAAAAAGTCTCTATTTCCGTGGTAGCCGCGGTATTCAATGAAAAAGACCTCCTTTTGCTGACAAAACTCTGACACACTAACAGGGATATAATACATCATGTAATCTAAAATGTGGCGCCTCGGGAATGTAAAATCTCATCAACAGTTTTTCCCCAAGGGTTGGGGATAGAAATATCCTGTAGTTGCGCTGTTTGAATTGTGAATAAATTATTTCTATGACGCGAAAGTGTTGCAGGGCAAGGCTTTGGTGAGTTTCCACAGGGTTATCCACACCTGGGGAAAAGTCCAGTGGGTCCGATGTGGCGCAAGTCACTTATACACAGTATCCACAGACTTATACACACGTAGGACCATTGTGCAAGCACCTGGGTGCAATCATCTAGGTCTTTGTAGGGAAGAAAAGGCGCGCGTCTCTCCTTGACAAGTAGTATTTCATTACTTATAATCTTTCCGTGCCTTAACAGAAGGCGGACAGGAGGTACAGTGAACGATGAAACGCACTTGGCAACCCAAAAAAGTTCCTCGGAAACGAGTCCATGGTTTTTTGGAGAGGATGAGCACTAAAGCAGGCAGAAATGTTCTGAAGCGCCGCAGAGCTAAAGGACGTAAACGTTTAACAGTGTGAGGCCGCCAATTGGTGGCCTTTTTTCCTTCTCTTGGGGAAATGTTGTGAGTATTTATGCTATCATTAAATAGAAACTTTGACTTCCGCCGCGTTTTTGATCAAGGGAAAAGCGCCGGCGGCCATTTTGCTGTGCTTTATGCGTATTACCTGGGGGAGGGTGAAACTTCCTTTGGTTTTATTGCCAGCAAGAAGGCTTTAGGTAAACGGGCTGTCGACCGCAACCGGGCGCGTCGAAGGCTCAAGGAAGCAGTGCGCCAGAGTGCCTCTGTAGTGCCGCCGGGCTATCATCTGGTCTTTATCTGTCGCAAGCCTTTACTGGCCGGTGATTTTAAAGAGATTCAGCTGGCCGTGGAGCGTTTGTTGAAAAAGACAGGCGTTTTGGGATAGGACTGAAAAAGTCGGCGGTTAACAATTAAGAATTAACAGTTAACAATTTTGGTAAGAATTATTGGCATAATTCCTCGTTTTTTTAAAAAAGAAAGCAAAAAGTTTGTTTTTGCATCGATAATTATTAATAGTTAATTATTAATAGTTAATTGTTAATTGTTAATGAAAAAAGTCAGTGGCTTTTTATAGTGGTTTCGAAATGTTTTTGTGCGCACGAATTAGGAGGGTGAGATGAGAAAGCTATTGGTATTGTTAATCAGCTTTTACCG
>CAZWXO010000175.1:0-4578 GCA_964637885.1 uncultured bacterium
GGAGCAGCCTGTAGTAGCGATGAAAGTCCGTAATGGGACCGGAGCAAAGGGGCTGCACAGACCCGCTGCATTCCAAGGTCAACCGGAAACGGGAGGAGCCGTGGGGTAAAGCGAGGTCATCGAAGGGTGACTGGTCTGTAAGAGCCGGATGAAGCGAGAGTTTCACGTCCGGTTCCGTGAGAGGGTGGGGGTGAAATTCCCCTGCCCTACTCGACCCCCAGCATCCCCAATTTATGCCGACACCGCCGAAGAACGGCACTGATGCTAAAGAAAATTTTGACTGGCAATTAATGTACTATACACATGTGTTTTTGGCTAATCGCGGCTTGCTAATCACGCCTTTCCATAATATGATGTTGATACCGTCGGTAGCCACTGATGAGGGCATTGGCCGCCTGATTCAGGGCTGGGAAGATTGTATGGCAGAAATAGTCGAAATCTCAGAAGAGAAAAAGTAGTTAAGGAAAGTAGCGATCTTTTGATAAACCCTGCCGGTAGCCTTTTTAAGGCCGGCGGGGTTTATGCGCCATCGGCTGGGGCAACCGCGACAGAGAACTGTCCCCTGCCGCGGCGCAGAGGTTGGGAGGCGGGCGAGGATGCATTCGACGATTGGAGAGGTGGCGGAATTGTTGGGGATAACCCCTGGTACAATTCGCTACTATGAGCAGGAAGGCCTTATTGAGCCGGATAAAGATGCGAAAAATGATTACCGTCTATATTCATACAATGATATTTTCATTTTGTCTGTCATCTTGTTCTATCGCGATTTGGAGATGCCCTTGGGCGAAATAAAGCGAATTTTTCGAGGCGTTCACCTAGAGGAAGAGATGCGTTTGATCGAGGGCAAGAAGGCGGCAATTGCTCTAAAGATCAAGCATTATCAAGAATTGCTTCAAAAAATGGAATACTGGGAGGAGTTTCACCGCGAAGGTCTTAATTTTCTTGAAAGTTTTGATATTCGCCCCATGCCGCCGGCTTTGCGTAAGGCAGGAGCTGTGCACAAGACGAATTTAAAAATGGATGATTTTAAATCAAGTATCAGCATCCGGCGCGAGTTTGCTTTTTTTGTCACCTTCTCTTTTCATTACAATATATTGCATCCGCAGCAGGGCCTGCATCACTACATGTCCTTAGACGCGGGGGCGATGGCCCGTTTGGATTTTAAATTTACAGATGCCGAGGCTTATGAGGAAAAGGCAGACAGATGCCTGTACACTGAATTGCAATATAACGAGGATGTTATAAAAATGTTGGCGCCGGTGTGCCGTTATGCTGCACAGCAAGGGTTGGAGCTTTCCGGGGATGTGTATGGGAGATTGAATATGAGTTATCATGACATTGACCGCCAAGAGGAGTTTTTTCGTGTTTATGCACTCCTGAAAGATTAATTAGAGAAAAAGTATTTGACCTTACAGTTACTGTAAGGTTTATTCTTTTTATAGCTCAGTTTTTGAGATGATTAAGTAAGGGGAGGCGGGCAAGGGATGTATCAAGAGGATGTTTTGGGCTACAGTATTTTACGTAAATCAGACTTAGAGGCGGTGCACCAGGCCACGTTGCAGGTTTTAAGGGAAACAGGGTTAAGAATCATGTCAGCCTCGGCCCGCGATGTCTTCGCCGCCGCTGGATGTCTGGTCAGTGAAACAACAAAAATGGTTAAAATTCCGGAGGGGATAATCAACGACGCCATTGCCTCGGCGCCGGGCAAGGTATTGCTGGCGGCGCGGGACCCTAAAGGTGATGTGGTCCTGGAAGGAAAGAAGGTTGTTTTTAAGAATTTTGCTACCGGGGTTATGGTGCTGGATCCGTATACAGGCCAGCGGCGGCCATCAACCAAGCAAGATCTGGGAAACATCGCGCGCGTCTGCGATGCGATAAAGGAAGTTGATTTTTTTACCCTAGCAGTCTCAGCCCAGGATGTGCATCCACGGGTCAAGGATTTGCACGAAGCGGAAATAGTTTTAAAGAATACGGCCAAACACTACAGCCATGATCCGCAAAATTTGCCCAATGCCCGTAAGTTTATCGAAATGGCGGCGGTTGTTGCCGGGGGCAAAGAGCAATTGAGGCGGCGTCCCCTTGTGTCCTTTGGAACCTGTGCCATCAGCCCCTTGGAATTAAGCGAGGAATGCACGGACTTGATAATGGAAGCGGCGCGGGAAGGCATCCCGATGAATGTCTTATCGATGGGACTGGCCGGAGGAACGACCCCTGTCACCCTCGCTGGGACGTTGGTCGTGACTAATGCCGAGGTCCTAGGCGGAATAGCATTAGGCCAGCTTGTTAAAAAAGGGACTCCGATGATTTATGGCACATCGAATACCATTATGGATCTTGTTTATACCACTTCCCCCGTCGGTGCACCGGAGCACGCCATGTTCAGTGCGGCAGTCGGGCAGCTGGGGCACTACTATGATATCCCGACAGATGTGGGGGGGACCTAGTGCGACAGTAAGATTTCCGACATCCAGGCAGGTCATGAAAAAACGATGACTGCCATGCTTCCGGCCCTAGCGGGAAGTAACATCCTTTATGGCATGGGACTATTAGAGATGGGAATAACTTTTTCTTATGCACAATTGCTGGTGGATCAGGAGTTTGTCCGGATGGTCAGGCGGATTATGCAGGGGATTACCGTTAATCAGGCGACGCTGGCGGTGGAGGTAATTAACGCGGTAGGTGCCGGAGGCAATTATTTAACACAGCAGCACACCTTGGATTACATGCGGCAAGAGCAATCCCGGGCAAAGCTGATTGATCGGCGCACTAGAGACGGTTGGCTGGGGATGGGAGGCAAAGAAATGATTGAGCGGGCGCACGAAGAGGCGCTGGCAATTTTGGAGAATTATACCCCGCAGCCACTGGATATAAAAGTGGCAGAGCGCCTCGAAGAAATAGTCCAGGAAGCAGAGCAGGAAGTTTTCGCAGAAAAAGCATGACGAAGCAGATGACGAAAGGCCGGGTGGGAATATGATTAAGCCGATTAAATGGAAGGCACGACTTGAGGTGCTAACCCCTAGCGAGGTGGAAGCCATTCATCAGGCTAGCATGGATATTCTGGGTAAAACGGGAGTGCGGATGCCACTTGCGGAAGGTGTGTACGATATCTTGCAGGATCATGGGCTGCGCATTGACCGGGCCAATAAGAGGGTCTGGTTTGGCCAGGCGCAAGTGGAAAAAGCCTTAGCCGCTGCCCCCAAGGAATATTTTCTATATGCGCGCAATCCGGAAAATGACCTACGAATCGATGGCCATTTTGGCTACCTGACTATTGATGGCAGTGGCCTGCAGATTGTGGATTTGCAAACAGGGGTGGTGCGGGCTTCGACGCTATCGGATTTACAGAACTCATTGCGGGTGGCTGATGCCGTGCCCCAGATAGCTTTTTTATGGCCTAACATCAGTGCCCAGGATTGTCCGGCAGCCGTGCAACCCCTATACGAACTGCAGGCAATGCTACTAAGCTCCAGCAAGCACGCCCAGGCGATGACAGCTGTTGACCCACTGAATGCACAAGGCACGATTGAAATAGCTGCGGCTGTTGCCGGTGGTAAAGAGGGGCTACGCCGCCGGCCGATAATTTCTAATTTCCAGTGCAGTATGAGCCCGCTTTCTTATGACGAAAAAAATCTGGCAGCGGCTCTGATTTTTGCCCAGGCAGGAATTCCGACAGGCTTTATGATTATGCAGATCAACTGCTCTACGGCTCCGGCAACTATTGCCGGAAGCATGGCGATGGGCAACGCGGAAATATTAGCGGGAATCACTTTGGTGGAGCTGCTTTACCCGGGCACTCCCACTTTTTATGGCTCCTGCGCCACGATGATGGAATTGCGAAGCGGAAACGTAACCTGTGGCGGACCGGAAGATTTTCTGCAACAAGCAATTTCGTGCCAAATGGCCAAGTACTACCGCCTGCCAGCCAATGTAGGCACCTTTGCCACTGGAGCAAAAGCCTCTGATTGGCACGCCGGGGTCGAAAATGGCATCTCGGGCGCGATCAATGCCTTTGCCCAGGCGGATATGATGTGTGGCGCAGGATTGATTAATGGTGCCAAAATGTTCTCCTATCAGCAGCTGTTATTGGATTGTGAAACATATGAAATGCTGCGCCGTACAGCCGAAGGCATCGAAATCAACGCTGAGACACTGGCCCTGTCTGTCATTGATCAGGTTGGCCCGGGCAACCACTTTATGGTTGAAGAGCATACCCTGCGCCACATGCGGGAAGCTTGGCAGCCAGAACTGATTAACCGCACCCCCTACGACCAGTGGCTGGCCGGCGGTTGCCCTTCAGCTTACGATGCCGCAGGGGAAAAAGCGCGGCACCTATTGAGAACACATGCGCCACAGCCACTGG
This sequence comes from uncultured bacterium, assembly GCA_964637885.1. Lineage (GTDB taxonomy): Bacteria > Bacillota > CAZWXO01 > CAZWXO01 > CAZWXO01 > CAZWXO01. Next base: position 4,361 of record CAZWXO010000175.1, read on the forward strand.
CACAGTCTGAGCTGATTGATGAGATAATCGCTGAATACGCGCAACGTGGTCGCTTAGAAAATTTTTAAGGCCTTTATACCGGAAAAATGCTTCCCCCGACAAATTCACGCAGGATGGAATTTCCGGGAATCAAGCGGCTGTCCACGTGCAGGAAATGACTAAGGTAGGTCAAGGGGACGGGGTTAACAGGTCAGGGGGACGGGGTTAATGTCACATAA
>CAZWXO010000176.1:0-3268 GCA_964637885.1 uncultured bacterium
TAGAAACGATGGCTTCAAAGGGTTCGTCATCCCAATGCATCGGGTCGGTCAGCGTATCTCCGTGGCCGATATCAAACTTGTCGTAATCGATATCATGCAGGAACATATTGATCCGGCAAAGGTTGTAGGTGGTGATGTTGATTTCCTGCCCGTAAAAGCCTTGTCGCACGTTTTCTTTGCCGAGGAGCTTTGCAAAATTAAGTAAAAGTGAACCAGAACCACAGGCTGGGTCATAGACCTTATTGACTTCCGTTTTCCCAACAAGTGCGATGCGTGTCAACAGCTCGCTTACTTCCTGTGGCGTGTAATATTCGCCGCCGCTCTTGCCAGCATTGGATGCATACATACCCATCAGAAATTCATAAGCATCGCCAAAGGCATCAATCGTGTTGTCCTGGTAGTCACCAAGTTTCATTTCGCCAACGCCATTCATCAGCTTGACGATCTTTTCATTACGCTTGGCAACGGTGCCACCGAGTTTATTGCTGTTCACATCGATATCGTCGAACAAGCCCTTGAAGTTATCCTCGCTTGGACCACCCTGAGCCGAGCTTTCAATACTACGGAACGCCTTCTCCAATGTTTCATTGAGGTTCTCGTCTACTACTGCCGTTTTCCGAACGTTCTGAAAGAGCTCGCTTGGTAAGATAAAGAAACCCCTGGTCTGAACCAAATCCGCACGGGCTTCTTCCGCGTTTTCATCGGATAGTTTTGAATAATCAAACTCTGTATTTCCAGTTTCATGTTCGCCACGGTTAATGTAGTCTGTCAGGTTTTCAGATATATATCGATAGAACAGCATACCAAGGACGTACTGCTTGAAGTCCCATCCATCGACACTGCCTCTAAGGTCATTGGCAATATTCCATATCGTGCGGTGAAGTTCTGAGCGTTCCTGCTCTTTTCTGTTATCAGTCATTATTCTGTTTCTCCTCTTTATCTGTATTTGGAATAAACTTCATGACATCGCATATATCGCATTCCAAAGCGGTGCATATTTTCTGGAGTATTTCCGTATTCACATTCTCATTTCGGCCAAGCTTAGTAATCGTAGCCGAGCTGATCCCGGATAAGCGTTGCAGGTCTTTCTTTTTCATGTTTTTATCAATCAGCAGCTTCCAGAGTTTGTTATAACTAATCGCCATTGTTTGCACCTCCCGCAAATTTATTCCATTATATCGCAAAATCGAGAAAACAACAATAATATTTAATATCGCATCATTTTTAGTGTCAATTCATGTTTGCATCCGCATATTGTGCGGGTGTTTTTTCGTTTTTTCGTTTTAGGGGATTAGAATACGCATTAATTTTCGCAAATGGAAAAAAGATACTTAGGGACTGTCCCTGCATATTCCTCCTAACAATTTGCTTGGATTGTGTATATATTGCAAAACATTTATGTTATTTGTATTGCAATCGTTTGCATGTCAAACTATACTAACCATAGAAACAAGAAAGAGGTGAAACCCATGGCTACCACCAATATCAATGTACGTGTTGATGCTTCTCTAAAGAAGGATGCCGAGAATCTATTTAACGATCTTGGACTTAACATGTCTTCTGCTATCACTATGTTTCTTCGCAATGCAGTCAGTTATGACGGAATTCCTTTCGAGGTCAGGCGTCTTAAGCCGAATACTGAAACCAAAGCCGCCCTAGATGAATACGAAGAGATGAAGAAGAACACCGGAGACTACAAACGCTACGACTCCTTTGAGGAGGTACTGGATGAGGTGCTGGCGGATGCTTAAGATTATCCTTTCCAATCAATTCAAAGAGGTAAGAGCCTCCGGCTCATCGGGCTCTGCCCGAACCCGAGGTTTAACGCATTCTGATTATACGGCAAGAGTGGTTGTACATGTGGAACGCAAAAAAATGCTCTAAAACCCCAAGTCCACTGGCTGTTCAAATGTCGAGGAGCTTCAAGCGCTTGCTACAGAAAATAGTCTAACCATCGATATTATTATTGCCCAAGAACTTTTAAATACCAGTAAACAAAAAAAACATGAAGCTGGGGGTTGAACAGCTGGCTCATGTAACTGGCGGTGTTGCCGACGATATTTGTCCGACCTTTACCAAAAAGTGCATGACGTGTAGTGACTTTGAGGGGTTTAAAGGGGCGGAAAATATTGTATTCGTTACGGGCGCACATTCCACTGATAATATGAAGTTCACGGATATGAAAGCAACGTCCCTTCGTATCCTTTTATTTTCGTCAAGAACAAATTGCATTCATTACTCCTTGCCAACGCTCTGCTCTTGCCAGCGCAGCGCGACATTCAGGATTATCTATTTTGACCTGGGAGGGCACCTCGAAAAATGTAATTTTATGTATTGTCTTAGAACCATGACGAACAGTAATCTTCAATACAATGCTTGAAATAAATTGTTCAGAAATTTGCTCGGCAGACAGCCCCCCGATTAGAGATCCTGTTTGCCCTGCCATCATTCCTCCCAAAATAACTCCACCAACTAACGAAGCAGTTGATGCCCTGTTGACTATATTGCCATCTACCACAAATTCAAAATCTAATATATCTTCAAAATCTAAATAACTATAACTCCTTAATGAATTATAGATGAAACATATTTTTTCTATCCCCTCATCGACTAATATCGCAGAATCTTCATCGTTATATTTTTGCGTTGGCTTGAACCCATCTGAAATATATAATGTCTCTTTTATTTTTGTTATTTTTTCATTACAACTAAGATCAATTATTTGCTTCTTTTCTAACTTTTCATTTTCCGAAAGTGCCCCCAAAATTGGTGCAGAAACCCCTGCTGCGAGAAGAATTAAAAGACCCACCCATACAGGCCACTCTAAATATAAAACATAATCAAACAGCGGGAAAACTCCAAATCCAATCACGGCCATAACCCATTCATACATTTTGCATTCCTCCAAAATAATACTTCAATAATCCGATGACAAACGCCAAAAAACTAATGACATTTTCCAGACAAACATAAACATTAGACTGATTATAGAATCAAATGACAGCTAATATACTTCCACTAAACTAAGTCATTATTAGAACTACGATTATTTATTCCGAAAGATTTGACATTGCTTTAATCAAAGCGTAATACAACAACGCTCCAAAAAAATAAAAAGCAATATCATAATAACTTTTTGTGCTCTTCTCTTCAACTAAGGGGACAACGAACTCCCAAGCAAAACCTGCTATTAAGCTTAGCACCATAATTTTCCCAAAACGAACAAATGGGCGCGGCTTTCGAGTGAGAAAAGGAACTGTGATGTTTA
>CAZWXO010000176.1:3278-4578 GCA_964637885.1 uncultured bacterium
ACAAGAGGGGCAAAGCAATTAAGTCATTCAAATACCAATTTAAAAAAACGCTTTCATCATAATACCTTTTTAAGTAATATTGATTTAGAAGGTAGATTGAAAACAAAACAATAATAATAAACAAATCTACTAAATACAACCGAATGCATGTGCTGTTAAACCTTTTTTGCCAGACCTGCGACACAATCACCTCCACGCCCATTTGGCTTTAGCGGGTAAAAGTTCAAAGCAATCACTTAAAGAAAACTACCGTCGCTAAAAAAATACTATATTTCTATATCTTTAAGTAGGGTTAACTAAACGGGAATCAACTTTCCGCAATGTCGCCGTAGATTAGCCAAAATACAGTCCTTTTTTCGCGCCAACAGCCCTCTACAAATAAAAGCCTTAGCCGATGGTCCAAGTTCTTGAACCGGAAGGCTAGCGCAATGCAAATTTTGCTCGTTGCTTCCAGCCGGGCTGGAATTTTGTCCAGTATGTATCTTCTTTTCAGTACTCCGTAGCTGCCCTCGACTTGGTTGCGAATGCCGGCATCTAGTTTGGCTTGGCGTTTTAGCGCTTTGGCCAGGGCAACTTGCTAGCGTCCCAGGGGTGGCCCGCTGATACGAATGCCTTTTTCTTTCAGCTTCTTAATGTTCTCGCGGGTGCGAAAGATGGCATCGGCCATAACTGCTTGGGGATAAACCCCGTATCTTGTCTTGTAGTTTTCTACCGCCTGGAGAAGATAGCTACTTTCGTTAAAGGCGTCGAAGCTGATTTTCTCAATGAAGCTGTAGCCGCCTACCACGGTGGAGAGTATCTTGGTTCCGAATTCGATTTCCGATCCTGCTTTGCCGCAAACGATGGGCCGGATGCGGTTTATAGAGATGCTGACGATTCTGTTTTTTGTGCTATGGGGTTGGCTTTGGTCCATCTGGCACTGCTGGGCATAGATTTGCTTGATTACCTCTAGATTACGCTTTTGTTTTTTACTCAGGAGCTTGGCTCTTTAAAGAGCAAGCAAGTAATCCTGGATGATGCCCAGGTCCCTTTTGAGGAAGTTTAGTTGTTGCTTGATGGTCTTTCGGACGACTTCAGGTCCGCGGAGGGTGTCGATAATTTCTTCTAGCTTCTCCCGCGATTCGTTGAGCAGTCTGGCGTCGGCGGGATACCGCATATCAGCCGGGGCGCAGGTGGCGTCGATAATCATTTCTCTGGCATGGGTTTCCCCGTCTTTTATTGCCGGTTGCGCGGCACTGGCAGCGATAAGTTCGTTGGTAGCTAAAACAGCATCAGCAGCAAGTCTTTTTCAAAAATAGGT
>CAZWXO010000177.1:0-4561 GCA_964637885.1 uncultured bacterium
GCAATTTCTTCCGCGCACTTGCGCAATTCGTCCATGGCAGCTGCGCTGTTTTTCTTGCCGGTCACTAGACATCACCTTCTTCTTGTGGCTTTTCATCTTCATCGTCCATCCTTCTGCCGCCGATATCTCTGATATCGCATTGGATAACCTTTTTACCCGCCACCTCGTATACATTGCTGATAAACTCGACTTCTATTTTCCTTCCATTTGCCGTTTCCAATGGAAGATTTTTATAGCGAACATATTCCTTCTTCTGCAATTCCAAAAACATGGCTTTATTGGCCGCAATATCTTTAAATAAGCCAATTTCCCAGATGGCCTTGTTAATGAATGCAGCCTCGGAATACCCAAGCATCTTGATTAAATATGGGTTAACATTGTTTATTTTTCCTGTTTCGGCATCAAGAATCAATATCCCATCCTGAGCTGTTTCAAAAAGGCGTCGATAACGAGTTTCGGAAATCAATAATGCTTCCTCGGCTTGCTTGGTTTTTGTGATATCAAAAAAAGTGAATACGACCCCTTCAATAATATTATCCAGTGTGCGATAGGGCTTGATGCTCATCTTGAACCATGAACCTTCTGTAGTTTGAACCTCCACTTCTTTGCAAACAAGGGTATCCAGAACCGATCGCGCATCTGCCACCAAATTGTCATAGCTTACGAGATTAGTAACGGTATGCCCAATAGGTCTGCCTACATCACTGCTGATCAAATTAATTATTGTTGTAGCGCTTGGAGTGAAGCGCAAGATACGCAGTCCATGGTCGATAAAAACAGTCCCGATGCCGGTACCTGCCAAAAGATTATTCATATCATTGTTTACCCGGGAAAGGTCTTGGACTTTTAGCTGCATTTCGGTGTTGACTGTGGCTAGTTCCTCATTTACGGACTGCAGTTCTTCTTTTGAAGTTTCCAGCTCTTCGTTCGTCGATTGCAGTTCTTGATTAACCGATTGCATTTCTTCATTGGATGACTTTAGTTCCTCATTTGATGTCTCCAGCTCCTCATTGGATGTCTGCAAATATTCTTCTTTTGCACGTAATTCTTGCCTTAGTGCTGCAAAACGCTCATCGGAAAGGGGACTCTCCACGTTTTTCACCTCGGCATCAGTAAGTTTTATTGTTTCATAGCCATCAGTTGCTGCTTCTTCAAGGACAATTAAGTAATTATTGGTATCAGCCGCAATGTCTATAGTAGCCGATACCGGGTGGATAGTTAAGTTGGTGGGTGTAAGATGACCGTTTGTCTTGACAAGCAAACCCTGATACCGGACTACATCCTTGGTTAGTACTGCTTTACGTAACCCCGTTACCAGCTCACGACGAAGACCTTCGCGAGTCATATTTAAAATATTGTAGCCATCGGTCGGGCCGGATTTCGGTTCCAGATAAAGGCCGGTTCGACCATGGATGTATAAAATATCACCGTGATCGTTGACCAGAATGCAGGCAGTCACTACCTTTTGCAAAATCTCGTTCTCAACAAACTCCTGCAACTTTTGGTTTGTAGATGATTTTCTACCGCGCGGTACCTTTGCCATATTTTTTGGCATCATTTTGGGAAGGAACTGACCTAAGGAAAGACGTTGACTTCCTTTTGTATCACTCTCTCGTTGATATAATTTTTCTTTACGGTCAAGCGTGGTGAATAGATCTGAATAGTCTCCAATACTTTCGGAAGTTCCGAGAAACAGCATCCCCCCCGGATTTAATGCATAGTGGAATAATGGGATGACTTTTTTCTGTAAATCACCGTCCAGGTAGATCAGAAGATTTCGGCAACTTATTAGGTCAAGTTTTGAAAATGGAGGGTCCTTGATTAGATTCTGTTCGGAAAACACCAAGAGATCCCGAATACCTTTGTTTATTCGATAAGCACTCCCGTCGGGCTCAAGGGTAAAAAAGCGGGCCAAACGTTCCGCAGTGATATCAGCTGCGATACTGGCGGGGTAAAGACCTGTCCGGGCAGTTGCTATCGCCTGATTATCGATATCGGTGGCAAACACCTGAACCGAAAAACTTTTTTTCTCTCCCTCGATGCGTTCCTGGAGCAACATCGCAAGCGAGTAGGCTTCCTCTCCGGTGGAGCACCCTGCTACCCAGACGCGAACACTCGAGCCAACTGATCTATTTTCAAACAGCTTGGGAATTACCTGCGCTTCGAGTGCAGCAAAGGCTTCAGTATCTCTAAAAAAGTTCGTCACCCCAATCAGCATGTCGCGAAACAACGCTTCCGTTTCACCAGGTGTTTGCTGCAAGAACTTGACATACTCATCGAGTGTATCGATCTGGTGGACGGCCATCCGCCGCTCGATGCGCCGGTAGATTGTATTGGGTTTATACTGGGAAAAATCGTGTCCTGTCTGGGAACGCAATATGATAAGTACTTTTTTTATAGCGTTGATATTCTTAGTGGCTTGAAGTACGAGAGGTTGTGATGATTGGCCCGTCGCGTGGCTTGTATAGGCGATCAGCTGTGCCCCCATTTCGGCCGGCGCTAACACATAATCGACCAGCCCCGTGGCGATGGCGCTGCTTGGCATCCCGTCATACTCGGCCGAAGCCGGAGCCTCGGCCATAGCCATGCCACCTTCACCTTTGACCATGCGCAGTCCCAAGGTACCGTCACTGCCTGTACCCGAAAGTACAATACAAATGGCCCGTTCCCGCAGGTCTTGTGCAAGTGAGCGAAAGAAAAAATCGATCGGCAAGCGCTGTCCGCGTGGTTTGGCGGGTTCAATCAGATGCAGCGATCCATTTAGAAAGGCCATATCGCAGTTTGGGGGAATAATATAGGCGCAGTTGGGCCTGACCCGCATTCCATCCTCGGCTTCAAAAACCTGCATCCGCGTGTAGCGTCCGATCAGCTCATTGAGAATACTCTTGTGGTTCGGATCGAGATGCTGGACCAATACAAAAGCCATGCCGGGATCTTTGTCGGCAGGCATTCCGGAGAAAAAGGCCTCAAAGGCCGCTAGGCCTCCAGCAGATGCGCCGATCCCGACAACGGGAAAGTCCGGGGAGGGATTAATATTTTCCTTTTTTTGATCCATTGTAGCGTCAGAAGTTTTTATTACATTGCTGTCATTTAACCCGGCACTCGCTGCCGGTGCTTCGCCTGTAGCTTTTTCCCGTGTCCTCATTGCGGCTCCTCCTAACGCGTCGCCGCTCTCCATTCCGGAAAGCGACTGTTCACCGCAAGTATACTCTTTTTATATCGCTATCCCTAATATTATACATCTTTGATATTGCTAACTGCGATATGGCAGACAACAGCGCCACTTGAATCCTGTGCGATGGTACCGGCGAGACTGACCCGTAAAATACTTTCATCATTCCTTTGCATCCTCAGTTCAATTGTTTTCTGCTGCCCTGTCTCAAAGAGATGCTTGCTCGCCAGATAATAACAGTCTCGGTCGGCTTGATGGATGTAGTTTAGGATTGAATCTTTAACCAATACACTTCTTTCGACTTTGAGCATTGTCGCAAGTGTCAGGTTGGCCTCAATAATCTGCCCGAGTGCATTAACAGTCAGATAGCCGACAGGCGCCAAGTCATATAGATCAAAATACCGCGACCGTGCCGTCTCTATTTCAGCTTGAGCCTGCCTGAGCTCGCTATTCTGCAGCTCCAGCTCAACCTGGTGAACGCGCAGGTTTTCTAAGGCTTCTTCGCGCAGGGTGACGTCGTGATAATTCAATAAGATGCCTTTAATCGTCGGATCATCGGTATGATTGCTGGCAGTAATATCGATTGTGCAATATTTGTTCATTTTACATTTGTAGCGGCATTCCATTGCCATGGAAGCACCTTCTGTTTGCAAAATATTTTTAAGCACTTTGGAAATATCCTCAACATCATCCAGATGAATCGTTTCGTTAAATTCAGCTCCTATAAGCTCTTCCGGTTGCCAACCAAACAAACTCCTCACGTTTTGACTGACATATTTTATCTTTCCGTCGCTCCCGATAATCGAAACAACATCAGAAATATTGGCGAGCATTGCCTGCATCCTAATTTCCCGCTCCGCGATTTCTCGGTTTGCTCTAAACAGTTTAAAGGCCATTTTAATCGAGGCATCTAGGACGGTACTACCTGTATTTTTCACAACGTATCCATAGGAAGTTATTTTCTCAGTCTTTTCAACTATTTCTGGTTCGGTGTGGCTGGATAAAAAAACAACGGGTATATCACGGCAGCTTAAAATTATTTCAGCCGCCTCGGTGCCGTCCATCCCTGACCCGAGGTCAATATCCATCAAGACAAGGTCGATCTCAGGCTTCTGCTTAAATGCCTCCACCGCCTTCTCCCCAGTGCTCGATGTAAAGACAGTGTAACCGAACCTCTCAAGCATTTTTTTGGTGACCATCGCCAAAATCGCTTCATCTTCCACCACGAGAATCGATTTTTGATACGCGGTATTCATAAGCATATTCCTCCACCATCTCTCCTTAGGATACTAGGGATACTAGGGGACGTTCCTTGCGAGGGATACAGGGGGACGTTCCTTGCGTATTTTAAGTATTTTAAGGGGCAGGAACACCAGGATACGCAAGGAA
>CAZWXO010000178.1:0-1849 GCA_964637885.1 uncultured bacterium
CCACGGCCATGCCAGCGGATTTCCACCATGTCATTGGTAGCCATTAATTTTTACCTCCAGTCAATTCAGATTATGTTGCTCCCCCAACGAGCAGATCTCCTGATACAGCTCGCCCATTCTAAAGAAAAAAGCCTCCATCCCCGCTAAGGGACGAAAGCCCAAACGACATTCGCTATACCACCCATCCAAACAAGCATACCAACATATGCGTTCCCGATGACGGAGGACTCCGTCGAAGCCTACTGGATTACTCGTTCGGTTCGAAGCTCAGAAGTGATTTTCATCTTCAGACTACTCATACCGGGCTTGCACCATCCCCGGCTCGCTTGTATTTTCAGCTGAAAACTACTCTCTCCGTCACGGCCTTTAGCATTTTAAATTACTGCTAAATATACTCATTTGCCTGCCGCTTGTCAATCTGTTTAAATTAGAAAAGACGGCTCAAGCGAAACCGTCTTTTCAGCAAATGCATTTTTTGCAGATGAGATTAAATAACTAAAAGCGGGAAACAATGACCAGCAACTCACTGTTAATCTGCTGCTGCAATGCGATCGCCTGACCGAGAACAGTTTTCATCCCTGCGACAGCAGCCGCGGCCATCGCTTGATCCTTAGCTGCTCTGGCCTCTTTGATTTGCGCCCGATATTCTTGTAGCTGCAGCTTATAGCTTTCCATCTGCTGACGCATAGACTCGCGACTGTCTTTGATAGCCTGAGACTCTTCTTTAAGAGCTGCTCTCTCCTCCGGGCTTAATCCCTGCACGCTTTGACGAATCTGCTGCCGCAATTGTTGGTTTTCTTTTGCCAACGCCTTGGATGTTTCCTGCAAGGCTTTCAGTTCGCCGTCAGCCTGAATAGCTCCCTTAGCTTGCCTGATTGTTCCTTCAGTAGCTCCTGGCAAACCGGAGGCCTGGGCCAATCCGCCGCCACTAATAATTATTGCCCCAATGCACACTGTAGCCACGACTAACCTTATACTATTCTTCATCTCGTCTAGCTCCTTTCTTTAATGGCAATTTTCTTTGCCATCTCGATCATAAGCTGCTGAGGTAAACAGAGTATTTTATCTGTGTAAAAACGATGTAAAATGTTTGTTACTAACCTTGCAAAGATGCCAACAGTCTATCTAATTCCTGATTTCCCGTCTGCAAAAGGCGAATTCTTTCCTGCTGAAGTTGAACTGCAATTTGGGCAGCTTGCAACAATTCCCGGCGCTGCCCAACGCCTCGCAAGCTCTCGATTTTCGCAACAGATTGGCGCAATTGTTGGAGATTGCCATCCAGTAGACGCCGGTTTTCTGCCACCTTTTGCAACTGTGCCGTAAGTGCCGCTTGGTCGAGTTTCTTTTGTGCTTCCGGACGAGCCTTGAGCGCAGCAGTCCGTGCTTTAACCGCCCGGGCTTTTTGCTGCAGGGTTTTTTGCAGGCCTAAGATGCTTTGACGATTTTGCTTCAGGCGCTGCAGGAGCTGGCGCGATCCGTCGGTCTCCCCGGTATTATTCCCGGCGGCACTTTGCTCCTCTTGAATTTTCAATTGACGCTGGATCCGCAGCTGCTCTTTTTCCTCAGGAGTCAAGGCAGTTGCCTGGGGCAGCAGAGTGAAGCAGCTGAAGAATAAAACCAGCGCCAGCGCCATCCATTTTTGCATCACTCCCACCCCTCTCCTGAAATTGATAAGCTACTCTCCCCAGCCTGATCGATACTGGTAAACAAGGCATCCATCTCCGCATCAATCGCCTGCAAGGTCTGGCTAACCTCGGCGTCATCGGAACCAGGGACGGCCGCTAGCGGTGCCACGCTCTCAGTAGTCACCCCCGAAGAGCTCGCATTCGCTACGACTGCTTGAGTAGTG
>CAZWXO010000178.1:1859-4557 GCA_964637885.1 uncultured bacterium
CTTCCGGCTCGCCCGGCTGCGGCTGCGTCTCGCTCGGGGGTAGTTGCGACGACGGCATAACTTCTTCTTGCCCACAACCACTCAGCAAAAAAAGTGCTAATGCAATGTTTAGAGCAATTTTTTTTAAGATGCGCGGCAATGTCACAACTCCCCTCTGCCCTCGATTATACGGCATTTCACCACTGGAGGCATTTATTCAATGTAAATTTGCTGTAAATTTTTACTCCGACGCCAGCGGCAGGCTAAGAACAAAGGCCGACCCCTCCCCCAGGAAAACCAGCCCGCCTCCATTTAGGCACGCCAAATCCCTTGCAATGGACAAACCTAGTCCGATGCCGGGCCTCCCTGGCGAGCGAGCGTCATCGGCTTGACTATATTTATCAAAGAGGTAAGGACGAAAGTCCTCGCTAATCCCCGGACCATCATCTTTAACTATTAGTTGCACCTGTTTTTCATCCGAAGCCACCTCAATAGTAATCGTCGCCCCTTGCCCAGCATATTTGATGGCGTTCTCCACGAGATTCTGTAGAATCTGACGCACGTGATCCGGATCAGCCGCCACCTTGACCCCGCCGCCAACCACCGCAAGTCTTTGCCCAACTTTACTAAGGTTAAAATCAAATGCGCTCTGCAACTCCTGGAGCAGATCACCCACGGAAAATCTAATAATCTGTGGCTGCAACACTCCCGCCTGCAGTTGGGCGGCCTGCAAAGTTTTTTCAGACATAACCACGAGGCGCTGCGCTTCGTCAGCCGCGATCCGCAAATACTTTTCCCGTTGCGCTTTGTCCACCGTGCCATCAAGAACTGCATTGATAAACCCGCGAATACTTGTGAGAGGTGAGCGAAGATCGTGTGCTACCCCTGCGATCAAAGCCTGGCGAAGCTCTTCAGTCTTGCTTAACTCTTTTTTCATTTTTTGAAATGCGTTATGCAAGTCTCCCACTTCATCCTGCAGATTAAGCTGGGGCAACTGATAGGAAAAATCTCCTGAAGCGACACGGACAGCGTCGTTGGTCACTTGCGTCAAGGGTCTGGTAATTCGATGCGAAAGCAGATAAGTAACAAAAGTGGCGACAATCATCGCTCCGGCAGCTGTCCCCCAAATGATTAAATACAACTCCCGCGATCGCTCTTTTAGCCCGGCCACCGGAGTGAAAACCAGCACGACCCCATTGACCTGCCGACGATGATAATAGGGCACCCCTGCCAACATGACATCGGCAGGAGCACCTGTCAGCCGGACGGAGGGAATTACCACCGTCTCTCCAGCGACCATCCGCTCGATAGCCGGAAGGACAGCTGCCAGTTCCGAAGCGGCATTTCCATCCGCTGGCTTGGCCACTTCTTTTGGCAGGACATAGACCGAAGAAACTGCTAAAGAGGCGATATCCTCAAGTCGTCGCTCCATTTCCAGTGGGGTAATTACCTCGGCATCTCTTTCCTGGGCCAGCTTAGCCACCATTTGCGCTGCTTCCAGCATCACCCTGCGGCGCCCTTGATAGATAAAGTCTTTCGACAACAATGAAATTGCGATGGCTAAAGACCCCACCAACAGCACACTGATAACCAAATAGGTCAGGAATATCCTTTTAAAAAGCGAAAGACGTCTTAACATCGTCGCTCCAACTTGTAGCCAACACCCACAACAGTACGGATGTGATAATCTTCGCTCGGCGGCAATTTGCTGCGCAGATTGCGAACATGCATATCGATAGTCCGGGTTCCGCCCAGATAGTCAAAGTCCCACACCTTTTCCAAAATTTGTTCGCGAGTGAGAACGAGGTCAATGTTTTGCAAAAAATAATACAGCAGCTGCACTTCCTTTGGAGTCATTTCAATCGACTGCTGCCCATACTTAACTTCAAAACGGGTTAGACTGACCGTGAGAGCTCCCACTGTCAATGCATCGGAGACAATGGTCTCCGCGACGATGTGCTTGCGCAGCTGGGCCCGCACCCTGGCCGCCACTTCCATCGGCTCAAAAGGCTTGACGATATAATCATCGGCCCCGGCATCCAGTGCGGTGACCTTTGCCAGACACTCTCCCACAGCTGTCAACATTATAATGGGCAGCTGTGTTTCCTTGCGCAACAATTTACAAACTTCCAGACCGCTGATCAAAGGTAACATCTGGTCTAGGATAATCAAGTCCGGCTGTGACTGGTGGAACATATCCAAAGCCGCGCTGCCGTCATAGGCAAAAGTCAGCTGATGTCCTTCCTTTTCCAGATACAGCGCTAACAACTGACAAATGTTTTTATCATCGTCCACAATCAGCAATTTAGCCATTTTACCCTCCAAAACTTATCCCCGCATTTTCAATTTCCCCAATCGATTCTGCTCCGCCAACTTAAAAAAGATTTTTCTCCCAGTAACGCATCGGTAGTGAAAAAAGAAGTCTTACATCCTGCCAAAGTCTTGCTATGCAAAGTTCCACAACAGAATTGGCACCCCCTATACGAACCATGGGATCCAATGCATAGAATCCTACCCTCTTCCAATTGTTGCAAAGGAACCAGTAGTTGACTTTACCTTTGCTTGAAAATTATCCTGCTATCATAACCGTGTGTCAACTTATTACCTGATTCAGCTGCAACTGCGTCTTGCGCATGCTCCGCGACGAGAGTATAATAATTTTGTTATCATTACATTTTTAATATTTGTGCTGGATTGATCATCTTAGCAAGGGGGCCAG
>CAZWXO010000179.1:0-4549 GCA_964637885.1 uncultured bacterium
TTTGTTTCGGTAACGTAACCGCAAATGTTCTCTGAAGTTTTTCCCTGGAGCTTAGGCAGTTTAAAAGGAACAGATCTAACTTCGCGTTTGATACTTGCTGCGGGGACGCGGGAAACAAGATTGCTGCATATTGCCTCATAGCATGGTTTATTTAAGTCGTACGTGAACCTGAGCATGGCACCCGAAAATTCGAGTGGGTACATCGTCCTCTGGATCTGGGTGACGAGTGCAATATACTTCTTTGTTTCCTCTTTGGCACTTTTAACATCGCTGTAATACGCATTCAGGACAGTGACGCAGGTCAACACAGCAAACAAGCACAACAAGGTGACAGTCCATCGCCCAAACTTAGTGAGTTTTCCACTCTCGCGATTGTCACCAATCGTTCCGATGATGCCTAACAAGAGTGATAGAAGGATTAAGACCAGTTCGAGATAGGGCATATCAGATGTTTCTCCTAATTTTTACAGAACAGGCATGATGTGCATCGCGGCCTGAGACAGCGATGTCAGGTTCATCATCATGCGTAAGAGTATACCTGTTTTTGTCTTGCGTATTCAAGGCGCAATTTCTTCAAAACCGCATAAGCAATAAGCGACTGGCTACGTCTGCATCAGATGAACCGTTCGCGATCTTTATCATCCTCAAAAGATCGTCGGACGCTCTACCCTTTTGCACGGGCGCATGATAGATTGTCCCTTCGTATTGAACTCGCAGTTGACTGACAAAGACTCACTGTTACCAGTCAATCCGGTCAAGTAGGAACACGCTCGACAGCATGGCCACGCCTTGCTCCGTGAAGGCACAGGGAAGGTATTTGAAATGCTGGCCTCGCTTTAAGGTGCCAGATTGGCACCTTAAAGATGCCGCCTCCTCTGCGATGAGTTGGATCATGAAATCGGACGGAAAGCAATTAAGATTACGTTTTGCCGCCCGGTTCAGACTCTTGGTGGGCTCCCGGAAAACGCCGCCAAGTCCCGGCCCAAAATTACCTTTGGGCCGCGCACCAAAAGGATGTCCTGCTCGATCGGGGCGTTATTTGTAGCTGCAAGTCAATACTGCACTTGCAAGTCATTTATCATTTAATTCCCCAACTCCCCATCCTCAAAGGCGACCAGCAAAAGCCTGTCCCCTTGTCCGATAGGGAGAAACACAGACCCGCGAAGTCCCAAACTCATACCCAAGGACTGACTACAAGTTACCCTTAATTAAACAAAAACAGTTTTGCATCTTCACGATCCTCCTTATCGATCATGGTGTTGATTGCAAAGAATTCACTAATAGCATCCTTTTGACTATCAGGAATATTTTTGTAAAAACTCGGCGACAACACAAAGTTTTCGCAATACATCAAAATTATTTTTGAAACGAGGTACAATTTATAGTGTCCCTCTGCTTCAAGTATTCGCGTGATGTGAGGTAATACAACGCTCTGATGCTCTTTTCGATAAGAGAATACGACGTACACTCCGTTATCGCTTGGAAAAACATTAAGCGAGACACATTTAGGATCCAGCCGATTATCCAAGGCTTTAATATTATCTATGTGACTGTAAGTTGCGCTCACTGCAACAGATGGCGCGAGATTATTAAAGAATTCTACCCTATGTTCAACTTCCCCATACGCCTTTGATAGATAAATCGTATCAAATGAGAATTTGTAACGATAGAAAGAATAAGCTTCAGCCACGGCCATTGTTGCCATCATCATGGGTTTGTCAGAATCATTTGGATTAAACCTGCCAAGTTCAACACCCCTCGAATATTGCTTTTGGATATTGACAGCCGCCTTCATTTTAGCGTGCAACTCGCGCAACACAGATCGATAAGCCAACAAGAACAGTTGTTCATCGTTATTTGGATCAAACTTGGTCTTGTCGATAGGTTCAAATAACTTACAGTCATGATCGTCACACAGTCCTGTAAACGTCGTGGCTTCGTTTCTGCCAACTTCCTTAAACTTCACAGAAGGACCGGCGTCAATAGTGACTTGCATTTGAGGCATAATTACGTGGTTGTTGCTGCAAATGAGATCAAGCACACCTGCGTTTTGTATGGAATGGGCTCTAATTGCTTTAGTTTTGCATCGACTTTCAGGCCAAAAACACCGGCTGAAGCCTGAATTTATTTGCTTAACCATCTCGCCAAATAACTTATTATTTTCCTTCTCTGTACTCACTTGCGGAATTCCCTTATATCTTGCATAACCAATAGGCAGAAGACTCCGATTCTTATCGATGTCGTCGAGCCTCATGTTCTGCAATTCCTTAAGTAATTAAAGGTCCAATTGCCGACACTAGCGAATCAAACAATGCGCCACTTTCTGCGGCACTGCTGATGTGCGCACCACGTAAACCATCGGCTGATGTACATTTATAAACGGGCTTTCTCGCCTCCATTGAATAGGGAATTAAACTGTGTAGGTTTGGAATTCTACCAAGATTATAATTGCCATCGCCTCTTACCTCAACCTGCCCCAAAGGTTCCAAACGATTAATAATGTTTGTTTTTATTGCAGCCTCAACACGATTTCCAAAGAGTTGCCATCCCTGAGTCATACCAGTGGAATTATTTCGAATATTGTGCTGCTGAACAACATATCCTAAAAATTTCGGTTTACCACTTGGAATTGATAACGCAGTGCCGTTCCAAGCGGCATTACACTGATCCCATTCTCTTCTCCAGGTTTCAAACTTGCTTCCAAGGTTCTCTGTGCCGCGTATTGAAAATAAGTCTGGGGCTACGGGCACAATTACATAATCTGTGCCACCCAACACGGCGCGATTCAATGCGGCAAGATTCGGTCCGAGATCCACAAGTATTATATCCGCGTGTATCTTTTCTGCTGCGTTACTGATTGCACGGTAAATTGCTGATTGTGCCCTTAAGGCGGGCTCATTTCCACCTTTAGCACTATTCCATGTATCACCAAGTCTATCCTCGAAGTCACTCAATAGAAGATCACCTGGTAATAAATATAGATGTTCATCCAGTCTTGTGGGGGCTCGATTTCGAATATCGCCAATTGTTCTCGCGACTGGCTCGATCATACGAAAAATACTATTTCCATCTCGTTCAGCCCAAGCACGTTCAATTGCGGCATCATTTAATGCGTAAGCAGTCAGGTTGCATTGGCTATCGCAATCGACCATTAATACCGTGCGACCTTGATCAGCAAGCCTATGTGCTATGTGAAAAAGGAAAGTTGTCTTGCCGACGCCGCCCTTATTGTTGAATATACTTATTGTTTTTGCCATATTCTCTCTTTCTTGTATAACATGGCGATTTCCATCAAAAATTGAAAAGTCCCATGCCATGGTGAAACTTGCTATGCCTCAGATTATCCTTGATTTGCAATGGGGCACCAAAAAGTCAGAGGCCTCGCACTCTCGACGCGCCATGCCATTTCCTCCGACGATGTTTCTATTGCAGATCATGCTAGCCAAAAACTCTTTTTCAGAAATGCTCAAGCGAATGCCAGCCGCCAATATACAATTCTAAAAACAGAGCAAGTCTATACCCGTCCGATGGAAAATGTCAACGGGGAATTTGAGAAACAATGTAAGCGTCCGAAGGTTGGCCAGTCTGAAAATTCCTGCGGTTTCCGTTAGGCGGTCAGGGTTTTGGCTTGCCGGGCGGCCAGCCATTTGGCCGGAAAGGGACAAGTCGTCGTAGCTAAAAATCAACAATTGATCTCATGCTTTCTTTTCTCCAAGGATTCGGGGCGTCCTCTGGTACGCCTTGGCGAGCGATTTATTCTCTGCCAGTATCTTTCGGATGCTTTTTGCGGCCTGCGACACAGATGTCACGTGTTTCACCATGCGAGTGAGTATACTTTTTTCTTTCGTCATCAAGGCGCATTTTTCTGAAAGAACCTACGCCCATTAAATGTCTTGGCAACCCAACTAAATTTCATTTTTGAATGTTCAGCTATGACCCCAAGTCTGCCCGTTGGCTCTACTTTAACTGCTGATCCGGGGGCAGGATAACCCTGAAGCCAATGTAGTTGTATCGGGATTTCGGGTCGGTTGCGTAGCGGTGGCCTGCAGCTCTGCACATGTGCGCGTTGCCGTACCAATAGCCGCCGCGAGTCACACGGATCGCGTTTGCATACGCCGGAGGTTTGTCAAAGCACCACTCCTCGACGTTGCCGCTCATGTCGTGCAACCACAACTCATTCCACGCCTTCGTGCCGACTGCTTTGGTGCCGGTCGGGAATTTGTTTCCTTCATACCACGCCACCACATTCACGTTGTTACCGCCGCTGTATTCGTAACCATGACTCCGCGTCCCACCACGGGCTGCGAACTCCCATTCCGCACTCACGGGTAGCCGATAGCCGGTGGCGGAGGCGTTCACAATTATATCTTCGGTTTGGCCACTCTTATAAATCACACGGCCTGTTGTGTAAACCGGGGTTCGACCCTCCATCTGACTACGGGCATTGCACCACTTGAGGCAATCGTACCAGTTTACCGAGTGAGCCGGATGGTTTGTTGCGCTTCCGTCACCGACACTCCCGATATCGTAGCCATGTGTTGCCGCCCAT
>CAZWXO010000180.1:0-4519 GCA_964637885.1 uncultured bacterium
TGCTACTTCGATATATTCTTTCGGTTCTGGTATTTCCATCAAGCGGATGTATTCTAATATTGCGACTACTTTGTTTTGCTGATGGAAAGCAGGGGATGTCGGTATCGACAAAAGTTTTAAGCTCCGGGTGGCGGTAGTACTTGTCCCTTGACCATGCGTATTCTTCAACATTGCTGCACATGCCGGACTTGACTGGATAGATGATTATCCATCAGGCAGTAGCCTATTATGCTATGCTTTCGTTTGTTACCTGCTTGGACAGCAAACCTAGGCATCTTTCCCTGTCATCGTCGTCTAAAAAATATCACGACGCTCATTTCCCCTGAGCATTGCATGGTAATAACTGCTTCCCGACTAGACTCTTGCTGTTCTTGGTATTGGCTCACCCCGCCTGTCTTCGTGAATTTTCCTAAGGTGAGTTTAGCACTGTGGCAGGATGGACACAAGAACCGTCCCTGCGGTCACATGCGATTAAAACAAATCACTATGGGTTCCCGTTCTCGTGAGATATAAAATTAGGTCACTTTCCGTCCGCTCGTAAATTAATAGCCAGTCTGGCGTGATATGACACTCTCTACATTCTGCGAAAGTGCCACTTAAATTATGGTCTCGGCACTTTGCCGGTAGCTCTTCCCCACTGGCAATAATTTTGATTACCTCTGTTAACAATGAAAGGTTATAACCCCGCTTTTCAATCTTTTTTAAATCCTTCTGAAATTTGATTGAGGGCTTCACTGTATATTTCATTTCAACAGCTCTGTCATCATCTCATCGACATTATCATAGCCCTTATACTTTTGAGGATTAAGCTTCATCTCCTCAACTTCATCAATAGCAGCGATTGTTTCAGCATTCGGTACATTTCGCGATAGATTAAACGGTATTCTCTGTTCCCTAACAGCTTGCCTTGTAAACGCAATCAAGGCAGCTGTCATCGACAACCCTAAATCAGAAAACAATTCCTCTGCCTGTTTTTTTAACTGTTCATCCATGCGGATAGTGATATTCGTCGTAGCCATATCCAACACCCCCTGCATCATTTTTCAATTCTAATATTAACACATTGCATGTGCACAGTAAATAAAATGCACATCACTAATGGACTAAGGGACGGTTCTTCTGTCCATGTCGGCAGTGCTCTCTATTTTCCACTTATTATATTTTGGACTGAGCTTTTACTTATGCCCAGTTCTCCGGCTATCTTCCGCATCGAAAGACCATGCTTTTCATACAGAATGTGAACTACTTTGGCTAGTGCCTCTCTGGCTCCTTGATCGCGCATATCGTCGATTCCTGCCTGCCTAAGTTCTTTTTCGACAAGCAGTGTTATCTCTTTTGGGCTCAGAGGCGTTTTTGTTACGTCGATATATTCTTTCGGTTCTGGTATTTCCATCAAGCGGATGTATTCTGTTACTGCTGCTACTTTGTTTTTGCTAATAAAAAGCAGGATGTCGGTATCGACAAAGGTTTTAAGCTCCGGGTGGCGGTAGTATTTGTCGCTTGACCATGTATATTCTTCAACATTACTGCACATGCCGGCTTTGACTGGATAGATGATTATCCATCAGGCAGTAGGCTATGATGTCAATGCTTTCGTTTATTACCTGCTTGGACAGCAAACCTAGGCATCTTTCCCTGTCATCGTCGTCTAAAAAATATCACGACGCTCATTTCCCCTGAGCATTGCATGGTAATAACTGCTTCCCGACTAGACTCTTGCTGTTCTTGGTATTGGCTCACCCCGCCTGTCTTCGTGAATTTTCCTAAGGTGAGTTTAGCACTGTGGCAGGATGGACACAAGAACCGTCCCCATGGACATTATGGGCGTTTTTTCACCGCTTTATTGTGATACATCTTGTCATCGGAGCGTTTGTAGGTGTGCTCAAGGTCGGTGCCAGCCTCCTCGGCAGTGGCCATGCCTAGGGACATACTTAGGAAAATGTCTTTGCTAGCCCGATTGTGATCATCGATCATCGAATGGATGCGTCTGAGAATTTCCTTGCCAGAAGGGACATTGGTCTGGGGGAGGAAAATCGCAAATTCGTCGCCCCCTACCCGTGTCAGGATGTCGGAGGAGCGCAGCGCGCTCTTTAGTAGCCGGGCGCAGGTCTGCAAGAGATAATCGCCCTGACGATGGCCTTTGGTATCGTTGACCAGCTTGAGGCCGTCCAGATCCACGGAGATGATGGTGATGGGGTATTCCCGGCTGCCGGAAAGTCTGGATAGGGTCGCTTCAAAATAGTTACGGTTATAGACTCCGGTGAGTGTGTCGGTGAAGCTGAGGCGCCGGGTTTCTTCTTCGATGCTTTTCCGCTGGGAGATATCCACAGCCCGGATCATATTAAGGACGACCTCGCCAGTGGGGTTTTTAACGGGATTACGCGTGGTCAGGTGATGGACATTGCCAGCATGGGTAGCAAAAATCTCTTCTGAAGTAAAATCGTTGCCGGTGGCAAAGACTCTGGCGTTAATTTCCTGGCGACGGTCGGCTTCGTCCTTGGGGAAAACATCCCACAATGATTTATCGCTAAAGTATTCGGGAGTTTTGTGATAGGCGGCGGCAAAGGCGCTGTTGGTAAACCGAAAATTACCGTATTTATCAAGGCAGAAAATTACATCGCAGGAGCTTTCGATGAGGGATCGATAACGAAGCTCGCTCTCGATCAAATCGTTTTCCAGCTGTTTGCGTTCAGTGATTTCCTGAATGGCCCCCAGCATGATGAGGGGCTGGCCCTGGTGATCCCACTCGTTGACCTTGCCCTGGTCAAAGACCCACACATAATGGCCGTTTTTATGGCGCATTCTTAGTTCACAGGCATAAAACTCCTGCTGTCCAGCGCGGTGGGCATCCAGCTGCTGGTCTGATTTTTCCAGGTCCTGGGGATGGGTCAGCTCGTTCCATTTGGCGGCATTCATCGGGGATAGCTCTGCAGTTTGATAACCAAGGATTTCGGCCAGGCGGTCATCGATCCGGATTTCGCCAGTCTGGATATTCCATTCCCAGGTGCCAACATTCATCCCATCAATGATATTCTGCAGTTTAGCCCCTTTGCGGGTCAGCTCCAGCTCGAGAAGTTTGCGCTCGGTAATATCCAGAGTCGTTCCCACGGAGCGCAGTACCTTGCCGTTCTCATCGAAGCTGTGACCGCCCTTTTCCTGCAGATACCTCAGCTCACCAGTTTTTTTGTGGTATATCCGGAATTCAATAGTATAGCCACGACCCTCTCTAGCACTGATGATATAGGTTTCCGCCACCATAGCCCGGTCGTCGGGGTGGACGATCTCCAAATACATTTGATCAGTCCCGTCAAAGGTTTCCGGATCGATTCCGGAAAGGTTGTATACTTCCTCCGACCAAAAAACCGCTTTTTCTGTCATGGGGTCATATTCCCAGCTGCCCAGTTGAGCGATGCGCTGGGCCTCCCGAAGCTGGGACTCGCTTTTTTCCAGCTTCTGGTGCGAGCAAAAAAGCTCAAAGGCGATTTCCAGGGAAAGCTGCAGGGACAGGGTGCCGGTGCGTTTGTAAACATGACCATACCGGGTGAGGGAACGCAGTTTTTCGATGTTTTTATCGTCAGCATGGGAAATGAGGATGACTACCGGCAGTGGCCGGATAGCTTGCATTTGTTTGATGATCCCGTCTTTATCCGGGCCATCCAGCAAAGCCAAATCAATAAGGGCCATATCCACGGCGATGCCTTGGCTTAATATCTCCAACGCTGCGGGGCAGGAGCTGGCGATAAAAGCCTGATAGCCCAATTTGCCGATTTTTTTCGCGAGCAATCCGGACAGCTGCAAATCACCTGTCACCAAAAGAATCCTCTGCAAAACTTGATCTGGCAATAATGTCACCCCAATCAGCAGTAATTTGACACAATGTAAGGGGAAAAAATAGGACAATAAGCTTCCTTACCCCACTATTTACCACTTTAAAATGCTTTTTACAAGGAAGATGGGCATCATTGTCTGCCCCTAGGGCAAAGGATAATATGATCGATTAAACAGTATTTTGTAGGTACATCTTGTTTTTCGATGATTTCTGATGCATATTAGCAATATACAGGATGGTCCTCGGATAAATAATTGCCGCAGGTCTGCGACAATTTGGCCGAGCCTGGTTTGGGGTGGAAAAGATGAAGATGCATTTTTATAATGACATTCCGGCATGCCTTGGGATGCTAGTCAGGTATTTGTGGTATTTGGAAGAGTTTTATCGCCACAAGGATGGCTATGCCGGGTTGCGGGTTGCCCAGGAAAAAGGTGGTAGATGGGTGTTGGTGCTGGGTGGTGGCAATGGCGTGTTTCCAGGCGGGGATGATCCGGATTGATTGCTCCGCGACCCTCTTAACAAAAGCATCATCAAAGTGCGTGCCTCCTACTGCCACAGTCAGGTGCAGCCCGGAGGCATCTCCCTCAATGTGCCAGGGACGCTGCCAGCCCTGTAGAGCATTGATTAATACCCTGCGACGGCTTCCGTAAACCCGGCGCATTCGCTGGACATGTCGGTCGTATCCCCGGG
>CAZWXO010000181.1:0-1764 GCA_964637885.1 uncultured bacterium
GCAAATATTTGAGCGGGCACATGATTTAAAGCATCAGACACCGCGCTACTTTCCAGTTGATACAAGTATAGATTACATTGATTTGATGAGATATGTGATAGGGAAGATTAAAAAACTCCCGCCACATGATAGAGCAGAAGTAAGCAGGTTTGTAGCTTTTTTGAAAGAAAGAATCGGGACGAACTGTGAGATGGAATGGCAAACTGTTGAGACAATATTATATACAGTTTCAAGAAGGCTGAAGTGGGAAAAACAAGCATATGCTAGGATGCTAAAAAATAGCGAGGTCAAGGTCGCAATATTTGATGGAGCATCTTACGGGGATTGCGCGCATATAATAAAATGGTGCAAAGATTGGAAAATTACTGTAGCAGAATTTCAGCACGGGATGGTATTCTGTCGCCATTATGCTTATGTCTATTCGTCTGTAATTCAGAAAATAACTGCAAACTATCTACCTGATTATCTATTAACTTTTGGTGAATATTGGGGCGAGCAAATTTGTACTGCGAGTAAAATTATCACAATGGGTCATCCACATTTAGAAGCAAGCTTGTCGAAAGTGCCCGAAGGGAGAAATGGTATTCTTTTTATCTCAGATGGACATAATCACGTACGTGATTTTATTTCCGAAAATAGGAGTGCAATACACGAGTTAACGAAGGAAAGAGTTGTGTATTATAAACCATCTCCGCTTGAAACTATAAATACTGACGAATGCTTGGAACAGGTGGATATAGCTGTCGGTACTTTTTCGACAGCTATTTTCGAAGCACTTGGGGCCCACAGAAAAGTAATATTTCTTGACCACCCGTACGTAAGACAAATGAGAAACATAGACTTTTTAGGGAAAATTGTCTCAGATGGCGATGGATTGATTCAAGCCATAGAAATGGATGAAAAAAAATTAAGCCATGAAATCAAAAATCATGTATGGGAATCTAATTGGGTTAGTAACTATCGGCATTTTGTAGAAACAACAATGCCGGCACTGGGTTGTGGCGTGGGTGGTAAATAATGATAGCGATTATCAATTTTGGAGTTGGCAATATTGGATCAGTTGTTAACATGCTGAGGTCAATAAATAGCGAAGTGGCAGATCTTAGAATTGCACATAATCCAGACGATTTGTGCAGCTGTACAAAAATCATCCTGCCGGGGGTGGGTGCTTTTGACCATGGCATAGAAAATTTACGTAGCAAGGGATTTGTTGAGTGCCTCAACGCTTTAATTTCGCGACAAGAGATTAAGGTGCTGGGGATTTGCCTAGGGATGCAGCTGATGTGTAAATCCAGCGAGGAGGGCCAGCTGCCAGGCCTAGGCTGGTTTGACGCTGAGGTGAAACGGTTCCCTTCAGGGATGACGGATGAAAATGGGCGGGAATTAAAAGTACCGCATATGGGCTGGAATGATGTGAAACAGGCAAAAGAGTTCTCGCTTTTTGTTGGGCTAGAGGATCCCCGCTATTACTTTGTTCATTCATATTACGTCAAGAGTAATGATAAAGAAGCAGTTCTTGCTACGACCGGGTACGGCCTAGAATTTGTCTCGGCATTGGCTAAGGATAATATCATGGCGGTGCAGTTTCACCCCGAGAAAAGTCATCGTTTCGGGAAACAGCTGTTGAAAAACTTTTTGGAGATGAAGTAGAGATGCTCCCGCGAGTAATACCTTGTATGCTCCTGCAAGATGGGGGCTTTGTGAAAACGGTTAAATTCAAGAAACCTATTTATTTGGGGGATCCCATTAATATCGTGAAGATAT
>CAZWXO010000181.1:1924-4039 GCA_964637885.1 uncultured bacterium
CGGCGTCGAAGAGAGCTAGTGGGCCAGATTTTGCTCTTATTGAAAGAGTTGCGGGGGAGGCTTTTATGCCTGTCGGATACGGGGGTGGGATAAGGACCCTTGCCGATGCTGAGCGGCTTTTTAAAATTGGCATTGAAAAAATTGTCATAAATACAGCCGCTTGTTTTTCACCTCAGCTTATTGCCTCGATTGCCAATAAGTATGGAAGCCAAAGTGTGGTTGTTTCGGTAGACGTGAAAAAGAGCATTTTCGGAGGGCGAAATAAGGTTTATGTTCATAGCCAGCACAAGGAATTAAAGGTATCGTTACGTGAGCACTTGCTCCGCTGCCAAGAGTACGGAGCGGGGGAAATCATCCTTAATTCTGTTGATTTGGATGGGACTATGGCGGGATATGATTTGGCTTTAGTTAAAGAATGTGCCGATTGCGTGGATATTCCCCTAATTGCTTGTGGTGGAGCAGGCAATCTATCTGATCTAAAATCAGTGGTCGAGGCAGGCGCATCTGGGGCGGCGGCAGGGAGCATGTTTGTTTTCCAGGGTCCCCACAAAGCAGTGTTGATTAATTATCCTGGGTATAAGAAAATAAAGGAAGTATTTACTCAGTGAAAGTAAAGAGGTAGTGTCGGATGCAAAATATTGAAGGTAACTATCAGATGTGTTCGCGGTGCGTCATGGATACTTCAGCCGCAGATATCGTTTTTGATAGTGCAGGTGTTTGCAATTATTGCATGGAATTTATGGAACGATCAAGTCATATTATCGACAAGTCAGAGGTCGAAAGAGAAGCAGAGCGGCACGTTTTTATTGCGAAGGTAAAGCGTGATGGGCTTGGAAAAAAATATGACTGTATTGTCGGGGTGTCGGGTGGAGTTGACAGCTCCTATGCTCTCTATATGGCTGTGCAGGAAGGGCTGCGACCATTGGCGGTCCATATGGATAATGGTTGGGATTCGGAGCTAGCTCAGGAAAACATTCAAAATTTGGTGCAGAAATTGGGAGTAGATTTATACACTCACGTAATTAATTGGGATGAATATCGCAGGCTGCAGCAGTCATTTTTTGATGCTAACGTAATCGATATTGAGCTACTTTATGACAACGCTATGCTAGCGGTTAATTTTCAACAAGCTACAAAATATCAGGTAAAGTATCTTTTATCGGGTAGTAACCAATCCACGGAGGGCATGCAAATGCCTAAAAATTGGAATTGGTATAAATATGATAAAAAAAATATCTTTTCTATCTGGAAGCAGTTTGGAGATGGGAGCAAAGTCAAGTCTTTCCCTAGCATCAGTACTTTGGATTATTGTTTTTATATTTTTGGTAGGAAAATATGCTGGGTTTCATTTCTTGACTTTTATGATTATAAAAAAGAAGAAGCGCTTAATTTACTCGAAACAGAAATTGCATATAGGCGCTACCCATATAAGCATTATGAATCAATCTTTACGCGCTTTTATCAAGGTTATATTTTGCCGCAAAAATTTGGTAGCTACTAGGCAAATGAGTAGAGATGAGGCGCTAATGCTGTTAGAGGGATCCCCCTATGAGAATCAACAGCAATTGCAAGGGGATATAGATTATTTTTTGAAGAAAATGGGGTGGGATGAGGATAGATTGAAGGTGTATTTAGTTAACAATGAGATATTACACTCTAACTATGTTTCGGAGAAAAAATCCTATAATTTACTCAAAAGTGTGAGAAGATTAGTTATATCTGTACTGAACAAAAGTAAAAAATCAGTGCTTGAAAAAGGCGCGTCTTAAGAGGAAAGTGATTTTTTAATGATTGATAAAGTCTGCATTGTTATTCTCGGTGGTGGAATGGATGGTAGTGGTGGTGCTGAAAGGAGATTTATTCGAGCATTTGATTACATTGGAAATACAACAAATCAGTGTCATCTCGTGATAGAAGCTGGAATGTATGGGGACGCAATCAAACAGGGATTTTTAGTGAACGAAAAAAACGTTTGTGTTGTAAAAAGCGATCACCGTATGTCGACAACTATTGTGAAATACTTGATATCCAGAAAAATTAAGATTGTTCATTTCGTAAATTTGCTGAATGTAAAAAAAATGTTTTTCTTATATGTTTTTTTAGTGATTGCAAAAA
>CAZWXO010000181.1:4049-4461 GCA_964637885.1 uncultured bacterium
TATCAAGGACAGATTCATCGGTAGCCAATGATGCTTTAGTTGGCAGGAAGTTTGCGTTTTTATTGCGATTTAATTTCCAACTTGCTAACAAAATTGACAATCTTTACCCAACTTTTAGTAGCCAGTTTGCAAGTTATAAGAAAAAAGTATCCTTTACACCCTGCAGTTTTACAGATTATGAGAAGTTTAAGCCGACTGAAAAAAAGAATCATATAGTATTTGCTGGGAAACTTGTGGAAGAAAAAAACCCGTTTCTATTGCTAAACGCTTTGGCGATAATAGAATCTAGTAGCAATTCATTAAATGGATGGATTGTTAAGATATTAGGCAAAGGAGTACTTAAAAAGTCAATTGATGAGTTTATTAGAAATAATTTGACAAGCGGTTGCCTATATGTTATTTTATATGTGTA
>CAZWXO010000182.1:0-1053 GCA_964637885.1 uncultured bacterium
GTGTGTAGGGGTAACTCTACCTGGGGTTCAAATCCCCATCTCTCCGCCATAAGCAAACAAACGAACCGATACAATGTGAAAGCCCTTGCTATAAGGGCTTTTGGTGTATATAGGACTAAAAAAGTGCTGCTTTTAGCGGCGCTTTTTTTGCGTTTTGCGTCATTTTTATTAATTAATGCAACCCCTCTAAGGGGCAAAACTACCTTTTATTAAAGAGTATGGGTATAATTAAAAAGTGTGGAAAGGGAGTTTTTAATGGAGGAGTTGGCAAACTTTGGTAGGATGCGTAACGTTTGCAACACGAAAAATTTTTCGTTAGCAAATGCGGCGCCCCTAGAAGAAGCACTTTTATAGAAATCAAAGTAGAGGGGTATGAAAGGCGGAATATGTATGAAAAGGATATGCATTTTTCTCTGCATTTTATTTGTCATATTAACAATTTCAGCTTGCAGTTGGACAAACAATAAAGCGGATGAAATGGAATTTTCTACAACAAAAGTTGCGGCCGCGACTGATAGTGAACTTACAGCTGACTATTTTTTCCCTGAGCGCTTGGGGAAATATGAATGTATTATTAATTTTGAATCTGAAGATTATGGAGCGGATAGTATTATTACATGGCGCACTTGGTCGAAGATTGATGATGGAATTTATGAAATGGTGGAAGAAGATCCGTATGGAGGTGTTTACAAAAACAAATATTGCGTAAGCAATAATCAGATACTGTGGGAGCCTGCTGGAGAAGCATTTCTTAAGGAAGAAATCAAGGCAATCGAATTTGAGTTCGCCTCTCCAGGTGACAGTTGGGAAACTACCTTTGAAGGTGCTGAAAGTACTGCAGCAGAGTTTATCACAGTGAATCGCAGAAGCACTTTCTTAGGATACGAGAAGATAAATGTTTTGGGGCATGAATATGATTCTGCACATATTCATGTGGATGAGCAAGTGCTAGATGGTGAGGGAAATTCAACTTCAACCATTGACCAATGGTATGTTAAAGACTTCGGCCTTGTTAAAGAGAATATTGAAAGTATTTATGATACAGATGGAAAC
>CAZWXO010000182.1:1063-3943 GCA_964637885.1 uncultured bacterium
AGAGAGTAAGTTCGAAATAACAAAGGTGCCTAATGAAGATCGCGCAGAAATATCTACTAAAACTAAAAATAAAAACTATTTCGGAATAATATTCGGTTTAATAGGATTTTATGTTTTTTCAGTCGGGACGGTAGTAACGATCGTGTGTTTAATTGTTAAAAAACCGATACTTGTTCCAATAGTTTTTATTATGCTTGGGTTGATAGTATTGGTCGCTGGCATATCCATTCATTTGTTTGCGCCACGTAATCAGGCGACAGGCTCTAGCCCGGTAATTGAAACTTCAGCGCCAGTTGAGCAATCAATTTTATCTCCAGAAGAAAAAAATAGGGCAAAAGAGCTTTCAGTAAGAGCAATAAATATGGCCTATGAAGATGTATATGGAGCCTTGGATCTCTTAGACGAGGCGATTGCAATTGATCCTGATGAGCCTGATTATAGATTACTTAAGCTGACAACCATGACAATATATAAGAATCTGCCTTCTAAAATAGGCATAGATCCCGTTGTGTATGGTGAAACTATACTTCAGGAATTTTCCAATTTGCAGAGTAGGGATATTGCTAACATTAACGATAATATAGCTGATTATCTAACCGAGCAAGAAGATTATCATAAGGCTCTAAAATACAAAAATGCGGCGATACAAGCATGGAGTATAACGCTCGATGATGAATTATCCGACAAATCATTAGCAATGGCTTATGTGGGTAAAGGTCGGATTTATTATCTGATGGGGAGAAACTCAAATTCCCTAGAATGCTATCAGCAGGCAGCAGATATTGATGGTACTCTAGGTAAGTTATACGAGGTCATGGGAAAATATTATTCAGTCATGAGCGGGGATCCTACATACGCGGATGAAATATGGGGGGCTTTATCGTTATATTGCAATATGTCACAGGCATCTATTGACATTGGGCAATCAGATGCGTCTCTTAAAATGGAAATCCAAAAAAATGCTGATGATCTTTTAGCGGAAATTCAAAATAATGATCCTGCTAGTGGTTATCCACGTACACAACTAGCGCTTCAGATGATGGCAATGCTTGGTATTTACGATGAATTCGCGAAGGAAGGGTTAAAGCTTCAACAAGGAGAATATTAATATAAAAAAATGGATGTGCTACCTACGGTGAACTTAGCGCAGGTAGCACGTATGATGTGAATGAGCTATTAGAGTTTTGCGGGTATGATGTTCAGTATGAAGGATCAAGTGGGAGTGGTAGCCCAGGTATTTATTTTGTTTAAGGCGAATACTGCAATCTAACGGAGGCACCTGGCAGTGTCTCGTTTTATGGTGGCTTTTTATTTTATGATATCCATCCCTTGAACATCAAAATAAAACGTCATTCTTATCCTGTTCTCAACCTCATCGACCTCCATGCAAGTATCCCCAACAGTAAACATTGAGCAATTTTTAAAGAAAATCATCATGTGTTCGGGCCTAATTGGATGCGCTGTTCCAACGGCAATCATATTATGTTTTTCCTCTTTGTCTACTGACAAGAAGGATATTGTATTCCCTCTTATTTTGGTTTTTTCATCGCTGTCTCCAATTTCAAGCTTGCGGTTGAATGTAATCGTTTCTGGTATTTTGTTAAATGCCGATAGTACTTCGCCCCACCTTTGGTTAGTTAAGATCTTCATGTTAACCCTCCTAGTTTTTTACTAGTACAACGGTTTGAGCTACGGTCTTATACACACTTTTTTAGAAAAATTTTTCGCAGGGAAGGAGAGTAATCAAATAAACGAAGTGATGCAATGTGGAAACCCTTGATTTAAGGGCTTTTGGTGTATATTGGACTAAGAAAGTGCTGCATTTTGCGTCATTTTTATTAATTAATGCAACCCCTCTAAGGGGCATATTAATGAGTATGGGTATAATTAAAAAGTTAAGATCTTGGTGACTTGGACCCCATTAGGATTTCAGCAATTCACATATTCATGATACAATTTAATGTAGATTTAATCTGTTAATGAGGCTAAAGTAGAATCTCTTCGAAGTTATGCGTTCTGTAAGCTGATGTAAGTGGTAAAATGTTGAATTCGAAACTGGATACATAAGTCTCTCTCGACAGTATTCACATGATTTAGCGACCGTTCTATTAGTGAAGTTTATATTATTTTAAGGTTAGAATAGACAACAATGGGGGGAACGCCATGTCTGTAGCAGAACTATGGTACCATGACGAAAATGAGGTTGATGAGAGACATTCTTGGCTTAAGAATTCTCCGTATTTAGTTGCCAATACAATAAGAAAAAGTTACGATAATTGCTCATATTCAAAGGTGTTAGCTTTGGTTGAATATGCAAGGCCAGATTTTATATTAACGGTTGATGGTGAGCCTTTACTCAGTGTTGAAGTGACACTAATGAATCCTTCTGGACATAATATGCCGCAGAGATTTTCATGTTTGTTGCGTGCCGCCGAAATGGGAATTCCATCACTTTTTTATTATCCGGAATATTCAAGAAGAAGTACCTCAGATCCTAACCCAAGATATTTAAATGTGCGAACACCTCTTGCTCAATTGCGAACGACTGAAATATTTGGAGTTCCATCTATGTCAATGTTTTGGCCGACAGATAGCACAACGTTAATGCCTACTGATGATTTAACAAAACATTCAAAATTGGCGGACTTTGTTGAATATACACTAAAACTTAATTTAATGTCAGGGAAAAAGCTTACGGTAACAGATGCTGAAGTTATTAAAATACAGGATGAAATGAGAAAGTCGAGCTCACCTGTGGCTTCATACTCCCAGAATAGTTCGTATAGAAAGATTTATCCTGACGGAGATAATTTTACAAAAGGAATTGTAAAAGCAACAGCTATTGATCCTCCCGCATCGTGTAGTGTGGAAAAAACTGAA
>CAZWXO010000182.1:4128-4427 GCA_964637885.1 uncultured bacterium
TGGAATTCTCGGATTTTATCATTCTTGATGATGCAGTGGTACTTGGTGGATGGATGAGAAATGTTGCGGCTGGCGCGGTTTTGGTTAGGAGATAAAGGATGACAGAGTTTAAAGTGTGGCGAGCCATTGTCGATTGGGTAGAAGATTGTGGCGGCACTGTTTTTGCAGCCTGTCCACCAGGTAGCAGTGTATATGATTATAAAAAATGCTGCCTCATTGATCCGGCTTCGAAAAAAAGAGATGAACCTGATATCATGTTTGTTCTTGGTAAAGATCTTTTTATGGTCGAGTGTAAACCA
>CAZWXO010000183.1:0-4399 GCA_964637885.1 uncultured bacterium
CAAATATTAAAAGATTCGAATATTATACGTTGTTCTTTGGTTATTGGCGCGATGATGCATTGATTGTTGATTTCCTGGATTCGCAGTTTGGCCAAGGTGCGGAGCATCTCTTTCATGGTGTACTTCCTGTACAGGTTTTTAGTGGCCATGACCCTATTGATGCTTGACATGATGACCGACGCGACGAAACCGATGAAAAATTTGCCCTGGGCGGCATTGTCGCTGTGGACCCGCAGTCTGCCCAGGTCGATATTGTGCTTGAGGCGATGAAAGCCTTTTTCAACCACATCCTTGTCGCGGTAGATGTCCATCGCTTTTTGGTTGTCGCTGATGTCGTTGCTGAGCAGCACTACCCATCCGGCGTTTTGGAGGCTTTTTTCGATGACATCGGTGCGGATATTGATGGTATAACCGCCGTCCTGCTTTTCCGATTTGCGTATTACTAAGTATTTCCCGCATTCTTCATCGTGAAGACATTTCTCCGGGCTGAGGGTCGCCCGTTGGCGCAGCAGGGCCACCTTGGCATAGAGGTCTTCCCGGATGCCCGCCGCTTTTTTGGCGTTATAGTAAACATGGGTATACAGCCTGTGTTCTTTGTCCCAAGTGCGTTCCTTGGTAATCCCTCGCAGGGAGCAGCCATTGATGAGAATCGTGTTCTCGACGCTGTCGATATCCTTTGCCTCGCTGACCACCTGCCTTTTGGCAAAGGCTGATGTGAACGGGACGGCGATAATGAACTTTACTGCATTTTTGAGCATGTAATTGACATTCCTTGCGCTATAGAATCCCTTGTCCATTACTACCGTGATTTCTTGTTTGTCTGTAATGGCCTTAAACTGAGCCAATGTGTTTGCCAGGGTACGGACATCCTTCTGGCTGCCGCTGTAGAGGGCTTGGAAAATTGGCAATCGCCTAACTTGACCCATCAGCATGCAGAGGTTGACTTGGGCCAAATGATCATGGTCCCGGTTGTATCCCCATTCCACATCATCGATTAGTTCCGAATAGGACGAGGCGGAGGTGATATCCAGGGCCAGGTATTCGTCTTCATCGTTAACAGCCTGCCAGTGCTGGTAAAAATCATGGCGCTGCTTTTCTGTGATGCCGATCAAGAGTTCGCTGATGCGCTGGGAAGACAAGGAGCCCACCGGATAGGACTCCGTTTCGGAAATCCAGTCGGCACAGTACATCAACGGATCGCTGGTAGAAATCATGTAACACGCCAGCATAAACACTTCTTGCCAGTAATCCGGCAAGGCCCTTTTCAGGGCATCCCCCAGGCCAGACTCCTTCGCGATGGAGCGATACAAATGGAAGTGGCCAAAAGCGCGCACCGACGATTTGCGGATATCGTCGATAGAGAATACTTTCTGGGTCGAAGGCGTTTCAACCATCTGGCCGGCCACGCGCAATTCTTCCAGATAGCCGGGCTTGTAGACTTTTTGCCCCGTGCCGGGATCAATCTTGCCGATGGAGCGACGCCTTTGTCTGACTTTGCCGTCCTCGTTGCGAAATCCTTCGGCAAGGAAGATGTATTGATATTGTCCGACCTTCTGAATGACTTCATAGCTCATGGTAAATCGCCTCCCCTGTTGTTATATAATTATAACAACAGGGGAGGATAATTGCAAGGGTTTTCAGGGAGCAATGCGCTTGAAAAGTGCATAAAACAAGGGCTTTAATGCTTAAGCGGTTCTACTAATACGATGTGTTGTTATAAAAAGCGTCGGGATTTTAGGTTATAACTCAACTTTATCCTCAAAAAATACTATCAAGCACAAGATTATGAATGTTAATCTCCTTTATAGGCTTGGTTTCGTGACCTGCGCATTTGTGAAAGTGAGCTGAGAGTCCTAAAAATCAAGAGAAGGTTAATTGCATTTGCACATAAATATTTTATGTGATAGTATTTTTTCAGGTTTATATTGCTCCGAACCTTTTTTTCTAAAGTGTTTTGCTATGAAGAACAGGTCGATAGGGTGGTGCGGGAAACTGCGCCGCCTCCCGTGTGGAAAGGAGATGCTTAAAGTAGTATTGTGCTACACGTTTAGCGACTCCTCTTGGGGTCGTTTTTTTGTGTAGAGATTTCTGGAGGTGGACAAAAAATTAGGGAAGGAGGCAGAATGATGCAAGCGGATGAATTGTTTGACTCGCTGCGGGGGCGACTGTGGCAAATTGCCGAAGCCAAGAAACTCCTGCAGGACACCGTGGAAGTGACGGGGCGGCCTTTGACGACAGAGGAAGCGATTGGCAGCCCGGTGCGGCAGGACTTTCCGTTGGTTAAGGGAAAAGAAAAATTGATGCAGGCCGTATTTCGTGGAGCGAAGGGACAAGCTTTTACGGATATGCCGGGGGACTTTCAGGGCAGTTTGCAGGATATCATTACCAAGGAATTATCTACGCATTTTGATAAAGCTGTCTTCGTGGCAACGATGAATGCGGTGCTGGCCTACTTAGGACAGATACAAGCAACCGTTCATTGTAAAGATGAGGAACCGGAGGATTGCGCCTGTCAGCTGGTCGGTATGATTAAAGAAGAATATTGCAGTCCGCGGATTGCCTTGGTAGGCTTTCAGCCGGCGATGTTGCAGCAGCTGGCACAGCATTTTGCGGTCCGGGTCTTGGATCTTGACCAGGACCGCATCGGGACGCAACAGTTCGGGGTCATGGTTGAAGATGGCGATAGCGCGATGCAGGAGGTCCTGGCTTGGTCAGAATTAATCGTAGCTACGGGAAGCACCGTGGCCAACGGTAGTATCGTTAATTTCCTGGAACAGGGGCGCCCGGTCGTGTTTTTTGGCACCACTGTGGCAGGGGCGGCACAATTAATGGGTTGGAAACGATTTTGCCCTTGCGCTTCAGTCTAAGGAGCGGACTTAGTTTTAAGGAAAGTCTTTGCTTGTTTTTTTTGCCCGTGCATTTAAAAAAAGGAAGGAATGTTTTAAGTGAAAAAGTTAATGATTTTGGGTGTTTTAGGATTACTAACGTTTGGTTTGCTGGTCGGGTGCGGCGAGACAGACACGGCAGAAGTCGAAAGTGTCGAACAGCCCTTTGCCGGCAAAACATTGATGGTTTATAGCGGCGCGGGGTTGCGCAAGCCGATGGATGAAATCGCCGAAGCCTTTAAAGCACAATACGGGGCTCAGGTTAATTACAATTACGCCGGTTCGGCCCAGCTTCTGAGTCAGATTGAATTGACGCAGGAAGGTGATGTTTATATTCCTGGTGATTTAATGGATATCGAAAATGCACAAGAGAAAGGCTTTGTCGGAGAGTTCGCCGAAATCGTTTTGCACATTCCTGTTATTGGCGTGCCTAAGGGCAACCCAGCTGGCATTCAGAGCTTGGCAGATCTGGCAAATCCAGGAGTTGAAGTAATCCTAGGGGACCCAAAGGCTAATGCTATTGGGAGAAAAGCGGAAAAAATCTTGGAGAAAAACAATCTTTTAGAGCAAGTCAAAGCTAATGTCGTCGTGGAAGATGCGACTGTCAACGAAATGGTCGCGCATTTGGCAATGGGTCAGGGCGATGCCAGTCTTATTTGGGAGGATAACATCAGCGGGGTCGAGGACATCGAGATTATCCCGATTCCTGAAGAAGACAATATGATCGAGATTGTGCCTATCGGGGTGCTGACCATGACTAAGGATGCTGAATTGGCACAGGCCTTTATGGATTTTGTAATTTCTGACGAGGGAATAGCGATTTTTATCAAGCATGGGTTCAAGCCAATCGAGGAGTAATTGTTGATGTTGGAAAAAAATGATAAGTTGGCTGACGCTGACAGCAAAAAAAGTTTTCGTGGTTCCTTTCGGCAATCGCAAATTAAAAACATGAGCTTTAACGTTGTTTTCACTTTGACGATCGTTTTATTTCTAACCTTCGTACTGGCAGCCATCGGGGGCATTCTCGTCAAGGGAGTGCCTGGGCTGGCCAGTAGTCTGGCTAGCGAAGAAATCCTTTTTTCGATTAGGTTGAGTTTTATAACTTCAGTTATCTCGACTGTCCTGTGTCTGACATTCGCTTTGCCGATTGCCTACGGAATGGAGAGGTTTAATATTCCGGGACGTAAGTTATTCAACGCGTTGCTGGATGTTCCGCTAGCTTTGCCTCCGATTGTTTCCGGGGTGGCTTTGCTGTTGCTTTTCGGGACAACCGAATTTGGTCGGATGTTGGCAAGCCATGGTTTTAAATTTGTCTTCACGGTCAAGGGGATTATTGTCGCCCAGTTTTTTGTTAATATCCCGTATATGATTCGAGTACTCAAATCGACAATTGCAGATATTAATCCCCGTCTGGAGTTCGTCGCGCGGACAATGGGTTGTTCACAGTTACAAGTGTTTTTGCGGGTGACTTTGCCTTTGGCCAAAAACGGCCTAGTTGCCGGGATAGTGATTAC
>CAZWXO010000184.1:0-1437 GCA_964637885.1 uncultured bacterium
AGGCTCAGGCCCGCCCCCAGGCGGCATCCGGGCCGCGGGCCCGCACCGAACTGTTGGTCATCGCGGCCTCGACGGGGGGGTCGGTGGCGATCAAGCGGTTGCTGCAAGGCATTCAGCGGCCCTTCACTGTTCCGGTGCTGATTGTGCAGCACATGCCAGCCGGTTTTACGACCCAGATGGCTAAATCTTTGACCAAAGACACCATTCATCCGGTGAAAGAGGCTGAGCCCGGCGAGACTGTGCGGGCCGGGGCAGTTTATCTGGCAGCGGGGGGGGTGCATCTAAAGGTCAGGCAGGAAGGCAAATACAAGGTTTTTGTTCAGGATGACGGCCCTTTGGTCAATGGCGTCAAGCCGGCTGCCGACGTGCTCCTCGAGTCTTTAGCCGCTGAATATCTGGGGGCAGGGATCCTGGCAGTGGTCTTGACGGGCATGGGCAGCGATGGAGTCGGCGGGGTGCGGGCTATTAAAGCCAAGTGCTCTGTTTATACGATAGCTCAGAGCGAAGCCACTTGCGTTGTCTATGGGATGCCTAAAAGCTTAGTCGAGGCGGGCATGGTTGATGAAGTCCGGGATTTGGACGACATCGGCCCCCGGTTGATGGAATTAATGTAGTTAAAGGTGGAAGTTAAGCCCATGCTGAGTGCAAAGGTTACCGACAAAGAATTTGAATTATTAACGGCCTATATCAGCCAGAATTGTGGCATCACCTTGGGCGAGGACAAGGCCTATCTCATTGAGAGCCGGCTTTCCCGGCTATTAATCGAGCATGGTTTAAAGAGCTTTGAGGATTTGTATACTCTGCTCGCAGGCAGCGATGACAAGAAGTTGCGGGAAAAAATTATCGATGCGATGACGACCAACGAAACGCTGTGGTTTCGCGACAAGACTCCTTGGGAAATGCTGGAGAACCAGCTCTTGCCCCAATATCTCAAGGAATTTCGGGAGGGCAAGCGCAAGAAAGTCCGGATTTGGAGCGCCGCGGCCTCCACGGGCCAGGAAGCCTATTCGACGGCCATCTCTATCGACCGCTTTTTACGTCTGCACCAGGTCGACGATGTCACCTTGGCTGATTTTGAGATCGTTGGAACGGATATCTCCAGGACAGTTCTGCAAATCGCCAAAATGGGCAGGTACGACAGTATCAGCATCATGCGGGGTCTAGGGGAAGAGTTGCGGAGAGAATATTTTAACGTTGAAGGACGGACTTATCAAATCAAAGACTCTCTCAAGCAAAGTGTCAAGTTCATCCCTTTTAATCTGCAAGAGAGTTTTTTGGGGCTGGGGAAATTCGACGCGATTTTTCTCCGCTATGTCCTGATTTATTTTGCTGAGGATTTTAAAGACGAAATCGCCCGCAAGTGCAAGCAGGCCTTGGCCTCCGACGGAGTTTTGCTTCTCGGCAATTCAGAGATTTTCGGTAATAAGGACGGCCTGT
>CAZWXO010000184.1:1447-2392 GCA_964637885.1 uncultured bacterium
AAGGAGTGAAAAGGATGAAGCTATTATCG
The DNA here is from genome assembly GCA_964637885.1 of uncultured bacterium. GTDB lineage: Bacteria > Bacillota > CAZWXO01 > CAZWXO01 > CAZWXO01 > CAZWXO01. The sequence continues at coordinate 1,477 of CAZWXO010000184.1, forward strand.
GTGGACGATTCGAGGGTGGTCAGGAAGATCATGCGGGGAGCAGCCGAGGTGCTGGGGTATGAACTGTTGGAAGCCGAGGACGGCCTCCAAGGTCTGGAAGTAATGGCGGAAAATTATCAGGATATCGCTGTTGTCCTTCTGGACTGGAATATGCCGCGGATGAACGGGCTGGAATTTCTCCAGGCGATCAAGAGCAACCCGGATTATCAAAAAATTCCTGTGATGATGGTGACGACGGAAACGGAGCGGGAAAGCATCATTACGGCGATTCAGGAGGGGGCGGCCCACTACATGGTCAAACCATTCACCATGGAGGAGCTGGTCAAGAATATCATGGAGACCTTGGGAAAGGGGGAGGGCTATGACCAGTGACAGTCAGGCAAATGCCGCTGATATCGAGAAAATGAGCCAGTGTCTGGATAGCTCTGTCCGAGATGTCTTGGGGACGATGGCAGGCTTTGAACTGATGCAGATGGCCTTGGGAGAGGCGGAGCGGAGCTCGCATCCGGCGGAGATTACCGGAGCGATGTTGCTACGGGGGCAGCGGGATGCGATGCTGAGCATCAGCACGAAAAAGATTACTGCCGAGGTCATCGTTGCTTACATGACCGGACTGCTTCCCGCTGAGGTCGAGCTCGACGATTTGTATGACGGGGTCTCCGAGTTGGTGAATCTGGTGGCGGGGCGGACCAAGGCTCAGCTTAGCGGGCACGGCCTCCATTTCGAGCTTAGTCCTCCCCTGACCATTGTCGGTGACGGACATTTTATCATTCACAAAAACCAGGTAACCAAGATTTCCTTGAAATACGGCAGCGGCGAAATCGAGCTGTTTGTCGAATTGTTCTTTATCAGCTAGACGGAAGCTTTCTTATAGCACGAGAGGCGAGGAGTTGCAGATGGGTAGAATACTAATTGT
>CAZWXO010000184.1:2464-3309 GCA_964637885.1 uncultured bacterium
GGAAGGTCAAGAGGTGGATTTGATTATCCTCGACTTGATGATGCCGGTGATGGACGGGTTTCAAGTGCTCCAGGAGATGGTGGCGCGCTTTGAGCAGCTGCGGATTCCCATCATCGTCAACTCAGCCTTTACCGACCCCGAAGCAATTCAAAAGGCACTCGAGCTAGGGGCCTACGACTTCCTGCCTAAGCCCTTGACGCCACAGCAAATGCGGGTCGAGCTACCTCTTAAGGTGAGGAACGCCCTGGAGAATTATGCCCGGCAAAAAAAATTGCAGCGCATTAATCAGGAACTGCAAGAAGACCTGCGTTATGCGATGCTGCTGCAGGAAACGCTACTGCGCAATCATCAGAAACTGCGCTTGGCTGACATGGAAAGCTTTTACCAGCCCTCCAGCAACGTCGGGGGAGATTTCTTCGCCTGTCGTGAAGTCGATGCAAAACTATGGATGATGATTGCCGATGTTTCCGGCCACGGGGTCGCTGCCGCCATGATTAATTCGATGATTCAGGCGCATTTCAGCAGTGGAGTTTTGACAGCCGCCAGTCCGGCCGGGTTTTTGGAGGAAATGAACCGGGTTTTCTACAATATGACCCAGGGACAGCATCACTTGACCGCCTTTGTCGCCGTCAGGGAGGGGGAAAAGCTCACCTTCGCTAACGCCGGCCATCCCCACCCGATCCATTTTGACCAGCAGGGACGCCACGTCTACCTTGAGCAAAATGGATTTGCAGTGGCGATGTTTCCGGCTTCGACATATGTGGACAAAACCGCTGTCGTGGAGGCAGGGGATGTCTTGGCTATGTTTACCGACGGTTTGCGGGACAATCTGCGCAATAATCAAG
>CAZWXO010000184.1:3449-3752 GCA_964637885.1 uncultured bacterium
TTTTGTTGCCCGTAGACCATATAAGAAAGCGGGGGAGATCTAGATGAGCCAAAGAGCGGAAAACCAAGTGATGATGCGATCCCGCGGCGCTTTGTCGATAAAAAATCCACTCGTCTACACATTTGTTTTTCTTTTGGCGGGCCTAATTTTATTGGGCGGATTTTTGGCGCACGTCGAAGCTGAAAAGCGGGACCTTAGGATGCGGACCGAGGTTGAACAAGTTGTCGCCGAGGTTAAAGCTTCGATGGGAAGCCGCCTCTACTGGAATGTTCATCGGATCGAGGGGGTCAAGGCGCTTGTGGC
>CAZWXO010000184.1:3842-4390 GCA_964637885.1 uncultured bacterium
AATCGAAGGCAATGAGGCGGCTATCGGTTTGGATTTCACGCAGAACGAGGCTCAGTTTCCCACTGCTGATTTGGCGCGGCGGCAAAACAAAACAGTTATTGCGGGGCCGCTGAACCTAGTCCAGGGGGGCGTCGGGATTATCGCGCGCATCCCGATTTATCTTGAGGATAAGGATCGTTATCCCGAAGGATTCTGGGGCTTGGCGTCGGCAGTTATCGATATGGATATTTTCTATGAGGAATGCGGACTTAACAGCTTGCCGCCAGAATTTCGCTTGGCAATCAGGGGAAAGGACGCCTCGGGTTCTCAGGGCGAAGTTTTTTGGGGCGATGCCGAGGTGTTTTCGTTGCTGCCGATTACAGCTGACCTGGCGCTGCCGTACGGCTCATGGCAAATAGCGGCTGTTCCCGGCGGGGGTTGGTCCACGTCTTTTTTCCATGTCACCTGAACGGGTTGCTTCCTGGAAAAATTGCATGATCTGTTCCCAAATTGTATCCATACCCATAGGTAGAGTTGAGTTCCTCTGTTGAATGTAAGATGATTGTCTA
>CAZWXO010000185.1:0-4351 GCA_964637885.1 uncultured bacterium
CAAAACACTACATGTAAAAAATAGGCTGAATATTTGTAAAGTAATTTTGGTATACGAAAGGAACGTCCCCTCGTATCCCCCTGTTTTACCGCAAGCAGAGCAAGAAACAATTTATGTGACATTAACCCCGTCCCCTTGACACACCAGTGTAGGCTGCAATCTTTTCTCCGAGGCGATGGGCGAGGGATGGATGGCTTGCGCCTAATTCCTCAAGAATTATCTGTGCTTCAGCTCTATATTGCTGGATTTTTGCAGCGCTCCAGGATGACGGTGGCGCTTGCAGATTGGTGATGCGGTCGGCCATTTTGACGGCGCTGGCTTCGGCGCCGGCGCGCCGGATTTTTTGCAGAGAATCTGCCATTTGGTCAGCTTTGGGGAGAGTCGCATCCTTGGTTAAGGCCCAAACACCTTCAGCTACGGTGCGGCCAAAGGTTTCGCTAAGCTCCGTCACGCTCGTCCGGGTGTCTTCCAAGGTGTCGTGGAGAAGGGCCAGCTGGATTGCCAGCTTGGTGTCAAAGGTGGCGATGGTTTTTTCAGCCAAGGCTATTTCCATGGCAACATTGCTGATGTGCAGTAGATAGGGCAAGTCGGAAGCGGGCAAGGTCTGTCCTAAGTGCTTCTCGGCGGCAAAGCGGATCGTCGCCTGATAGATGGTTTGCAGGTCGGTTTTCTCCCGCCAGATGCCGAAAACGGCCTCCTTGGCATAATTCCGTCCAGAAAAGCTTTCTTCAAAATAGCTTTCCCCCGTGGTTTTAATAACCGGGTCATCGCCGAATGTCTGATATCTCGACAATAATTCGCTGAGGTCGGGGGTATAGAGATCGCGCAGTGACGCTTCGACAATTTGCTCGGCGGCCAGCTTTGCTTCCCGAAAGGATTCATAGACACCCCCTGAGTGCGCTTCGCTTTCATCTCGATAATGAAAGTTATCATATATTTGCAAAACAAAACTCACGACGAACCCACCCCCTTACAGATATTATAAATGTTTTGTCACTTTATTCTACACTGCAAATCATCAAGAGTATACTCTGCGCCCGCCAGAAACCGTGAGAAGAATTAGCAGGCTCTTTTTGCCGATGATTGACATTGCATGATCTACATCAAAGCATTAGTAATTGGACATTTTGTAATTCATCGAAGTCTATCGCCGTCGGCTAGGTGGTGGACTTGCGTGTTAAGGGAGGAAATATCAGCAAAACGATAATCGGAGTGACGAAGGAAGCCAAGGTTGCGTAGAGCCAGTCGACGCTGTCGTCATTCACCCAAATCCATGTAGCTAGGCCCGCCAGGATGCCGGCGATAACGGCGATCAATGCAATCTGCTTAAAAGGTCTTCTCGATAAAAGGCCGACGATGATGGTGCTACAGGGGGCCGCTTCGTCGGCTGCCGGATCAATTTTCCGCTGATAAAAATCCCAGGTAAAGATGGCGTGCATGCCAACCTCTGGTTTGCCCGCGGGCTTGATTTGTGCTAGAATCGAGTCAGGCCACCTAGTCTTGCCCTGTTCTGGATGCAAATAGCGCTAGGTTTCAGGTCGCATCTGCTGGAAGAAAAAATTGCAGTAATCCCTAAAGCCGCACTTAACCTAGCTTGGACGGCTGACACCCTCATGTTTTTCTACATCATCGCTGACGACAGTAGCTGTCCACCATCGTTTCCGGCCCTTTGCTTTCATCCCCTGGATGAAAGGTGCGTGATAGAGACAACCTGGTCAGTCGCAGCACAAGGGTGGTGTCGGGATTTCCGACACTAGTTCCAATTAGGAAGAACGAGAGGAGCGTGCTCAGGATGAAAAAAATGTTGTTCGTGCTCATGGCAGTGGCTTTGCTGGCAGTGTCTCTGGCAGCCTGTGGGGGAGGTGGTGAAGACGCGGTCACTGAACCCGAGGGGGCCGAGCCTGCTGCCGCCGGATATGCCGGGGAGACCGTTGAAACAGATAATTTTTCTATCGTTGTGCCGGATGGCTGGGAATACATGGAGGTTGACGGAGGCCTGCAGATCTATAAGTCCAGTGGTGAAGTGATGGAAGTCCACTATCGCGGCTTCAACCAAGGCGAGAATCATGGCAAGCTGCAAGTGGAAAGCACTGCCGGCAGTTATGGCGGAACAGCGGTCACCGAGGTGGAGCTTCTTGGCAAAACCTTCTGGTATACCGAGTACACTGCCAACAACCAACCCCAGGTTTTCTATGCTCTGATTGAAGATGGCGCCATCCGCGACGGTGAGGAGAGAGACGGCGTGATGCTCAGCGTCAAATATGCTGGCGAACTGACAGAAGCTTCCCCGACTTTTGACGACATTCTTGGGACGATTGTCTGGAAATAAATCGCGTTTTATTGGTTGAATAGGGGGGGCGGCTGAGGCCGCCCCCCCCTCTATCGCGCTATCTTATTCCGGGGTGACTAGGTTGTTGTTTTCCCAGATGCCTTTTTTTACAGAACCGTCAAAATCGACCAGGGTTCCTTGCCCATTGTACATGGAATATTCCCAGGCGCCGGTGTAATTGCCACCGTTAGCATAGGTAAAGGTGCCCTGCCCGCTAAACATGTTGCCGACAAAGTCGCCCTCGTATTTTGAAACGCCATCGGCAAAGGTTTGAACGCCCTTACCGTCAAACATTCCATCCTTAAAACCACCGACATACACATCACCCGTGGCCGAGGTAAAGGTGCCTTCGCCCTCAAAAACGTCTTCTTTGAAGCCGCCGACATAGGTATCTCCGGCAGCATTGGACCAGGTGCCCTGGCCGTTATATTTTCCAGCGACAAAATCTCCCTCATACTTTTCGTTATAACGGTAGCCAAGACCCCAGGTCAAAGAGCCCGTGCCTTCAAACAGATCGTCCTTGAAGCCCCCGACATATTCCCCGCCGTCTTTATTGGACCAGGTTCCTTCGCCGTTGGCCTTCCCGTCTTTGACCACCCCGACATAAGTGGAGCCGTCTTCATAGGTAATTGTTTCTTCTTTTTGCCCGCAGGCTACTGCCAACATTCCCACCAAAACAAGGGAAACTACTACAACAAATCTTTTTGCCAACATCGTGAGCCCCTCCCTCTTCTTGCTTTGGAATTAATCGGGCATTCCGCTACAAGTCTCAAATTTACCTGCTAGAATGATTCGCTATTATTCTTAAATATCCTTCTTTTTAGAAAAAAAATAAATATGAGAATAAAGCGAGGCGCAAGCGGTCCATGGGAACTGTTTTTAATCACTGCCACAGTCTCACATGCGTTACATAGTGCGGGGTGGCGCGATTCCCAGAGTGTAAAATTGACGTTAGGCAGGGTGCCCGCTGTTAATAATTGTTGAAATCTGGGCGGAAATAGTGTCAAGATAAAAGTAAAAAAACTTGACATTTTGCTCCAATAGAGTAGCATTGTATTCGGAGAGGTGGCGAGGAATTATGAGTTATTCTGGCACGGTCATGGAAAAGGTTTCAAAGTATCCAGAATTGTCAATCATCGATGTTCAAAAAATATATCGGGAAAATTTTTATAATCAGCCTGAGCAGACTTTTTACCAAGTGGTTTCTAGGATGGCTCGGAAAGGTGAAATTCAAAGATTAAGCAAGGGCATTTACTGTAAACCGAAAAAGGGTAGATTTGGTGCGGTCATTTCTAGTGAAAAGGACATTCTTGAGTACTACCTTGGCCAGGATAAAAACAACGGCGCGGTAGTCGGTTATCAGATGTATAACAGGCATGGGTTGACAACGCAGGTGTCTAAGACGATTGAGCTTTATTCCAACGTTATCAGTCAAGAGAGAAAACAACTCAAGAATGTTTCGATTCGCAAAGCGATTTTGAGATTTGATGTATCAACAGTTAAAATGATCGAATTGCTCGAGGTATTGCAGAATTATTCTAATATAGAAGATCTCAACAGAGAATGCATGAAGATATTTATCGGAGCGCACATCAAATATTATGACAAGAGGATTCTGCAAGAGTTGCTTGAAAGGATTGGTTATAAGAAAAGCACCCTCGCTTCACTGAAAAACATGCTTGATTTTTTCAAAGTGGATAACGATATCGTCCAGTATCTAAGAGGCACATCCACATATAAAGCGCTTAGGATGGAGGAATTGAGTGATACTGCACAATAATACCCAAGAATTTGAAGAGCTTGTCGATCTAACCAGTCAGCACATTAATATTCCACCTGGTGCCGTTCGGAAAGACTACTTTATTTCACTTGTTTTGGAGAACTTATCCGAAAGTGAATTTGTGGATTGGGTTGTTTTTAAAGGCGGGACTTCATTAAGTAAATGTTATCCAACCTCGATAGAGAGGTTTTCCGAGGATATTGATTTGACGTATATACCTGAAGAGGGACTGACGAGTAAGC
>CAZWXO010000186.1:0-1135 GCA_964637885.1 uncultured bacterium
CCCTGTTCGGGAGCGGAGCAAGAAAGTGCTTCTCAGGCAGGCCGGCGAAATCATTCGCTCTACGGGCTATGACGAGCTTGGCCTGGTTTCTCTAAACACTGCCGATTATTCCAATATTGCGCCGCTCTGCGAGGATTTGATCGAAGAATTGTCCGGGCAGGGGGTGGGTCTATCGCTGCCCTCGCAGCGGATCGATGCCTTTTCCCTCGATCTGGCTGAAAAAGTATCCCGAGTCCGCAAAAGTGGCCTGACTTTTGCTCCGGAGGCCGGCAGTCAGAGGATGCGTGACATCATCAACAAGAATGTCACCGAAGAAAACCTAGTCGAAGTTGTCACCCAAGCCATTACTCGGGGCTGGCGGACATTGAAATTATATTTTATGATCGGACTGCCCTTTGAAACCGACGCTGATGTCGTTGCCATTGCACATTTGGCGCGAAAAATGGCATTTCTTAAGGCCGAGGTGGAGGGCAAGCAGGTTGGATTACAAAAGCTGAACATCAGCGTTTCAAATTTCATTCCTAAGGCCTTTACACCCTTTCAATGGGCAAAGCAGGACTCCATCGCGGAAATACGCCGTCAGCAGGTCTTGCTGGAAACGACGCTAGGCCGGATTAAACGGGTTAGTTTGTCGATGCACGATCCGCACCTCAGCATGCTTGAGGGAATCTTCGCCCGGGGAGACCGGCGTCTGGCCGCAGTTCTTTACCGGGCCTGGCAGTCGGGTTGCAAGTTTGACGGTTGGAGTGAACATTTTGATTATTCAAAGTGGATGGCGGCCTTTGCAGCAGCCAAGATCGATGCGGATGCCTACCTTGCCGGTCGCTCGACCACAGAAATGCTACCCTGGGAGACAGTCGATGCCGGTATTGACAAAGCTTTCTTACAAAGCGAGCTGGCTAAAGCCGCCAGTTGTCAGTCCACCCCCGATTGCCGCTTTGATGTGTGCCAGAAGTGCGGTGTCTGCCCAGCCCTAGGCGTGTCGAATTCACTTAAAGACGAGGGGAGAGCGCGATGAAGACTTGCCTGTTGATTGCTAAAAAGGGTCCGGCAGCTTTTCTGTCGCATTTGGAATGGAGCAAGGCCATTGAGCGCTCCCTGCGGCGGAGTGGGCTGGCGGTCGCCATGACCCAAG
>CAZWXO010000186.1:1145-4327 GCA_964637885.1 uncultured bacterium
AGCTTCAATGGAGCTTTGTCTGTCGGAGAGGAAAGCGAGGGTGAGTTTGTCGAAGTTACCTTTGCCGAAACATATCCGCCCCAGGAGATTTTTTCCCGGCTGTCTCTTGAGCTACCTCGAGGAATGGAGTTAGGTGGAATTCTCCCCATCGACGGCCTTTTCTTTAAACTGATCGGTAATAAAATGCAGGTTGCCATGGAAATTTCCGTCGCCTTTACGGAGTGTCCTGCTGTGGCATGGCTAGTTCCTCTAGCCGCAAGCTTTGCCGCCGATCCGGCCCTGATGATCGAGGTCGCTAGAAAGAGCGGCTCGCGGCAGTTATTGCTCAGGGATTATTTGCGGTCTTTTGCCATTGCCGAAGTGAGTCCTGGCAACCTAAAAATTGATATGGAGATGTCGATCTTGGCGGAGGGGTCGATCAAGGCTAAAGAAATCATTCACGCTTTTTGGCGTTACGCCGGCATCGAAGACGTCATCTGTCGCCTGCAGCTGCGCCGGTTAAACTATCGGGTGTGGCGGGGGGATAAATTTATCGATCCCTTTGCGCTATAAAAGATAGAGGCCCGATAAAAGGCCTCTATCCGGAGGTACTCCGATTCGCGCTTCCGTGCAAGTGGACCCCTGAAGGATACAAATTCTTAATCGATATTTACTTTGAATCCGCTGTCCCGTTCGGTTTTGGGAATTTCGATAATCAGCAACCCGTTATTATACTTGGCGCTGATCTCCTCAGCCTTGACGGGCTTAGGGATGTTGATTGTCCGGCGGAAATTCCCTTCACAGCGGCGCTCCTGTATAATAGAAGCCGTCTCGCGTGCATCGGATTGGGCAGCTCCCTCCGGTTTATTGCCGGCAATCGTCAGCATGCCGTCCTTCACTGACAATTCAATCTCGCTTCTGTCAAAGCCAGGTACTTCAACGGTAGCGATATACTTACCTTCTTCGTCTACTAAATCAATATTTGGCGCATTGAGAGCTCTGCCGATGGTATTGACAGGAATCATGGCGGCTTTGCGGAGAGTGTTGACAAACTCGTCGAGCTTTTCCTGGTCCATCCAATTAGGAAAATTAAAATCCTTAGTCATGGGATATCCCTCCTTCGTTTTTTTCATTTTAACACAGGTAGGAACCCACGGAAACATATCCGCCAAGATTGCTAAAAGCCATGACAAAGCAGCTTAGAGTGGGGGCTTGCCAGAATATTTGGATTAATCGTGGCGTCGGCGCCCCGCTAAAATTGTTCTTAGGGAAAGTACCTTCCCCCGACCCAATAATTAATTGACGAAATCCTTTGGCCGTGTTATTATTCTTAAGTGTCCGTCAGGGCACAGATACCGCGCGCCCATGGTTTTAAACACGTTTTGTGTACCTCAAGCGGCGAGTCTCCAAAAAAGTCAGGAGGTGTAGTATGTACGCGATTATTGAAACAGGTGGCAAGCAGTACAAGGCCGAAGAAGGCCGATGGCTCAAGGTCGAGAAATTAGCCCTCGAAGAGGGGAGCCAAATCAAATTTGACCGGGTTTTATTTGTCTCGGATGCTAGCGGCATCAAAGTCGGACAGCCCGTCGTCGAAGGCGCGACCGTCACAGGTACGCTGATGAAGCAAGGCAAAGGCAAGAAAATCATGATTTTCAAGTATAAGCCGAAAAAGAATTATCGTCGTCGCCAGGGACATCGCCAAGCGTTTTCCCAAGTGATGATTGACAGTATCCAGGCCTAAGATTGATTCGGGTAGAGGTTTTTCGCAGCGCCGACAGTCTGCTTCGAGGCTTTTGTGTCAAGGGTCACGCCGGATATGCTCCGGATGGCGAGGACATCGTTTGTTCGGCAGTCTCGTCCCTCACGCTGGCTGCGGCCATGGGCCTTAGCCAGGTAGCGGGAATGATCGTCGAAGGCGGACAAAAAAATGGCCGGTTGGAATGTCGCCTGCTCGAGAGCCCTAATGAGAAAAGCGAAATGATTTTAGCGACTATGCTGCTGGGGTTACAGGAAATTTACCGGCAGTATCCGAAATTTATCCAAATTATAGATTCCTGAATATAGGAGGTGGACTGAATGTTCAGATTTGATTTACAATTATTTGCCCATAAAAAAGGTGTCGGTAGCTCAAGGAATGGTCGTGATTCTAATCCCCAGTACCTTGGTTACAAACGCGGCGATGGTCAGTTGGTTACCGCCGGGACGATTATCATCCGTCAGCGGGGCACAAGATTGCACCCGGGCAAAAACGTAGGACGTGGTAAGGATGATACTCTTTTTGCGTTAGTTGACGGAATCATCAAGATTGAAACCCGGGGCAAAGAACGCAAGCAAGCCAGTGTTTATCCGGTTGAGGCGATAGCTTAAGCTAGTAGCAGAGCCCTTCCCGTCTACGGGAAGGGCTTTTTTCGCATTGAAGCCGAAGTGGTTAAAGCAGGTTATTGCCCGAGGAATCTTTCCGGGGCATAGGAAAAGGAATAGGTAAGGTATGTTTGTAGATAAAGCAAAAATCTATATCAAAGCCGGCGACGGCGGCAACGGCTGCATCGGATTTCGTCGGGAAAAATACGTTCCCGACGGCGGGCCGGACGGCGGCGATGGTGGTCATGGCGGCAACATCATTCTCGAGGTCGACGAAGGTCTCGCAACCTTGGTCGATTTTCGTTTTAAGCAGCATTACAAAGCCGGGCGGGGGCGCCATGGCGAAGGGGCGCGACACGATGGCCTATCCGGTGAAGACATCATTCTTAAGGTTCCTCCCGGCACTGTCGTTCACGATGTCGAGGCCGAGGCAGTCATCGCCGATCTCCTTTCCGTCGAGGATCGTTTTGTCGTCGTCAAAGGTGGACGGGGCGGTCGCGGCAATGCGCATTTTGTCAGCTCTACGCAGCGAGCCCCGCGGATAGCCGAAAAAGGCGAGCCTGGCCAGGAACGCACCATTGTTCTTGAGCTGAAGGTTATTGCCGAGGTCGGCTTGGTGGGTTTCCCCAACGCTGGCAAGTCAACTTTGCTGTCGCGGATCTCGGCGGCGAAGCCCAAAATAGCAGATTATCCCTTTACCACCCTTTCCCCGAATCTGGGGGTCGTATCGGTGGAGCCGGGCAAAAGCTTTGTCGTAGCCGACATCCCTGGCCTCATCGAAGGGGCGCATACGGGGCAGGGCCTGGGAATCGATTTCTTGCGGCATATTGAGCGGACGCGAC
>CAZWXO010000187.1:0-4315 GCA_964637885.1 uncultured bacterium
TTTTTTTGTATAATATTTTACTAAAAGAATATTTTGATAAAATATTGACATTCTGAAGGCAGATATATTATCATATAGCAGCATGCGGTTGATTGAATTATGGCGTAATCTATGTTACATAAGGTTTATGGTGGCATGGTGATGACAGAAATTTTATCAATTTTTTAACGATATCGTAGTGGGTGGGATAGTGTAGTCGGATAATTTTATATGTTTTTTAGTTTAATTCTTTAGTTCTTCAATGCAATAGCGTAATATATTTATTGTTTTAATTTGAAAGGGTGTTAACATGGTAAACTTCTTTGCTCCAGGGGAAATAGCTTCTAACGCTTGTAATATAAGTGAAAAGAAGAATGCAATTCACTTTGGTAAACTTTCTTTACTCGGCATTTTAGCAGGCGCTTATATTGCCTTTGGTGCCAATTTGGCAACTGTAGTCGGAACAGGGACTATTGACACACAAGGCTTCGGGATTCACCAGATGTTGTTTGGTGCGGTTTTCTCGGTAGGCTTGATGATGGTTATTATCGGTGGGGCTGAGCTTTTTACTGGTAATAACATGATCATGATGGTCGGTGCTCTCGAGGGTTGCGTTAAATGGAAAGATGTCGCCAAGAACTGGACAATTGTCTATTTTGCTAACTTTATCGGCTCCCTGATGTTAGTTGGACTCATCTACGTCGCCTTCTATTCTGGCGATTCTATCGGCCTCGGGGGAGGCGCTGTCGCTGAGAAGGCTGTTACTGTTGCGAATGCCAAGGTGCAGTTAACTTGGATAGCTGCTTTCACGAGGGGAGTCCTTTGTAACTGGATTGTCTGTATGGCTGTCTGGCTCGCTTTGGCCTCGAAGGACGTCATCGGTAAGATTTTTGCCTGTATGTTCCTTGTAATGTGCTTTATCGCTTCCGGCTTTGAGCATAGTATTGCCAACATGTTCTTTATTCCGATTGGAATTTTAATTAACGATTATTCAGCTGTTGAAGTTGCTACAAAAGTCACCAACCTTAACTGGGGCAGCTTTATTTTTGCCAACCTGATTCCCGTCACTATTGGCAATATTGTGGGTGGGGCAATTTTCGTCGGTTCATCCTACTGGTATGCCCATCTTAAAAAATAAGATCAGTCATTAGAAGAGTTTGGCTAAGTAATTTAAGCGGGGCATATGCCCCGCTTTTTCGATAGAAATTATCGGCAGATTGGACTAATCGTGACGATTAGAGAGGGTGATTTTTTTGGGTGCGTATGGCTGCTATATTCTTGCTGGCGGAAAAAGTAGTCGGATGGGTCAAAACAAGGCTTTTGTCTGTGTTGGGGAGACGGCGCTTATCGAGGGACAACTCGACTTGCTGTCCCGTATCTTTCCGGATATCGTGATTATTACCAATAATCCTGAAGAATACCAGCATTTGCGCTACTCTTTGTTAGAGGACGAAGAGCCTGGTTTAGGGCCTATCGGAGGTATTCTGACGGCACTAAAGCATAGCAATTATGATAAGAATTTTATTATCGCCTGCGACATGCCCTTCCCAGAAAAAAAACTAATCGAGCTTCTCTTGCAGAAATCGGAGCACAATGATATAACGGTAATCAGGGATGGCTCCTATTTCGAGCCTCTCTTTGCAGTCTATGATAAGCAGTGCATTTCTGCGATTGAAGTTTATTTAAAAAATGGGGGTAAAAAAATTACCGGGTTTTATGATGACGTAAAATTAGCCGTGCAACCAATCGATGTCGAACTAGCTCGAACTGTCGACGGGAGTTTGGCCTCGCTTTTTAACGTCAACACGCGACATGATTTACTCAAAGCGAATCAGCGGTATTAGTTTCCAGGTTACGCTTTTAAGAGTTACGATTGAGGAGGATTGCTATGGAGCGCCCAACAGATCTGCGTAAATTGTCGCGTTTTAATAAAAACGCATTGCAAGAAGAGGACGATATCGTAATTCGCGAGTACTCCTTAATTGTGCGCCTCAATGGTTTTTATATAGTTACCTTGCTGTGCTCACCTCTCGCTTTGGAATATTTAGCGGTCGGGTTTTTAGAGTCGGAGGGTATCTTAACTAACAACACAGAAATATTTTCTGTTGATTATAACGAGGAAGTCAGGACAGTCAATGTTGCTGCAGAAATTAGCGAGGCTGTCCTTGCTGAAAGCATGGTGCGCAAACCTGTTTACACCAGCGGTTGCGGCAAGGGGTTCACGTATAGCGCTTTAGAAAATGAGGGGCTGTATCGGGCAGGGAGCGAGCTTAAAATCAGCCCTGGCGCCGTTATCAAGGCAGTTGATCAACTCCAAGCGCGTAGTATACTTTTTGCGCAAACAGGCGCAGCGCATATTTCGCTACTGACAAAAAAAGATGAAGTAATCTGCTGTCACGAGGATATCGGCAGACACAACACCGTCGATAAAGTCTTTGGTGAGTGTCTGCAACGCAAAATCGATCTTAGCGATGGAGTTTTGGTTACCAGCGGACGTTTGACGGGGGAAATGGTGCAAAAATGTAGCCTTCGACAAATTCCGATTATAATTTCCCGGAGCGCCGCCACTACTCAGGCTGTCGACATGGCTAACGCTTCAAATATAACTTTGATTGGTTTTGTGCGAGGCCAGCGGTTCAATGTATATGCCCATCCTTGGCGTATCGACATCTCGTAAGGGCAATGGGGAAATATAAAATGCAGGATTGACGTCGAGGCGTTTTCCTTGTAGTATGAATAACAATTATCGAGGAAAGAAACGAGGTGAGCTATGTGTTGAAATTTGAGATGCCTGAAAATATCGGGGCAGAGATGACTAACTTAACAGAGGCAGTTCGCAAAGAAAATATGATTGAAACGGAATTATTTAAAAAATTCGCTGTCAAACGTGGGTTGCGTGATCTTGATGGGCGAGGTGTCCTGGTAGGGTTGACCAAGATAGGTGAAGTGCACTCATATATTGTCGATGAAGGTGAGCCTATCCCCGTTCCGGGTCAATTATTTTATCGCGGATATGATGTGGAGGAGCTCGCCCAGGGTTTTTTAAAGGAAGACCGTTTTGGCTTTGAGGAGACCTGCTACTTATTGCTTTTCGGGGAATTGCCCACACCTGATGAATTAACTTCCTTTAATAAGCTGCTGGGTTCGTGTCGAAAATTACCCGACCTTTTTACTAAAGATATCATTTTGGAGCACCCTAGCCGGGACATGATGAACGCATTGGCACGCAGTGTCTTGGCTCTCTATAGCTTTGACAATAATCCGGACAATACATCTGTCCCCAATTTGCTGCAGCAATGTATTAAACTAATTTCCAGTTTTCCTGCCCTTGCGATTTACGGTTATCAAGCTTTTTCACATTACCACGAAGGCAAAAGTTTGGTAATTCACAGTCCTTTGCCAGAACTGAGCACCGCCGAAAATATTCTGCATATGCTTCGACCAGATAGCAAATACACGCACCTCGAGGCTACTTTGCTGGATTTGGCGTTAGTGCTGCATGCCGAGCATGGCGGTGGCAACAATTCGACTTTTGTGACCCACGTTGTGACCTCGACTGGCACCGATACTTATTCCGCAATTGCTTCGGCTTTAGGTTCCCTCAAGGGGCCTCGTCACGGTGGTGCCAATATCAAAGTTCTCCAAATGTTCGAGGATATGAAGATAAACCTGACTGATTGGGAGGACGAAGAGGCGATCATCAATTACCTGAATCAGATTTTAAACAAAGAGGCCTTTGACAAAAGTGGCTTGATTTACGGGGTAGGGCACGCTGTCTACTCCGTTTCTGATCCGCGGGCTCGCATTTTTCATGAATATGTCAAGCAACTTGCGCAAAAGAAAGGGTTATCAGATGAGTATAACCTTTACGCCAAAGTTGAACAATTAGCACCGGAAGTCATCGCCAAGAAGGCGACGATGTACAAAGGTGTTAGCGCTAATATCGATTTTTACTCCGGATTTGTATATCGAATGCTGGGGATTCCTCAGGAACTCTTTACCCCGATATTTGCGATTGCCCGTATTTCAGGGTGGAGCGCTCATCGCATTGAAGAAGTCGTCAATAACGGCAAAATAATTCGCCCTGCATACAAAAGTGTGGCCGGTCGCCGCGACTATATTGAAATCAGTGATAGATAATTTTAATAACATTAGTTTATCGGCAATATTAAACGCCAGCTGCTTGATGGTAGCTGGCGTTTCGCATTTTTGGTGGAATTTCGATTTACTCTAAGATGACGATGTCGATGCGCCTGTTTTTCTGACGATTAGCAGCAGAATCGTTGGGTGCGACGGGATAATATTCTCCGTATCCAGCGGCAGAAAGCTTTTTCGG
>CAZWXO010000188.1:0-720 GCA_964637885.1 uncultured bacterium
GTCCTGAAGCTGGCGGAAATTAGCGTCGGCCTTGAGATTGGGGTAATTTTCCACTATCACCAACAGTCGGGACAACGCTCCGGTCAGCTGGTCGTTAGCTTCAGCCGCTTCTCCCGGGGAGGCAGCCCCGGCCAGCCGTGTGCGGGCCTCCGCCACAGCTAGAAAGATTTCCTCTTCGTGGGCGGCATAGCCTTTGACAGTCGCTACTAAATTGGGGATCAAATCGCTGCGCCGTTGCAGCTGATTCTCCACTTGGCTCCAGGCGGCTGTCGCTTGCTCGTCCACAACCACCAGTTTATTGTAGCCACTCATAATCCACAGCAAGAGGATGGCGATAATACCTACAGGAATCAATAGCCAGATTAGTTTCTTCATTTTTTTCTCCCTTCCAGTCCAAAGCATTTTGGCAGATAAGCCTTCAATTTCCCCTGGCCCTGCCTTATATCATCTTATCATATTTACGGGGCGGAGCAATAGATTGACGAGGGGGACGCTCCGAAGCCGCTGAAAAAAGCCATTAGGCTTTTTTCGTTAAGGGTCATGGGAAGGGTCATGGGGACGGTCCTCGTGGCCCAAAGTTGGGCTTGAGTTTAACAAAGTAGTAACAAAATAATAGCGCAGTCATTAAATGGTGGGCCATGAGGACCGTCCCCATGGCCCACGGGTGTTTTAAGTTAAAATATTTTTACTTAATGTAAAAAATACTTGACATGCTGTAAA
>CAZWXO010000188.1:818-4255 GCA_964637885.1 uncultured bacterium
TGTGATGTGATAATAGGTATACGAGGGGACGGTCCTTGCGTATACCTACAGTTGCTCCAGCGAGGCACTAGGATAATGCCTTAATTGTCTCGGCATGACAAATCCAGTTTAATCGTGAGCAGAATATCAGGGCATATATTACGGTTGCTCCCAGGTGGCGGAAGCAAGAATTGCATCCCATTCATCCAGTAGGTGGGGCGTGTCTGAGGGCAGGGCGGTAAAGATAACCCAGGCAAAGGCATCAGCATCTTCGCCAAATTCGATTAAATTGCAATAGTAGGAGTTTTTAACTCCATCGGCTGCGGCGGTATAGAGGCCTGACTTGATGCGTTTACCGTTGATTTCGCGGATTTGAGCCTCGGATTCCACTTTGATATCTGTTCTCTTGCTGAGGATGTCGTCTTTTTGGACGTCGTATAAGGTCATGGGCGACGCCCCGTCAGCCAAATCAGTCTTGAAATAAGCAAAAACGCTGGCATAGGACTTGCTGTTGCCGAACTGCAGATCGTAGGGAGCTTGATCTTCTTCTTGTTTCCAGTTAGAGGGGAAAGTAAAGCTCACATTATAATTTGCGATGGTCATTACATTTTCTTCAGCTGTGTCGGTAGTTGTGTCATCGCCGCAGGCGGCTAGGATGAGCATAGATAGCATTAAGATTCCCAGGGTTAGAAATTTTCTGCCAGAGTGTGGGCGAGCTCCCACCAAAGTAGCGGTTATAAAATAAAAGGGCTTTTTCAAGTTTGTTCGACCTCCATGTGTCAAAAATTTTCCAAATACAATGCTCCCATGGTACTCTCTTTCCTCAATCGGGGCAAGCCTCCCCGGGGCCCTAATTTTTTCTCTTCTTCAACCCTTAAACCCAATAATTCTCTCCCTAATTGTTGAACCATAATTGTTAATTACCGACTTTTCAGTGGTTTCAGACCGTCCCCAAGCAACACCTTGAAACAACGGCAATTAGCGGTTAAAAGCTTTTTTTAGGAGTGGATATCCTAGCACCATTATTCCAAAAGCACACAGCCCTGGCAAAGCATTCAGGAGCAACTCGACAACCCAGGTTGCCAGAGAGCTTCCGCTGCTATTGCCGGAGAGAAAAATCACGGTAGGCCCGTCGGCGCCTCCGATGATTCCGATGCTGGCAGCTTCACGAGCGCGGAAAAAAGGCCATAGGTAGTTAAAGACTATTGCTACGATGGCTGAAAAACCAAGGTGCCAGAAGAAAGTCCATTTTTTCATGGGATGACCTCCAATTTTCTGTAAGATTAGGTGAAGTGCTCTGCCACAAGACCATGGGGGCGGGCCCAGTCCACTAGGTGAATCAGGGGGACGGATTCGAATGGATACGAAGGGACGTTGTTTGCGTATCCGGAGGCATTTAATATCTGTTGCCGGGGAATCGGAGGAAGCGGGCGTCGGAATTGCCACTGGGGCCTGAGTGCGCTTTCTAGCTATATTTCTGCAGGTGGTCTACAACAGATTGCATCTTGCTCAATAATTCAGGTATGTTTTTCTCACAAAGCGACCAAATTAGCTCCATGTCTAACTCGCCATAACCATGTGCGACTAAATTTCTTAAATCAACAATTTTCCGCCACTTTATATCTGGATATTCTTCCCACAATTCCTTTGAAACAGCATTAGCATATTCCCCAACATTGAGAAGTGACATGGCGATAGCTTTTTGATAGAGCATATTTGTCAGGAAGGCGGTTTTACCAGATTCTGCGGCGAATTTTAGAATTTCATCGCATTCATGAATTATTTTTTTAACTAATTGGATATCTCTATGCTTCATAAAGTCTGACCTTCTTCTCGATTGTGAGGATACTATCAGCTTTTAGCGGCGCCGAAACAACGTCAACTTTGACATTTAATGTGTCCTCCATGTCTTGCTTCAGACCAATTAAATCAAACAGGGTCGCTTCGGGCTTATCAAAATCTACCAACAGATCAACATCAGATTGCGCACTTTCTTCGCCGTTTGCGTATGACCCAAATAAATCAATGCTGCGAATAGGGTAAGCCGGTGCAATGCGGCAGGCCGCATCTTTAATACTAATAATTGTCATGGGGAATCACCTCGCAATCCTTCATTTTGATTATACTGTGCAAAATAACATCGGTCAATTTAGGTTGCAAAAGTGGTGGGCCATGGGGACGGTCCGAAACCACTGAAAAAGTCCGATGTAGCATTTTAATTGACAACAAGTAAAAATTAATAATTATCGACGCAAAACATACTTTTTGCCCCAATTATTAACTGTTAAATCTTAATTGTTAATTGCCGACTTTTTCAGTGGTCTCGGACGGGCCCTACGGCCCATATGGGCACGGAGGCTAGCTATGGTAATCTTGCTGGCTCCGTGCTTTTTTGTGTGGCAGTGGGTGGGCGCAGAGCTCTGCTGGCGTTTTAAGTTAAAATATTTTTACTTAATGTAAAAAATACTTGACATGCTGTAAAAATTGATTTACATTATGTACAGGTAATTTAACCTTAGGATTACCATTTAGATTCGAGGAGATGGAAAAATGTATTATCAGGAAAAGAAAACAGGTGTGACAATCTTGTCCGGGTTGTTGGTTTTAACGGCGTATAGCATCTACGGATTAATGAAGTATCAAGCGGTCGGGGCCCAGTTGTTGCAAGATACGAAATTTTGGGCGACAGCGATGCTCGTCTGTATCGGGGCAGGTATTCTTCTTGTCGTCCTGACCCAGATCATCTTTCATATTTTGCTGGCGGTCTCCCAGGAAGTGAAAAAAGAAATAGCAAAGGCTGGCGCTGATAATGCTTGCGGTAAAGGAATTGGTGATTCGTGCCAAGGTCTGGAAATAGCCGAGGTCGAAGACGAGATGGACAAACAGATTGCCTTAAGGTCTTTGCGCAATTCCTACGTTTTGGTCGGGGTGGGCTTTGTTCTGGCGCTGGTTTCGCTGGTCATGGAAATGCCCCCGGCCATCATGCTCAACGTGGTTTTTCTTTCTTTTCAAATCGGGTCGCTAGTCGATGGGTTTTCCCAGCTCTATTACTATAAAAGAGGGATTTAACATGGCAAAATTTGAAGTTATCAATAATATCCGCAAGCTGCGCTTTGAGCATAACGAGATGACACAGCAAGAGCTGGCCAAAATCACTGGGGTGACGCGCCAAACCATTGCGGCCATCGAAAACGGCAAATACTCCCCTTCCCTGGAGCTGGCTTTTCTAATCGCTCACGCCTTTGGGACCAGCATCGAGGAAGTCTTTACCTGTCAAATCAGAGACTAATCCTGGGAAATTTTTTTTAGACGACAGCAATTCCAAATAGAGCGCTACTAGAGGCTTATATAATGAAGACGGTTTTTAAAAAATTAATAATTTTGAGGAGGCAACGTGATGCCAGAAGAAAAAGGAACCCAGTTGACTAAATCTCTTGTGATAGTATATTCCTATCATC
>CAZWXO010000189.1:0-473 GCA_964637885.1 uncultured bacterium
TAAATTACCATCTAAGGGGGTTGCAACTTACCGATTAAAAATATTGCTTCCCGAAAACATTGATGATTATGGAATTAAAATTACCAGCATTTATGCATCCACCAAAATTTATGTTGATGATCGAACTGCTTTAGCATGTGGTGTCCCTGGCCCAACTCCGAAAACGACCCGGCATAAATACTATGCCGATACCGCATACTTTACGGCAAACAAAAACGAAGTCGTCATTCTTGTACAGGCAGCCAATTTTATTTCTGCTTATAGTGGCATTTATTATCAAATATATTTCGGTGACCAAAAAACGATTAGTGCTTTACGCATATATAATGTTGCAATCGATTTATCTGTCATTGCTGGCATGTTCTTTATCGCCATTTTCTTTTTTGGCCTCAGTCTGCAACGAAAAAATAATCCCGAAGTCTTATTTTTTGCAGTATATTGCTTTTTTTCCGCTATTTTTATCAGCACTAGTT
>CAZWXO010000189.1:483-4255 GCA_964637885.1 uncultured bacterium
TATAATGCCGGGGTGAAAATCCAGGTCAGCGCCTATGTTTTAAGCTGTCATGCCCTTTTTAGGTATGTGTATTATGCTTTCAAAGTTTCTTTTTCGCATAAAGCCAATTTGATAATTAATGGTGTAATCTTTTTTTTCATTGCATTAACTTTCTTGACAAACTATTATCTCTGGGAATGTACCTATGTTCTCTTTGCTCTCGGTAATATTTATATTACTGGCCTCGTTGTAAACATTATCTGGAGAAACATCTACCAACATGTTGAGGGGAAGTATTATTTATATGTTGCCATTATTAGTTCCGTCACTTTATATACAGTCAGCTTGGTCAATGTTGTCTGGGGTTTTGAGTCTAATTTTTTTATCCCGGTCTTTCAGCCCATTTTAGTTTTATCGCTGGCCCTTTACACATCGGAAAAATATGAAAATTCTTATCAAACAATTGCTGCCCTTAGCCAGCAGCTAACGGTTCTCGACAAACTGAAAGACGACTTTCTCGTCAAAACATCGCATGAACTAAAGACCCCGCTAAACGGGATCATCAATATTGCGCAGTCATTATTAGATGGAGCGGGAGGTAGTTTAAGCACCCAGCAAAAAGGAGACATTGAGCTTATTACCCGCATTGGTAGACGGCTAAGCAGCCTTGTTTACGATATTTTAGATTATTCGAAATTGAAAATTATGGACATTTCATTAAATAATGAAAACATCGACTTGCAGCAAGTTACCGAGTCCACTGCTGATATTTTTCGTTATGTGATTATTGGTAAAGATCTTACAATCATAAATACGATTCCACCCAATACCCTTTATGCACTTGCCGATAAAAACCGTCTTAAACAAATACTCACAAATCTGCTTGATAATGCCATTAAATTTACCCCCGCCGGTTCAATTACAATTGCCGGCTATTCCGCACATAATTTTGTATACGTTGAAATCATCGATACGGGGGTGGGAATACCTGAAGACAAGTTAGAAACGATCTTTTCCTCATATGAACAAGTCGACTCGAAGGCTCGAACCGTTGGAACCGGCCTTGGTTTAGCAATTACCCGACAGCTCGTCGAACTGCATGGTGGCCGTATCTTTGCTACTTCGCAGATAGGGCGCGGTTCAAACTTCACTTTTTCTCTACCGCTTAGTAATAAAGAAAAAGTTACCGAAATAAACGCAAAATTGATAAAACTGCTACCGTCAAACCAGGGAATAAGCGCAATTAAACTACCGCATACTGTGAATGTAGCCAGCAAATTTTCAATTCTAACAATTGATGATGACTACTCTAACTTAAAGGCTTTACTAAATGTTTTAACTATCAGCGGTTACAATGTAACAATTACCAATAACGCCGAGTCTGGTCTTCAGCTACTTGATGCCGCTAACCCTTACGACCTCTGTATTCTTGATGTTATGATGCCTGGCATGTCTGGCTTTGAAGCCTGCCGAAAAATTAGGGAATCTTTTTCGCCCCTCGATTTACCAATTCTTATGCTTTCAGCCAAAACCCATGAACAAGATGTTGAAGCAGGATTTATGGCCGGGGTCAATGATTTTGTTGAAAAACCCTTTGCCGCCAGTGAACTCAAATGCCGGGTTAATACACTTGTACAGTTAAAAAGCACAAAAGAGCAGTTATTAAAAAAGGAAAGCGCTTTTTTGCAGGCGCAAATTAAACCACATTTTCTTTATAACGCTTTAAATACAATCAGTTCTTTTTGCTATTCTGAGCCGGTGATTGCCGGGGAACTACTAGCCGAACTCGGAGTATTTTTAAGGAGCAATTTCGATTTCACCAATGCGTCGACTTTTGTCACTATTGAAAAAGAACTGCGGGTTATTAAAGCTTATGTTGCGATTGAAAAAGCTCGGTTTGGCGAGCAGCTTGCAGTTGAGTACATTATTGATCCACTGGCACTGCCTTGTATGATTTTACCGCTAACAATTCAGCCCTTAATTGAAAATGCTATCAAGCATGGTTTATTGAAAACGAGGCAGGGAGGCAACGTTACACTAAAAGTGTTTCTTGAGGATGGGAGTATCAATATTATGGTAATCGATGATGGAGTTGGGTTTGCAGCTGATACCTTCGATTTTTCGGGTGATCGACATGGGGCACTGAGTGGCGTAGGCCTTTCCAACATTAATGATCGCCTTTCCCGCTTCTATGGAACAGCTTTAAAAGTATCCAGCCAAAAAGGCTTGGGCACCACTGTCTCTTTTAAAGTGCCTGCTAAATAATAGTATTTTCAGTCGGTCCTTTTTAATGATCTTCGAAGGTAGGGATGGATGATGTTACAAGTAATAATTGTCGATGATGAAAAACCGGCGAGAGATATTCTTAAAGTTTTTCTCGAAAAAATTGATGGCGTCAGTGTTTCCGGCTGCTTTTGCAATGCCGCCGAGGCTATCGAAAGTATGAAATTCGCTGACCCTGACATTGCCTTCCTTGATATTGAAATGCATCAAACGAGTGGGCTTGAGCTTGCAAAAAAAATGCGTCGCTTAAATGAGGACATAGAAATCGTTTTTGTTACTGCATTCGATCAATACGCCCTGGATGCTTTCCAAGTCAATGCGTTGGGTTATTTAACAAAACCAATCTCTCAAGAGGATGTTAGGCAAGCCGTAGCCCGCATAGTTCGTTGTAAGGGAACATCGGTTGTTACCCCAAGCCTCGTAACTGGACCACGTGTTTGCTGTTTTGGAAAATTATCGGTACTCGCCGCTAATGGTAGATTCCCGATTAAATGGCGCACCGCTAAAGCTGAAGAACTTTTCGCCTATATGCTGCAAAACCTGGAACAGGAAGTTCCTAAATGGCGAATCGCAGAAGCACTTTGGCCCGAGTGCCATATTGAAAAAGTTGATATTTATTTACATACGACGATTTATCGCATGAAAAAAGCACTTTCTTCGGTTAATATTTCCTTTGATTTTAAGTTTAGTAATGGGTGTTATTGGATGAGCTTACGAGATATTTTCATTGATTTTAAAGAATTTGACCTTATTTTGAATAATTTCCCCGAAATATCTGAAGATTCAATCCCTAATTTTGAAAGAATATTTGCATTATATGTTGATGGCTACTTAGAGGAAAAGAGCTATGCGTGGAGTTTAGCCAAACAAAAAGAATATGCCGATAAATTTAATACGTTAGCAATGTCGATGGCAAAATATTATATGGCGCGAAATAATGCTGTGAGCGCTGAGAATGTTCTAGGAAAACTCTTAGAAAAATTTCCTTTTAATGAAACTGCTCATGAACTTTTATTGAAATCTTTTTTTAGTCGAAAAGATCGCAACTCATTTATTGAACACTATATTATCGTGCAACGAATTTTCAAAGAAGAGTTGAATCTTGAGCCCAACGACACAATGCAGGCTTTATACCATAGTCTACTGTGCTAGAAGTGCCCACCGGAAAACCGTTCTCAACTTCAAAAAACCCCAACTCCCGTTTAGCCCCGTCTAGCCTCATCTAATCCACTCTAGAGGCACCTATTTCGGCGACAAACCGGCGATGCGGGACTCAGGTGCCCTTGCCGAATTTTTTTCGCACCTTGTGCAATATTTATGCATCCTAAATCAGAAAAAGCATGTAGCGATTCAATATTCAAATTTGGGCATAAAAAAAGCACCTACGTTTGCAGGTGCTAGTATTAATAATCTTCGGTTGCAGGACAAATAATCAATCTAGTTGGAATTTAGCTCAAGAATAGCTGGCAGAGACGATACTTCTCTCATTATAGCCAGCAAGTATTGCTTA
>CAZWXO010000190.1:0-1396 GCA_964637885.1 uncultured bacterium
TTGGAGCTAAACAAAACGATAAAGCACGAATTTATCGCTCCCAGAGACGCAAAGACACAGAGATTAGAAAATTTATATATTATTATGCGGAGCCTTACTGTATAAGGTTCCGCATAATAAAAATTAACTTCCCCTTAGTTAGCCCTGTGCCTCTGCACGAAAAATCGCGCCCTCTTTCAGTTGTTACAGCGAAATCCTATTTACTACTATAAATATTTCCCCATCGCATGAGCCTCTTCTTGGGCGCCATGGTTCTGCGCTACTGGCATGTATTCGTCCGTGCAGGCTCCGCAAACACCAACGAAATTTATCCCTGTGAAATGACAGATATCCCGAAACGTCTTCTCCACGAGCTCTGGCCCTGAATTTGGCAATTCCCCGCCGTATGTCAAAAGCAACGCCATCTTTTTGCCGATCATATCCTTCTCGAAATCCATCGCATACAGCCTGTCCAAAAATGTCTTTGTTTGCCCAGTCATACTCCACCAATACACGGGGGTCGCAATAATTAATGCATCAGCTGTCTTAATTTTTTCATAGAGCGCAACCATATCATCTTTAATCACGCAACCCCGCATGGCTTCTTTGCAGTAATTGCATCCACGGCAAGAATGAATATCCATGTCATGGAGAAAGAATTCCTCCACCACGGCCTCACTATGCCCAGCTCTGATACCCCGCAGACAATGCTCCATTAAAAGCGCCGTATTCCCGTGTTTTCTCGGGCTTCCTAGAAATGCAAGTACCTTCATCACGGTCCCTCCTCATCGCTATATTGTGCCTGCCCAGACAATTAGTCCGCACTCCCGGTGCTACTCGCCGACAAAAACAAAATCTTCCGTCTCTTCCGGCAAACTTGGATTGCGCAAAATTGATATAAAGTCATAATCTGACGCATCCGAAGGCGTAAAAGAAATTGCTAAAATTCCATAGGCACAAACTCGATCGCTGGACAAAATCATCATATTGCGATATCGGGCCCATTGCGTGTGCCGGTCTATGGACAATCCCGATGGAGCGGGTAATACTATAGTGCTGCGCCTAATATCGATGCGAGTTTGCCACAAAGCTCCTGATAATCCAATAAACTCATCTCTCCCTGCCTTGCTCAGTAAAACTCCGTTTCGTCTCATTTCGTCAATTTTAATCCTCAATTTACCCAAATACCTAGCCTTTTCATCTAAAAAAGAGAAGTATTTCCATTCCCCGACCCGATCACTCAAGCTATAATTTTGCGAGGAGAGGTCGTACAGCGAAACTGTAACTGCTTGCTCTTCTTTCCGCGCCAGATTATCCGCAACGCCATTGCTTCTCCAGGCGGATACCGCCTTTCCATCAGCGGTCACCAGCGTTCCCCAACTAGAATATTTGCCCTTACTCCACGGGCCCCGATACA
>CAZWXO010000190.1:1406-4227 GCA_964637885.1 uncultured bacterium
GCTATATACATTTCCATTAGGGAAAAAGACAATCCCGTTTCCCCTGGGAGCGTCGTCATTCCACTCACCGATATAAGTAACGCCTCCTCCCACATATTGCCCGACACCGTGTCTTTTGCCAGCCACAAACTGCCCGTAATATACTCCAGGATATCCGCCTTGACGGTATTCGGCCCTTCCAAGACCGCTGGGTAGACCGGAAGCGTCAACCTCTCCAGTATAACTGTATTCCGGCATCGTGATGACCGCAGCCTGGGTGACGATATGCGACCCGACTCTAAACTCTTGCAAATCCGGCGTGGGGTAATCCTGGGCAGTGGCCTTTGCCACAAAGAAAACCATGCCGAACATCGCAATAAAAAATGTCGTCGCTACAGTTGCCGCATTTATTCTGGCCATAGTCAACATCGCTTACCCCTCCTCAAGCTCTATATGAGCCGAGCCAACCATGTGTTCCGCTTAAAGCATGACGGAGCCCAGATTCGCAAAAATTAATCTGCACCAATCCGATCTGAGCTAATTTTTCGATACTTCATAGGCTACAATTGAGCCTGCCACCGCCGCATTAAGCGACTCCATCTGTCCGGTCATCGTAATAGAAACTGTTTGGCTGGAGCGCTCTCGCCAAAAATCCGCGACCCCGCGGGCCTCATTGCCAATCACAAAGGCAACTTTTCGTCCGTGCATCTCAAGCTGACGAATGTCTTTCCCTTGGGAAGATGTCACCATCAGTTCGATACCCTTCACAAGGCAAATAGAGCTCCATTCCTCGACCTCAGTATAACAAAAAATCGGCCTAAATAAAGCGCCCATGGAAGATCGGACAACCTTCGGCGACCAGATATCCGCACAACCCGGGGTAATGATCAAGCCACAGGAAAAAGAAGCAGCGGATCGCAACAATGTGCCCATATTACCAGGGTCGGAAATTTGATCTAAAACCAGAAAATGCTTAAAACGATCAACAAATAATTCTAGCGGTTCTACTTCGGGTATCTCAAAAACACCCAAAATTCCTTGCGGCGTATCGGCTGGACTAAGCCGTCGTAATAATTCATCGGGGACGACAAGACGCACTTTTGCCATGACAAGCAAATCCTTTATCGCCGAATCCTTATCCTCCACATTAATACTTTGCGAGAGCACCATCAGCTCAGGTTTTAGATTATTGTGGCCAGCTTCCCGCAGCAAACGCATTCCCTCGACGATAAATGCTTTTTCCTGACGGCGGACTTTGACATCAGCTAGTGACCTGACGCGCTGGCAATGTTGATTCGACATGCTGGTCACGCTCAAATATTCAATAATTGTTTCCAAAACATTTTCACCTTCTCTGCGCTTATAGTATACCAAAAAGATCAAAGATATTATCTGAAAAAGTCTTGCTCTAAAATGTGGCGCTTAAAATTTAAGCGCATGGCTAGCGGCTCACGGCATGAAAAAGTCCGAATCTTACGATTCGGACTAAGAATTTTGAGAAAAAATAATTCTTGAAAAATATAACAGAACCCAGCTAGTTAAACACTCAGCTGCTTTTTTGCCATATCGGCAAACTGCGTAAACGCACTGGCGTCATTAACAGCAAGCTCGGCAAGCATTTTTCGGTTAACATCGACGCCTGCTTGCTTCAAGCCATTCATCATGCGGCTGTAGGAAATTCCGTTAATTCTAGCAGCAGCGTTAATCCGGGTAATCCATAATTTTCGGAAGTCACGCTTTTTTTGTTTGCGATCGCGATATGCATACATCAAAGACTTCATAACGGCCTGATTTGCCACACGGAAAAGCTTGCTCTTTGCCCCGAAATAACCACGGGCTAGTTTTAGTATTTTATTGTGCCGCCTCCGCTTGGTCATCCCTCGCTTTGTTCTTGCCACGGCACATCACCTCCATATCTTTTTAAAAATTCTTTTAGGCGTAAGGTAACATCCGCTTAACATTAGCCATGTTTGCCTTATCGACTAAACCACTTTTACGCAGCTTGCGCTTATGATCCGCTGCTTTTTTTTCGAGAATATGCCTTCTGTTAGCCTTGTTTCGGACTATCTTACCCGAGCCCGTCACCTTGAAGCGCTTTGCCGCGCCACGGTGTGTCTTCATTTTAGGCATGTGCCTAACCTCCTTTTGGTCATTAATTCTTGCGATTTGCTTGTTTGGGCATCAAAATCATCGTCATGTTGCGACCTTCAAGTTTGGACGGCTTATCAACATTGGCGATATCCTGCATATCTTCCGCGACCCTTGTCAGCAAAACTTGACCATTTTCCGGATGCGTGACCTCGCGACCGCGGAACATGATGGTCATTTTAACCTTGTCTCCCTCTTCCAAGAATTTACGCACAGCCTTAGTTTTTGTCATGTAGTCGTGATCTTCGATGTTAGGACGCATTTTCATCTCTTTGATGCTGATAATCGTCTGCTTTTTCTTGGCTTCCTTGTCCATCTTGCTTTGCTCGTACTTAAACCGCCCATAGTCCATAATCCGACAAACAGGCGGCTCAGCGTTGGGAGCAATCTTCACCAGATCAAGACCACCCTCCTGAGCAAGGCGCAAAGCGTCCCGCACAGTCATTATGCCTAGCTGCTCTCCTTCATCAGAAACAACGCGAACTTCTTTGCCGCGAATTTCGTCATTGACTTGGAATTCTTTACTTATAGCGTTTCACCTCCAAAAAATTTAATAAAAAAAGATGCGGCTTCAGCTCCGCATCAGAAATCGCTCCCAAAAATAAGGTAGGGAAACAAAATACCTGACCCAGCAACAGCAATCGTCACAGGGTGAGAAGCGGAAGCTTCTGCTTAAAAAATAACACGAGTAATT
>CAZWXO010000191.1:0-3799 GCA_964637885.1 uncultured bacterium
CGATTCGATGGAAGTCATCGAGGGATTAGCAGAAGGTGATGAGGTCATCACCGGACCCTTTGACGTCATTCAGACATTGACTGCGGAGACCAAGGTCAAGAAAAAATAGAGGTGGATGGGATTGGGTGAAATTATCCGGGTAGAAGATTTGCAAAAAACCTACGACAGTGGCGAGCTGTCGGTTTACGCTCTGCAAGGAGTGAATCTGGTCGTCGAGGCCGGTGAATTTGTGGCGATTATGGGCCCATCGGGTTCGGGGAAAACGACGCTGATGAATGTCATTGGCTGTCTGGATCGTTTTGATGGCGGCCGTTATCTGCTGGCCGGCGAGGATGTGACTGAGCGGGATGACGATGAACTCGCTTATATCCGCGGGCGCCAAATCGGGTTTGTCTTTCAGACCTTTAATTTGCTGCCGCGGATGGACGCGCTGCGGAATGTGGAGCAACCCCTTCTGTACCAAGGCTTGAAGCGAGGGGAGCGACGGGAAAAGGCGATGCAGGCCCTCGACAAGGTCAAGCTGACGGACCGCATGCACCATCGCCCCAGCGAGCTTTCGGGGGGGCAGCGGCAGCGCGTGGCAATCGCCCGGGCACTGGTAGCCAGTCCCAAATTAATCCTGGCCGATGAGCCGACAGGCAACCTGGATTCCCGCTCTGGGGAAGAGATTATGGGAATTTTTCAGAATCTTAACGACGAAGGGGTCACCATCGTGCTTGTGACCCACGAACCGGATATCGCCAGCCATGCCAAGCGCAATGTGCATTTTCGGGATGGGCGGATCGTCAGCGATTGTCTGGTGGATAACCCGGTCAGCGCTCAGGATATTTTGGCCAAAATGCTGGCCGAGGCCTCATCCAGCGCCGCGAATCAGGTAGAGGGCTGCGGGGGCGGAGAGGTGTCTGCAGTGTCTGTGGCGGCAGGTGCGGAGGTAGATGCGGCGGAGCAGGCACTGCCGGATGCGGTGATTAGCTAATCGCCGCGTCGAGGTTTGGTGTGGGCAGTTCGCGCTTGCGGCAAGTAAAAGCTGTTTCCCTTCTGGTTTTTGATTTTATGGCAACGGGTAAGGATGGTGTGATGTGAATTTTCTCGAAGCTTTTCGGGTGGCAATAGATGGGTTGCGGGCGAGCAAGCTGCGCTCGGCGCTAACGATGCTGGGCGTTATTATCGGAGTGGCGTCGGTGGTGGCGGTGCTGGCGATTGCCCAGGGCGGGCGCCAGGCGGTCCTGGGTGAGTTTGAGGGCCTGGGCTCCAATTTGCTGTGGGTCCAGCCCAATTGGGAATCCGGCGGAACGCGTCCGATCACCTTCACGATGGAGGATGTGCGGCGCGTCGCCCAGGAAAGCTCGGCGATTGAGCGGACCTCCACGGAGAATAATCAGCGGATGAATACCAACGTCGGCGAGCGGAAACTCAGCGCCAACGTCTACGGCGTCGACGAGAATTATGCCTATGTCCGCAACGCCGAGATGTCGGCGGGGCGTTTTTTCAGCTACGAGGATGTCATTGCCGGGCGACGGCAGGCCATTGTCGGGCAGGATATCGTCAAGGAGCTGTTTGGAGGGGAAAACCCCATCGGGCAAACCCTGCGTATCGAAAATAGTCAGTTTCAGATCGTCGGAGTGTTGGCTAAGGGCAAGGCTTCGATGACAGGGATGTCCCTCGGCGATGATACGATTTTAATCCCCATCACCGCTCTGACACGCTTGACGGGTAACGAAGATGTCTGGATTATCTGGGCACGGGTCGAGGACAGCGACCGTATCGACGAAGGGATCAATCAGATCAAAATGTCCCTGGGGAGGCGCTATTTGCCGGACAAATTTCAGGTCAACAATATGGGCGACATTGTGGCGGCCATCGGCAATGTCTCGGGAATTCTCACCAGCATTGTCGGTGGAATCGCCGGCATCTCCTTGCTGGTTGGTGGGATTGGGATTATGAATATCATGCTTGTGTCGGTGACGGAGCGCACCCGGGAAATCGGCCTCCGTAAAGCGATTGGAGCGCGGCGCCGGGATATCATGACGCAGTTTTTAATCGAAGCGGTCGTCTTGTCCGGTATCGGTGGCGTCATCGGACTGCTGTTGGGCGGTGGCCTCGTCCTTCTCGTCTCGCTGACGCTAAACATGCCGTCCCTTTTTACTTGGTGGTCCGCTGCGGTGGCAATTTTGTTTTCAGCGGGAATCGGGATTATCTTTGGCTTGTGGCCCGCCAGCAAAGCGGCCAAGCTCGACCCGATTGAGGCTCTGCGTTACGAATAAAATATCGATGAGCTATGAGCTATGAGCTATGAGCTATGAGCTAGGCGCCACCGCTAAGGTGGTGCTTTAGTATCCGGTGGGGCTGTGTTATGATGGGCACAAGAAAATGCGTCAGGCAGAGAGGGGCGCCGAACCGATGACAAAGTGGGTTAAATATTCGCCGGGGCTGCTCCTGACAGTTGGCGGCGGTCTTTTGATAACGCTTGGTTTGGTGCGGGGAGAGCTACCCCAGCTTTTTAACCGGGGAATCAATCTTTGCCTCGCCTGCATTGGAATTGGTTAGGGGGTGGCAGGTGATGCGGCGTCACTGGGTGCAATTGATTGTCAGCGTCGGGCAAAATGCCTGGCTCCCCGGCTATCTAACGGGACGCCTGTACAGTGGCAATCTCAAGAAAATATGTGTGCCGGGACTAAACTGCTGGTCTTGTCCCGGAGCTGTCGGAGCTTGCCCGATTGGGGCAGCCCAAGGAGTTGCGGCCTCGGCGCCTTTTTCCCTGGGGTTGTTACCCTGGGGGTTTTTGCTGTTGTTCGGGGGTATTTTCGGGCGCTTCGTGTGTGGATGGTTGTGTCCCTTCGGGTTTTTCCAAGAGCTGCTACATAAGCTGCCCGGCCGCAAAGGCCGACTCCCCCGCGTCTTTCGCTTCCCCAAATATTTTATTCTGCTGATTTTTGTGCTGCTTTTGCCCATCCTAAGCGTCTACGGGGTCGGGATCGGTGAAACGTGGTACTGTAAATATCTTTGCCCGGCGGGAACGCTGGAGGCTGGGATTCCCCTACTCTTGCTCATTCCACCCTTGCGCCAGGCCATCGGCGTGCTCTTTTATTGGCGGCTGCTGTTGCTGGCGGTGACTTTGCTGCTGGCCGTCCGGTTTTACCGTTTTTTCTGCCATAGCCTGTGCCCCCTGGGGGCGTTTTACTCCCTATTTAACCGCTATAGTATTGTCCGCATTGAGTGGCAGGCTGACCGCTGCACAGCCTGTGGGCGGTGCCGACCTGCGTGTCGCTCCGGCCTTGATCCGACCAGGGAGATTATGAGCCCCGAATGCATCTTGTGCGGTGAGTGTGTCCGGCAGTGCCCGGAGCAGGCTCTGGTCTTTAGGCCGGTGGAAGGCATTCTGACAAGGCGATGGACGCTGGCCAAAGCTCCGGCGGCAGCTGTGGACAAGGCTGAGGGCTAAAGGGCGGCTGCCCGTGGGTGGTTGTTCCGCTATAAATCGACTCAGCTTGCGCCATTTTACTGCCATTTACTTACTAAAAGCTGGCTTTGTTCCCCAACCGGATGCGCCTGGCTCTACCTTCGGCTTTTTTCTTTCTCCACTACATCCGTTAAGATTCATCTACCGGGGAATTCCCGGAAAAAGGTTCCGCTAACCTTGAATGAATCTTAGGAGAAAGGAGAACAACCATGGCTAAAACACTTTATCTCGTCTTTATCGACACTGCCGACAAAGATTTTACCCTGCGCCTGCCCGAGTGTCGCGAGGACCTTACGGCCATTCAGGTGGCAACGGCGATGGACGACATCCTCGATACTG
>CAZWXO010000191.1:3911-4203 GCA_964637885.1 uncultured bacterium
AGGCAGTGGCCATCGCCTAGAAAGACATCACAACTACGAACGGAGCGCCGGTTCAGTTGATCCCGCGCTCCTTTTTACGTGTCAACGAGGTTAATGGGGAAGGTTTAAAATTAGGTCGCAAAAACAAACTTTTCCCCAATTTTTTAAATAATTGAAGAATTGCCCCAATTCTCTCCGCAATTATTAATTGTTAACTCAACTTTCCCACCTCTGCACTATACACGAGCCCGGGGCAGGCGTGGCCACTCCATGGAGGGAATAGTCACTGTGAAGATGGACAATTCGCAGAATG
>CAZWXO010000192.1:0-4203 GCA_964637885.1 uncultured bacterium
TATGCTTCGAAATATCACTAGCTCATTGAGAGTTATTATCTACGGCACTTGGGCAAGTGATTGGATGGAGGCCTTAGGACCCCATGCGAGACTATGGATTAATCATCCAAATGTTAGAGAGGTTGTAGTGTGGAACGATATCAATAATGATCCAATTCCGCAGCCAAGAAATTCTGAATTTTTAACCGTTATTCTGCCTTTAATGGAATGGCATATCATTCAAAGCCCAAAAAGTTATTACTCATTAACGTCCGATGAAAAAACAATAAGTACCTTAGGAATTAAAGACCTCTTTGCAAAATATATGCAAGAAATAGGTCTTAGCTCATTCTGTCCAGAAAGATATTTAACGCTATCCACCATATCCTATCCTGCAATACTCAAACGAGTTAATAAAAATGGTAGTGATGGTATTGCCCTAGTTAATACTGAAAGCGAACTTGTCGACCATCTTAAATGCGAGCCATGGAAAAATCAAAATATACTAATACAGGAAGCCATTATTAGTGACAAGGAATACGTATATCACTTAGTGTGCAAAGATGGACGAATTTATTGGGCTAGTTGCCTTTGCTACGGGCTTATCAACTCCCATTCAATTAAAAATGAGAGATCCTTGCTGTCTACCGAGCGCGTCACTACATCCCCAAACTTATTAACCCTATTTGAGAGAATATTAAAACCCCTAAATTTTAATGGCCCCTGCAATATTGATTTCAGATTTAATTCGGCTGGGAATTTAAAAATTCTTGAAATCAATCCAAGGTTAGGAGGAAGTCTAATGAAAAAAGAAAATGCAGATCTTCTTAAAGAGGCCGTGAACCAGATACTGGCATTAGCCCTGATTAGATAGTACTGTTTGCTAAGTTTTGAAGTCTAAGGACTTAGTAATTAACTGCAGCCATTAGTCTCAGTAAAAGAATTTCAGTTTTGCGCTCAGCATTTGGTTGTTATAGCTTGAGCTACTGAACTGCGTGTCATAGCGTACATTTAACTCAATATCCTTGCTTACTCTGCCTGAAAGACCTAACCCTGCACCATAAAGCCAAGGTGAGGTTTGTAAACCATTCGTTGTGAAAGCTGGGCCACCTCCCTGAAAGGCTGTAACCATTTGAACTTGGTTATTTAAGGTATTGTAGCCACCACCTAAATTAGCAGATAACTTTAGCTTATCTGAAAGCATGTGATCAACCCTCATATCTGCAGCAAGCACCATCATATTGTAGGTTTGAGAGTTTGCAATTAGATTTAAGCTTCCTGCCCCTGTCTCAGTGTAGCCATTACTTTGAACGGTGGTATAGTCCGCCCGCACAGATGGAATTAAAGTAGTTCTCGTTTGGGCGATTGGGTAAAGCTGACGCAATCCTACGCCAAGGTGACCAACATAACTATTGTAATTTGCGTTAGCATTAACGCCGCTAGAACTAGAGCTTACGCCTGGAGCGCCATTAAACGCAGATAAGTTTCGAGATTCCTTATTATTATTTAACCCAAAATCGAGCTGGTAGTTGATTTGCAAATTCTGACGCAAAGAATAGTCACCGTAAGCCCCTAATTGATACGAGTTTATTGTCATACTACTTGGAGCAGCCGAGCTATTGCTATTCACACTGCTATTGGCAAATGCAAAAACGGCACCTATATTTGCCTTGGGTGACAGCGCATGATCAATGCCAATTGCTAAACCACCAGTGTTGACTTTATATCCAGATACATTATTCACATCTCCTTGGCTAGCCCAACTACCAAAACCCCTCATCCAAGCATGTCGGTTGCCAATAAATTCCTCACCAGATGAAAGCCCACGCAATTGGTTCTGTCGTCCTTGCATAATTTGATTTAAGTTTTGCTGAGTTTGCGCAGCAATCAAGGACCCAGCGCCCGCTAATGCCGGTACAGTTTGAGAGATGGCGTTTGACACCGCTAAAGTTGTTGGCTGCTCATACAGTCTTGTCACAACACCTAGCATAGCTACGGAAGGACTTGCAGAAAAACCTTGCAATACAGTAGCGGACCCTATTGCAGATGGGTTATTGTTCTGCTCCACAGCTGTAACCATATTTAATGACTGCGTAACAATTAAATCTAAGCTGTTGGGATTAGAGGCTGAACTTGCCATAAACTCTAACCAGTTGCTATTATCAGTAACAGTGACATTAGATGTTGATCCCGCAGTCAAACTGCCCGCATTTAAAATTCCCGAAAGGGTAGTTTGATTTGCTATAAAGGGACTATTCACCGCATTCACGTTAATGACTGAACCAGCATTTAAAGTCGCGGCGCCTGTTACATTCAATTTTCCATAACTATTGGCAGAAACCAATTGTGTTTGGTAAACGCCTCTAGTTTCTTGCTGGTAATTACCAGTAATTGTAGGGCTTTGCCCAGCAATTACTGCTAGCGTCCCTGCGTTCCTTACGCCATCGATCACTTGAACACCACTCGCAACCGATAAAGCACCCGCAATTGCTGAGCCATAAGTAGTGCTAGGCCCCTGCGACAAGTTAAAAATAGCCCCACTTTCTATATTAAGACTGCCTACATCAATAGCATTAATATTGCCAAAAATTGCACCAGACTGAATATTTAATGTTGACGAACTTGCGCTAAGGTCCCCTATCAATGCAGCAGAAGTTCCTGCAATATTAATTCCGCCAGATAAGGTGCTAGTGTTATCGAGATAAATAGAATGCAATCCCCCGCTGATAGTTCCAGAGTTATTGATGCCACCTGTTACTAGCGAACTTTCGTTAATTGCAATGCCTTGATTGCCACCACCAATCAAGCCAATATTATTAATCCCTCCATTAATAGTGGCATTCGATAAATAGAGGCCAGCAGCAGAATTTCCAGTAATTGTTCCTGAGTTATAAATACCCCTCTCCACCACAGAGTTCGATGTAATAAAAACTCCATAGCCATTACCTGAAATTGCGTTAGCACCCGCAGCAAGCCCGCCATTGCCCTGTAATAATCCAGAATTGGTAATTCCTTGACTTACTATGACACCTCCCGCAAAAGAGGTGGTGGTATCAAAGCCCCCTAAAAGTATTCCAAATCCATCGCCCCCATTTGCAAGAGCGCCGCCACTAACGCTACCACCAAACCCTTGAATAGTTCCGCTATTTATAATAGAACCTGCGATTGATGTGCCTACAACAGGGCTATCTGCATCGTTAAAACTCCTCAGCCATGCGCCAGCACCAATACCGCCTTGAACTGTTGTCGAAGTATTGCTAGCGGCTGCTGATCCGCCCCAACCCTCAATCAAGCCCGAATTTTCAATATTGCGATTAACGAGCGAGTCTGTAATTTTTAAGCCAGTCCCGTCTCCGCCCTGTACCATTAGATTAGTCGAAGCATAGGGTTCCGACTCAGTAATCGTTGCCTGAGAAGATCCCCCTACCCCACGGATGATTCCAGAATTAACTACCTCTGAAAGATCTGAAAATTCAAGAGCAACTCCAGTGCCTTCTCCACCAGAGGCGAAATGACTTAGGCTTGTAGATAAGCTGGAGTTGATATACGTGACATCAGTACTAACATTTCCCCCAACCCCCTGAATCAGGCCCTGGTTATTAATACTGCTAGCGCTGGTGCTTCTTTCAACGTCGATGCCTAAACCAATACCACCATAAGCAAGTACATCCAGCCTACCATCAAGCGGGGATGGGTCAATAGCCTGCGTAAGAACGCCTTGGATACTAACATTTCCAGCTACACCAATAACTGAACCGGTATTTATCAGCCCACTTTCAGTAAGTCTATCCTCGTAGAGACCCCCTCCAATGCCATTTCCACCAAATGCTATGAGGCTTGCACCGGTTATGGAGGAGCCGTATACATGTGCGGCCTCAATATTTCCCGCACCCCCAAATCCCTGAATAAGCCCACTGTTGTTATAAGATCCTAAAATTATATTATTTAAGGAAGTTAATCCAAAACCAGGGTCTCCTGAGACATAAACCTGCTCATTACTTGAGTCGCTATACGAATTATTGGCAAGTCCAAGAATTAATCCACTATTAATAAAACCATCTAAAGAAGAGCTTTGTATCTCAAGGCCATTATTCGCTCCTGACAATGTACCGCTATTGGTAATCCCTCCCCCCAAGGCAGAGGACACTAAACCTACTGCGAAGTTATTGCCAGCAACAGAGCCTGTATTAATTAGGCTGCCAGCGATGGAGGATCCTGCGATGT